>CAZOBJ010000069.1:15163-17009 GCA_964577825.1 uncultured Planctomycetales bacterium
CCCGATCGAGGAGCTCACCTACCGGGAGATGCGCGAGCTCGCGTACGCGGGGTTCGGGGTGTTCCACGACGAGGCCCTGGAGCCCGTGCGCCACGCGGGCATTCCCGTGGCCGTGCAAAGCGTCGAGCGATCCGCCGGGCCCGGCACGCGCATCGTGCCCGCGCGCCCCGCCGATCCCGCCCGGCCGGTGGCGGGCATCGCCGCGCACCCGGGCTTCGCCATGGTGTATGTGGACAAGTACCTCATGAACCGGGAGGTCGGGTTCGGCCGGCGGCTCTTGGCCCTGTTCGAGGACGAGGCGGTCAGCTTCGAGCACACGCCCTCAGGCATCGACAACATGAGCGTGGTGTTCCGCGCCGACGCGTTCGGACCGGGCGCCGAGGAGCGGGTGGTGCGCCGCATCCGCACCGAGCTTGCCGCGGACGACGTGCGCGTGGAGCGCGACCTGGCGCTCGTCATGCTCGTGGGCGAGGGCATGCGCCACCGGGTGGGCCTGGCCGCGCGCGCGTGCGGCGCCCTGGCGCGCGCGCGCGTGAATATCGAGATGATCAACCAAGGCGCGAGCGAGCTGTCCATGATGTTCGGCGTATCCGCCGCGGACCTGCCCGCCGCCGTGCGCGGCCTGTACGCCGAGTTTTTCTCATAAGGGAGAGGAGCGGGCGCGTAGGGCTACAGAGACCGCAGCCGCGATCCCCTACCTGATCGGGAACGGCTTCGCACCTCGTGGCCCGGACCGAGAGGCGGAGACAGCCTGTAGTCGGGGCCTTCGGCGAGCCCGACCTTCTTAAGCAAGGCCCGGTAGGCAGCAAGCTGGTCGATCATCTTGGCGTCAACGCCCGGGTTCGTCTCGGCTACTTTTCGGTGGTCCAAAGGGGTGGCCATGGCCGCGCCCTCCTAATAGAGCTTCACGCAGATTCCCTGCGCATGCACCACACCGGAAATCCCGATCTTGCCCATATAGTCGGTAACGAACTGAAAGTAGTCGCGTATGCATTGGCGAAGGTCCGCATCCTCCCCGAAGTCAACGATCCGTAGGTTGATGTCGTTGCGCAGAACCTCCATGGAGATCGGCCTCGCGTGCGAGTGCCACTTCTCGTTGTCCATCAGGCTGTCGGCTATCTCCTCTGCGCGCTTCGCTCTCATCTCGCGTGTTACCGGCTTGCGTTGAGTCTCCGTTGTTTCCCAGTCCTTGAACTTGTAGTTCGCGAGCCACTCCCTGAGCAGGGTCTTGGACAGTTCGCATGCCTCCTCAAATGTGTGTAGCTCGGCCAAGTCGAGCTTCTGGAGCAGGATGAGCTCAGGCGTGGTCAGCTCCCCTTTCTGGGAGCGCTCCTTGAGCCGCTCGAACTGAACCAAGTAGGAGCGCGCGGGTACAAGCGCCCCCTTTACCTCTATCTGCGGGTCTATCGGCCCAAGACAGGAGAAGTAGTCCATCATTATGTCATCACCAGCCATTGCCAGAACGGTCCCGGCCGACATCGCCTCATTCGGTACGACTATGATTACTTTGTCATAGTGGTGGCGAATTGTCTTCGCTATCCGCTCGACTACTTCGATAATCCCGCCCTGGGTATCAAGCACCACAGCAACGCTCTGGGAATGATCGTCGCGTTTGGCCGAGTAGGTCTCAAGTGCCTGCCGGACAGCGTCGTCGTAGCCGCGCAGGATTGGGCCGACCATGCCCAGGACATCTGCCGTGAGTTTGGCCCCGATCTCCTGCGAAAGGCGATCAAGCTGCCTCTCAATGAAAGGATTCACCTTGGCGGGCGCCTTTTCTGGCGCGCCGAGGCCACCCTCATCTGCACCGTTCAACGGGGTTGAGCCCACCACGGTTCTTCTCCTTGGC
>CAZOBJ010000070.1:0-13844 GCA_964577825.1 uncultured Planctomycetales bacterium
CCGCCCAGGCTGAAGAGCGCGATGGCCGCGACCATGAGCGCGGCGGCGAGCACCCGGCGGGCCACCACGCGCGCGGGTGCGCGCTGTTCCAGGTGCTCGTGCCCGAGCGCGGCCACCAACCACCCCAGCCCGATGCTCAACACCCCGCGCGTGGACTGCACGATCCCGCCGAACACCACGCCGATCTGCGCGAAGCAGGCGAAGACGAGCAGGATCCCGCCGAACCACGCCAGGGCGAAGGGCAGGGCCTCCAGCCACGCGCGCGGGCGGGGCCGGTCGATGAGAAGAAGAAGCGGCAGGACCAGGACGCCGCTGACCATGTAACTCAAGGACGCGGACAGGGCCGAGGCCCGGGCCAGGGACAGTGCGTCGAAATGGTCCACGAGCGCCTTGATGCACAGGTCGGTGAGCGAGTAGAAGAGCACGGTGGCAAGAAGCCACGCGAGCACGCGGCGCCTGAGCACCGTGCCCGCGCGCGCGAGCACCGCGGCCGCGGCGACGCTCAGGCCCACGGCCGCCCACTGCACGGGCGTGTAGTGGCGCGACAGGAACACGGCGCTGAAGGCCGCGAGCGCGAGGATCTTCAGTCCCAACAGCGGCGAGAGGCGCGAGGCGTCTGCCTGGCGCAGGGCCCGGAACAGGCACGCCTGGCCCACGAGGTAGAAGACGCTCGTGCCCAGCACCAGGCCCGCGAACCCCTCGACGGGCGCAAGCTGTGGCGGGCGCACCGCGAAGAAGAGCGCGGCCGCCAGCACCCCGAGCTCGATCTGCGCGAGCACGAGCAGGCGCACCGCGCCCTGGGGCCACCGGCCCGAGAACCACCGGCTGCACAGGTAGCTCACGGACAGGAGAAAGGCGCTCCCAAGGCCGAGCAGGATACCCGTGATCATGGCGTGAGGTCCCCGGGCTTGGCCGGTTGCACGGTCAGCGCCCGCCCAGCAGGGCGGCGCGCACCCGCGCGCGCCAGGCGCGCAGCCGCTTGCGCCGGGCGCGGCGGCGGCGTCTGGCCAGGATGCGGCGGAACTGGGGGCTGTCGCGGTGGGCCTCTACGAACGCGGTCTCGCGCGCGCCGGTGACGATGCTGTAGACCGCGTAGTCGGACAGGTCGCGCTCCGCGACGGCGGCGGGCTTTCGGGCCTTCACGAAGACGCCCGGATCCTGGGGGTCGTCGTAGAGCTCCAGGTCCGCGCAGTCGCCGAAGATGTGGGCCATGTCCGCGCGCGAGAACCGCCAGTAGTCGTGCGGGAACCCGTGGTACTTGAACGGCTGCGACCGGGCGCTCAGCACGAGCACCCCGCCCGCTCGGCACACGGCTTTCATGTGGTGCACGGCCGCCTGCCAGTCGCGCATGTGCTCCAGGGTCTCCACGCACACCACCAGATCGAAGGCCGCCTCGCCGAACCGGTCCGCGAGCGCCTCGGCGCGGCAGACCACCTCCACGCCCGGGCCGGGCTCGAGGTCCGTGCCCACGTACTCGGCGGGCTCGCCCAGGTTGCGAAGCACCGGGCCCACGGCGCCGTTCACCTCCCGGGCGCCGACCTCCACCACGCGCTTGCCGCGGATCTCGTCCGGACGGATGTGCGCGCCCACGAACGCGAGGACCGAGACGTGCATGCCTGCCTCCCGCGCCCGTGCGCTTGCCGGGCGCGAAGCCAAGGGTAGGCCCGCGGGCCCGGGTGTCAAGCGCGGCGGGGCTGTCCCCCGGCCTTGACCGACTGCGCGCGGCGCGCGTATGCTGCGCTGCATGGCCCAGTCGCATGACACCGGCACACCGGCGCGCATGGAGCTGTTGGCGCCAGCGGGCGGCGCGCAGGCGCTCCAGGCCGCGCTCGACGCGGGCGCGGACGCGGTGTACTTCGGCCTCCTGACCCTCAACGCCCGCCGCGGCGCGCAGAACTTCGCGCCCGCGGATCTGGCGCACGTCGTGCGCACGGTCCACGGCCGGGGCGCGCGCGCGTACCTGGCGCTCAACATCGACCTCACCGACCGCGAGACCGCCGAGGCCGCCCGCACGCTGGAGCTCGCCCGCCGGGCCGGGGTGGACGCGGTGCTCGTGCGCGACCCGTGGTTCCTGGACCTGCGTGACCGATTCCCGGAGCTCGAGTTCCACTGGAGCACTCAGGCCGCGGTGACCTCGCGCGCGGGCGTGCGCGCGGCCGCGGCGCTCGGGCTGGACCGGGTGATTCTGGCGCGGGAGCTCACGCTCTCGGAGGTGCGCGCCGCCGCGTCCGTGCCGGGCGTGGCGGTGGAGGTCTTTGTCCAGGGCGCGCTCTGCTTCTCTGTCAGCGGGCGGTGTTTGCTCGCGAGCTGGGTGGGCGGGCGAAGCGGCAACCGGGGCACGTGCACGAGCCCGTGCCGCGTGCCCTGGCAGGTGGCCGGCGGCCCGCGGGGGCGGGTTTTGAGCATGCGCGACCTCGCGCTCGTGGAGCGGCTCGACGCCTTGCGCAAGGCGGGCGTGCGCGCGCTGAAGATCGAGGGGCGGCTCAAGTCCGCGCGCTGGGTGGGCCGGGCCGTGGCCGCGTACCGCCGCGCCCTGGATGCGGGCCCGGACGCGCGCACGGTCGAGCGGGTTCGCGCGCTCGGCGACTACGCGGGCCGACGGATGACGGCTGGGTATCTGGACGGCACGCGCGCGGGGCTCACCGGCGCCTCCGGTCGTCCGCCGAGCTCGCAAGCGGCGGCCCCGCAGGCGCGCGCGGCCGAGGCGCCCACCTACGATCTGACCGTGCGCACCACGCCCAAGGGGCTGCGCGTCGCGTGCACGGCCCAGGGGCGCACCGAGACCTGGACCCTGCCGCGCACGCGGGTGCGACGTCCCGAGAAGGCCACGCGCCTGGCGGACCTTGCCGCGCATCTGCGCCGAGCCCCGGTGCAGGAGCGGATCCTGGACCGGTTCGAGGCCGACGAGCCGCAGCGCCTGCTGCCGCCGAAGAACGTGAACGCGCTGCTGGACCGGATCTCCGCCGCGCTCCACCGCGCCCGGCGCGCGCCCGAATCCGCGGTGCGCGTGCGCCTGCCCGCGGGCGTGCGCGACCTGCTCTCCCCCGGAACGCCCGCGCCGGAAAACCGGTACGCGCTGGGCGAACGCGTGAACCGCGTCCGGCTGGAGGCGGGCCGCGCGGCGCGGTTTTTGGCGCGCACGGACGTGGAGAGCGTGGTGCTGGAGGGGGCCACCGCCAACCGCGTGCGCAGACTCGCGGACCGGTTCGGGCCACAGCGTCTCGTGGCCGCGCTGCCGTCGGTCATCTTCGACCAGGGCCTCAAGCGCGTGCGCGACGTGCTGGCCGCGTGCAAGGACGCGGGGGTGGCCGCGGAGGCGAACTCCTGGGGCGGGTGGATGCTCGCGCGGGAGGCGGGCGTGGCCCTGGAGGCCGGTCCGGGCCTGGGCGTTCTCAACGCGCTCGCGGCCCGGGCCCTGGCCGCGCGCGGGTGCGGGTGCGTGGCCGTCAGCGTAGAGGCAGACCGCGCGCAGATGGAGGACCTCACCGGCGCGGCGTCCGTGCCGTGCGCGGTGACCGTGTTCGGGCGGCCGGCGCTTGTTGTCACGCGCGCGGCGCTCGACTGGGTCGGCCCCGGGGGCGCCTTGCTCACGGACGCGCGCGGCACCGTGCTGCGCGTGCGCCGCAAGGGGCAGGTCTGCGTGTTCCGGCCCGAGCGGCCCTTTGACCTCACGGATCTCTACAACGAGCGCGTGCGCGCGCAATGGTTCGTGGCCGACCTGTGCGCAAGCCCCGACCCCGCGGCCGAGTGGGCGGCCCTGGGCGAGCCGGGCAAGGGCAAGCTGCGGTTCAACTACGCGCGCCGACTCGTATGAGGCAAGCGCGGCCGGTCAGGTGTGGTACTCCGCATTGATGGTGATGTACCCGTGGGTCAGGTCGCAGGTGTAGATCCGGGCCGCGGCCTGTCCCTGGCCGAGGTCGATGTCGAGGTCCACCTCGCGCTTGCGCATGGCCCGCGCCACGCGCGCGGCGTCGAAGGCCGCGGGCGCGCCCCGGTCGAAGAGAAGGGCCCCCGCGATCGAGACGCGCAGGCGCGATTCCCGCACCCCGGCGCCGCTTCGGCCCAGGGCCGCGACGATGCGCCCCCAGTTCGGGTCCGCGCCCGCGAGCGCGGTCTTCACGAGCGGACTCTGGGCCACGGTGCGTGCAGCCCGCTGCGCCGCGCCGGGGCTGCGCGCGCCGCGCACCCGCACGCGCACGAGGCGTCCGGCGCCCTCGGCGTCGCGGGCAAGCTGGCCGGTGAGCTCGGCGAGCACTTCCTGGAAGGCCCCGGCCAGGGCGCGCGCGTCAGGGCCGCGCGGGCTGCGCACGGGGCGGTTGCCCGCCCGGCCGCTCGCGAGCGCCAGGCAGGTGTCGTTCGTGCTCGTGTCCCCGTCCACGGTCAGGCAGTTGAGCGTGGGGTCCACGGCCTCGGCCAGAAGCGCGCGCAAGGTGCCCGGCGCCACGGCCGCGTCCGTGAGCACGAACGCGAGCAGCGTGGCCATGTCCGGCGCGATCATGCCCGCGCCCTTGGCCGCGCCCGCCACGCACACAGCGCGTCCGTTCAGGCGCACGCGCACGCCCGCCTGCTTGGGCCTGGTGTCCGTGGTCAGGATCGCCCGCGCAAAGGCCCGCGCCGCCGCCGGACGGCCCAGGCGCGCGTGGGCCTGGGCGAGCCCTGCGCGGACGCGGTCCATGGGAAGCCGTGCGCCGATGAGCCCCGTGGAGCAGACGAGGACCTGTTCCGGCGCGCACCCGACAAGCTCGGCCGCGGTCCGCGCGGTGGCCAGCGCGTCGCGGCGCCCCTGCGGTCCGGTGCATGCGTTGGCGATGCCGGCGTTGACCACCACCGCGCGCGCGGCGCCGCCCGTGCGGCGCAGGTGCGTGCGCGACAGGCGCACCGGAGCGGCCTGCACCCGGTTGCGGGTGAACACCCCGGCCGCCGCGGCGGGCCGTTCGGCCACGATGAGCCCGAGGTCGGGCGCGCCCGACTGCTTGAGTCCGGCCGACACCGCGGCGAGGCGCCACCCGGGCATGTCCGCGATCCGGGGCGGAGTGGGCATGGCGCGGTCCTTCGGGCTAGGTCTCTTGGGCCGCGGGCGAGTCGGCCAGCACGTCCGCGACGAACCGCTCCAGCGTAGCGCGCACGCGCCGGGGCGCGTGGCGCTGGCAGACGTAGTCGCGCGCGGCCGCGCCCAGCCTGCGCCGGCGCGGCAGGGACCGGGCCAGATCCACGAGGTGCCCGACCATCTCGTCGTCCGTGGCGCACACGATCGCGCCCGCCGGGTCCGAGGCGGCCAGGTCCGGCAGCGATCCGTGGTCCGCCACGAGCATGGGCTTGCCCGCGGCCATGAGCTCCAGGCCCGGCCGGGCGCTCCCGTCCGAGCCCGTCTCCATCAAGACGCCCAGGTCCGCGGCGGCCACGGACTCGGGGAACCGGCACCCGGGCGAGAGAAAGGTCACCCGCTCGGCGATGCCCAGGTTCTCGGCCTGCGCGGCCAGGGCCTCCTGCAACTTGCCCCGGCCCAGGAGCAAGGCGCGCAGCCGCTCCTCGGTGTGCGCGGCCCGGGCGAAGAGGTCCAGGAACCGCTCCAGTCCGCGGCCGGGCTTCCACCGGGCCACCAGGGCCGCGACCACCTCGCCCGGGCCGATGCCCTGCTCGGTGCGCACGAGCGACCCGTCCAGGCGCGGGTGGTACCGGTCCACGTTCACGGGCGCGGGCAGCACGGGCACGGGCTTGGCGTCCTCGCCGCTCGCGGCCGCGCGAGCTGCGGTGGGCGTGGTCGCGGCCAGACGGATGCCGTGCTGCTCCATCCACCACCGCATCGCGCGCATGATCGGCCGGCCGCTGCCGTCGTGCCACACGCGCACGACCGGCCTCTTGCCGCCCACGCCCAGGCCCGCGGCGATGGTCTCGATGGTCTGGTGGGTTAAGATGAGGTCCAGGCCCTCCTGGTCGCCCAGGCGGCGCAAGAGACGCGCGTCGTGCGGAAGCTTCCACACCTCGCCCCGGCGGGGAAAGTCCAGGTCCAGGAAGAGCTCCAGTCCCCGGTGGCGCGCGGCCTCGGCCAGCGGACCGTCCGGACGGCAGGCGAAGAGCACCCGGTGCCCGGCTTCCTGCAAGAGCTTCGCGTGCGCGAGCGCGGGTACGCCCGGCCCGGAGAGCCGGTTCGAGCTGATGACCGAGAGCAGGGTCAGGGGCTGCATTGGGTCGCCTCCGCGTACAGATCCTTCATGCGCCGGGCGAAGCGCCGCTCGTCGAACTCGGCCTCGGCCCGCGCGCGCGCGGCCCGGCCGAACGTCCTGCGCCGCGCGGGGTCGGCGACGAGCGCGCACAGCCCGTCGGCGAGCGCCTGCGCGTCCCCCGGGGGGGCCAGAAGCCCGGTCTCGCCCTCGCGCACGAGGTCCGGGAGCGTGCCCACCGCGCTCGCGACCACGGGCAGGCCCGCGGCCATGGCCTCCAGGGTGGCGCGGCTGGAGCCCTCCGAGCCCACGCTCGCGAGCGCGAACACGTCCGCCGCGGCCAGCACCGCGGGCACGTCCTTGCGCACGCCCAGGAAGCGCACCGCACCGCGCAGGTCCTCGGCCCCGGCGCGGGCCTCGAGTGCGGGACGCTCGGACCCGTCGCCCGCGAGCACCAGGTGCGCCTGCGGCGCCCTCGCGCGTACTTGGGCGAAGGCCTCGAGCAGGACCCGGTGCCCCTTCACGGGTTCGAGCCGGCCCACGGCCGCGACCACCGGCGCGTCGGGCGGAACGCCCGCCTCGCGGCGCACCGGGCCGGGGTCGCCGCCGGGCGCGTACCGGTCCAGGTCCACCCCGTCGTGCACCACGCGGACCCGGCGCATGTCAAAGCCCGCCTCGCGGTAACGCTCGGCGATCCGGGTGCAGGCCGCGTGCACGAGCGCGGTGCGCCGATGGATGAGGCGGTTGACCCAGGTGGCGCGAAACGGGGTCACAAGCCCCCGGGTGCGCGCGAGCCTGGCCCGCAGCCCCAAGAGCGCGGCCGCGGCGGTCCAATACTCAATGCTATGCCAAGCGTGCACAATGTCCACATTTTCTCGGCGAACGCAAGCCCGGATTCTGCGCACGTCGGCGGCCAGGGCCCTGGGGTGGAACCCGCGCAAGAGGTGCAGCCCCTCCAGGCGCTCCAGGCCCGCGGCGCGGGCGCGCGCGTCCATTTTGCTGTGCGCACACGCGCCCACGAGCACGCGCACGCCCTGGTCCCGCAGCAGCCGGCACAGGCGCGCGGCCATGTACCCGGTGCCGCCACGGCCCTTGATCGAGCACAGGTGCAGCACGGTCAGGGTCCCGGCCATGCGCCCTGCTCCCTATGGCTGCCGGGCCGGGCCGGGCGGCGCGGGCCCGCCGGCCTGGAGGGCCCACAGGTAGGCGTAGGTGCCGTTCTGGGCCAGGAGCTCGTCGTGGGTGCCCTGGGCGGTGATGCGGCCCCCTTCGAGCACGAGCACGCGGTCCGCGTGGCGGATGGTCGACAGCCGATGCGCGATCACGATGCTCGTGCGGTTCTCCATCAGCCGGTCGAGCGCCGCCTGCACCAGGCGCTCGTTCTCCGTGTCGAGGGCGCTCGTGGCCTCGTCCAGGATCAGGATCGGCGCGTTCTTGAGGAGCGCCCGAGCGATACAGATGCGCTGGCGCTGGCCGCCGGAGAGCAGGTCCCCCCGCTCGCCGACGTTGGTCTCGTACCCTTCCGGCAGGGCCAGGATCTCGTCGTGGATGCCCGCGGCATGGGCGGCGGCCTCGATGTCGAGGTCGGTGGCGCCCGGCCGGCCGTAGGCGATGTTCTCGCGGATCGTGGTGTGAAAGAGGAACGGGTCTTGGCTCACGATCGCGATGTTCGCGAGCAGGCTCTTGAGGGAGACCTCGCGCAGGTCGTGGCCGTCGACGGCGATCCGGCCCTGGGGCGGGTCGTGGAACCGGGCCACCAGGTCGGCGAGCGTGGACTTGCCCGCGCCCGAGGGGCCCACCAGGGCCACGCGCTCGCCCGCGCGGATGGTCAGATCCACGTCGTGGAGCACCGTGGGCCCGCCCTCGTATGCGAAGGTGACGTGCTCGAACCGGATCTCCCCGCGGAACCGGTCCAGGTCGCGGGCGTGGGGCGCGTCGTGCACCCCGGGCCGGGCGTGGAAGATCTCGAACACGCGCTCGGCCGCGGGCAGGGTCTCCTGGACCTCGGTGTTCGCGTGCGAGACGTCCTTGGCCGGCTGGTACATGAGCCCGAGCGCGGTCAGGAACGCGACGAGCTCCTGAAGCTCCATCTTGTCCAGAAGCACCCACCGTCCGCCGATGAAGAGCACGAGCATCGCGCCCATGCCCGCCATGAACTGCACAAGCGGGCGCACCCGCGCGCGGGCGCGCGCGCCCTTCATGCCCAGGCCGAAGACCCGGTCCAGGAGCCCGGCGAACCGGCCGCGCTCCTCGTCCTCGCGCTGGAAGGCCTTGACCGTGCGGATGCCGGAGAGGAACTGCATCAGCGCGCTCGTGGCGTCGGCCTGCTTTTCGAAGGCGCGCTTGGCCGCGCGGCGCATCTTGCGCGAGAGCTGCGCGATGATGACAAGCACGAGCGGCGCGGCCACCAGGTTGATGAGCGTCAGCTGCCAGTCCATGTGCACGAGCACCCCCACGCCTACGAGCAGGGTCAGCGGCCCGGTGAGGAGCTGCCCGAACAGGGACACCGTGCGGCTGAGCATGCGCATGTCGTTGGTCATGCGGCTGACGAGGTCCCCGGACCGCGCCCGCTGGAAGTACCCCAGGTCCAGGCTCAGCAGATGGGCGCCCACGGCCTTCTGGGTGTCGATGACCACCCGGCGGCTGAGCCACGAGCGCAGGTACCGGCGCAAATACATGGTCGCGCACTGGCCCACGAGCAGCAGCCCCCCGACCACGAAGATGATGAGCCCCAGCGCGGTGCTGGCGCTCTCGGTGGGCAGCCACGCGGGCGGGCGGCCCTCTTCCAGCACGCCGATCGCGTACTTGGTCACGTAGGCGAAGGACATGTGGAACCCGCTGAAGGTCAGGCCCACGATCAGGAGCCACGCCAGCCGGCCCGGATAGGGGCGCACGAGCTTGAACATGCGCACGAGGGTGTTCACGGGCGCTCGTCCTTCGCGGGATGCGCCTCGTCGCGGAGCATCCCCCACAGCTTGGCGTACTTCATGAACACGCTGAACGCGGCCAGCGCGCACAGGATGAGCCCCGCCCTGCCGTCCAGGAATCCGCGCCGCCACACGTACATGCGCAGGAACCGGAACGCGGGCCGGGCCAGCAGGTTCCACGCGGTGGGCCGCTTGCCCGCCTCGCGCAGGTCTCGCGCGGACCAGGTGGTGTACCGGCCGAACTTTTCCAGGTACTGGTCGAACGAGGTGTAGGTGTAATGCACGAGCTCGCCTTGCAGCCGGCCCACGTTGCCGCCCTGCACGAGTACGTCCGCGTGCACGTGCTTGTCCTCGTACCGGCTGAGGTCGCGTCGGAACAGGCGCAGCACGTCGTCGCGCTCCCACCCGCAGTGGCGGATGGGCTTGCCGAAGAAGTGGTTGCGCCGCCGGATGCGGTACCCGTCGTGCGCGGGCTCGCCGTCCAGGAGCGCGCGGATCTCCCGCTGGAGCGCGGGCGTGGCGCGCTCGTCGGTGTCGATCACCAGCACCCACTCGTGCGCGGCCTGGGGGATGGTCCAGTTCTTTTGCGCGGCGGAGTGCACGTACTCGTGGACCAGGATGCGGTCGGTGAACTCGGCCGCGATGGCGCGCGTGCGGTCGGTCGAGCCCGAGTCCACGACCAAGAGCTCGTCGGCGATGGGCGCCACGCTCTCCAGGCACGGGCGCAGGATCGCCTCCACGTTGTAGCAGGGCACGAGTACGGTCAGCCGGGCCACGCCGCTCTCCGTCAGTGGTCCAGACGCCAGAAGCTGTACCCGCCCCACGCGCCGAACAGCACGTTGGGCGTCCACGCGGCCAGGTTCGGGCCCACCGCCTCGGTCAGTGCGAGCTCCAGGAACGCGTATTGGACCACGTAGTAGCCCCCGCACACGACCAGGGCGAAGACGACGCTCGTGACCCGGCCGACGGCGCTGCCCGGGTCCACCCGCTCGCGCCGGATCACGAGCCCAATGCCCACGAGCAGGATCACCGCGCCGGCCAGGGGCGCGGCCCGGCGCTGGGCGAGCTCGGTCTGCATGGCCACGTCGCCGCTCAGGGCCCGCAGGTCCTCGGCGGTCATGATCACGGGCCCGAGCACCTCCTGCTCCAGCATGGCCGGGGTGAGGCGGGTGGGGATGTCCGCGGGGTCGAGCTTCACCAGCCCGCCCGGTCCGCGCCGGTAGTTCCGGGGGTGGCTCGCGTACCAGACGCCATCGCCGAGCACGGGGTCCGTGTCCAGGTACAGCTCGTACCGACTCGCGCGTCCGGCGGCCAGGGCCTCGCGGTCGCGCACCTCCAGGCGGAAGTTGTACGCGGTGCGGGTGGACGGGTCGAAGTGGCCCATCATGTAGCTACGCACCTGGTCGCCGACCGGAAGCACGATAGTGGTGGGCTCGCCCTCGCCTTCGGACTCCATGAGGAGCGCAATCCTGTGCGCCTGGCGCGCGAGCGGCGGCAGCACCGCGTCGCGGGCCAGGAACACCGCCACCCCGATGCCCAGGGCCGTGGCCAGCACCGGGGTGAGGATGCGCCGCAGCGGCACGCCGCTCGCGCGCATGGCGGTGAACTCCCGGTGGCGGGACAGGCTGCTGACCACGATGATCCCGGCGAGCATGGCGATGAACGGGACCATGAACTGGATGAAGTACTGCGGGGTCAGGCACAGGTAGTATTTGGTCACCAGCCACACCGCGGCCAGGGCCGAGTACCCGCGCTCCTCCACGAACCCGCGGAACTCGTCCATGCGCTGGAACGCGTGCACCACGGCCACGAGCATGCACAGGCCCACGGCGGACAGCCCGAACATGGACAGCATCCCCCGGGTCACATACCAGTCCATCTTGGGCAGGAGCCGCTTCCACATGAGCGTCAGGGGCCTCCCGGAAGCCTACACCGGGCGCAGGACGCGCCGCACCAGGGCCAGGCCGAACACGGCCAGCAGGATGTTGGGCAGCCACATCAGCCACCCGCCGCTGTCGGTGATCGTCCGGCACAAGAGATACACCAGAAAGTACCCGGCCAGCACCACGAACCCCACGCCGAAGCGCGCGGCCCGGTCGCTGTGCTGGGTCACCAGTCCCAGGAACGTGCCCACCACCGCGAACAGGATGCATGAGAAGCTCAGGCTCAGGCGCGTCTGGAGCTCGCGCGCGGCCTTGCGCAGGCTCTTGCGGTAGTCGCGCTCGGGCAGGCGGCCAGCCTGGAACTCCGCGTCGAGCTCCTCCATGCGCGCGACGAGCTCCCCGATGCCCCAGCAGGCCACGCGGTGCGGGCCGATGTGAGAGCTCACCTCCGCCTCCACGGGCAGGGGCAGGGTCGCGGAGGCCGCGCGCATGGGCTGGGCCTCGGCGGGGTCGTCGGGGTTCAGGTTCTCGATGTAGCAGTGGGTCAGGTGCAGAAGCACCGTGCTCTGGACCTCCTCGCCCGCGGAGCCGGGCTCGCGCTGCACGGTGATGGCGTGATCCTGGGCCACCACCCGGCGCACCGGCCCCGCGTACCGGTCCGCGGGCGAGCGGTCGCCCGGCCGGCCGGCGGGCGCGGACGGGGGCGAGCCGTACTCGGTGATGTCCAGGGCCTGGTGGCCCTCGGGCCCGCGGGCGAACCGGTAGATGTGGTACCGGCCCACCTGGACCCGGCCCTGGTGGGCGAGCTGGCGGCGCAGCAGGTCCACCCGGCTCTGGAGCACGATCTGCCCGATGCGCCGCGTGCTGTAGGTGAGCACCTGTTCGTTCAGGTACAGGGTCAACAGCGACGAGAGCACGCCCACGGCCAAGGCCGGGAGCACGATCCATCCCGGCCACACGCCGCCCGCCTGCACGGCGGTGTATTCGTTGTCCGATCCGATGCGCCCGTAACAGAGCACCGTGCCGATCAACAGCGCCGGCGGGAACACCTGCCCGCTGAAGAACGGGAACAGGAACGGCAGGACCGAGAGCACGGTCAGCACCCCGATGTTGCGGTGGAGCATTCCGCCCAGGAAAAAGGGCAGCACCGAAAAGCTCAGGATCAACAGCGCCGGCACAAAGCTCTTGAACAGGTCCCGCAGCACGTACGCGGGCAGGGTGACGAGCACGTAGCTCGCAGACCAGGGTTGGGACCGCGCGGAAGCGCTCATACGGCGTCCTTCGCGTTCGAGTCCGTGATCGCGCGCCGACAGGCGTCGAGCACGGCCTCGGGGTCGATCCGGCGCATGCATGTGCACCGCCGCCGGCCGCGCCGGCTCCAACAGCCGGGCTGGCCGGGGCAATGGCCCTGGAGGACGCGGTGCCCGGCCCCGTACGGTCCGTTGCGCGCGCCGGTGGTGGGGCCGAACAGGCCCACGCAGCGGGTCCCGGCGGCCGCGGCCATGTGCAGGGGACCGGTGTCCGCGCCCACGAACAGGGCGGCCCGCCCGAGCAGCGCCCACAGCTCGGCCAGGTCCGTAGCCGGGGCCATGATACAGGATTCACCGCCGGATTCCACCACGGTTCGGGCCAAATGTTCCTCGGCCGGCCCGGCCCAGGTGACGACGCTCGCCATCCCCTGGTCGCGGCCCAGGCCAGCGGCCAGGCGCGCATACCGGTCCGGGGCCCAGCGCTTGGCCGGCCACCCCGCGCCCGGGTTGAGGACCGCGAAGCGCGCATGCGTAAGTTCCGTGTCGTGCAGGAACGCGTCCACCCGCGGCGCGTGCAGGTCCAGGGCCGGGAATCGCGCGGCCCCGGACGCGGGCGACGTGAGCCCGAGCGCGCCCAGGAGCGCCAGATTGCGGTCCACCACGTGCGTGCGTTCCGGGCCCGGAGATACGCGCTGCGTGTACAGAAGGGGCGCCAGCTCGCGCGCGTCCGGCCGGGCGAGCCCCACCCGCCGGGGCACGCGCGCGGCCCAGGCGGCCGCCGCGCTCTTGGTCAGGCCCTGGAGGTCCAACGCCACGTGGAACCGGGCCGCGATCAACCTGCGGCGCAGCGCGGCCAGGGCCCCGAGCCGACGACGCAAGGGCCAGGCTCGCGCCGCGCGGCGGGGGACCACGAACACCGTGTCCGCCGCCTTGGCGCACGAGAGGAGCGCGGCGAACCGGTCCTCCACGAGCCAGCCCACGTGCACCTCGGGCCGGGCCGCGCGCAGGGCCTGGACCACGGGCAGGCCGTGGACCACGTCGCCGGCCGCGCTCATGCGCACCACGAGCACGCGCAGGTCCGCGTCCGTCTCTCTGAAGCCGGGCCTCGGGTCAGCCACCGCACAGCTCCCGGTACTGGGCCAGGGTGCCCTCTACCATCCGGTCCACAGTGAAGGCCTCGCGCACGCGCTCGCGACCCGCCCGGCCCATGCGCTCGCGCGCGCGCCGGTCGGCCAAGAGCTCCAGGATCGCCGCGGCCAGGGCCTCGGGGTCCTTGGCCGGGACCACGCGCCCGTCCACCTCGTCGCGCACGATCTCGGGCAGGCCCCCGGCGTCGGTGACGACCACCGCCCGCTCCATGGCCATGGCGTCGAGCACGGACGTGCACAGCCCCTCCAGGTGGCTGGAGATCACGAACAGGTCCGCAAGCGTGAGGAGCGCGCCCACGTCCTCGCGGAACCCGAGGAAGTGCACCCGCTCGTCCAGAGCGAGCTCGCGGGCCTGGCGCCGGAGCGCGTCCGCCAGCTCGCCCGTGCCCGCCACGAGCAAGTCCGTGGCCGGCCGGTCGCGGACCACGGTGAGCATGGCCTCCAGCAGGTAGGTCTGGCCCTTGTGGTCGGTCAG
>CAZOBJ010000070.1:13944-16747 GCA_964577825.1 uncultured Planctomycetales bacterium
CGGGCCAGAAGCGGCGCCCCTGGCGGGGCCAGGAGAAGCGTATCCACGCCCCGGGCGGCCAAGCCCTGCATGAGGTACAGGCACTGCTGCTCGCCGCCGCGCCAGGACGCGGCCGTGGACAGGTGCACGACCTTCATGGCCGTCCTCCGGCAGGGGCGCCCGTCCACTTGCGCCCCCGCGAGCCCTGGGCGAACACGCCCAGGTCGATGATAGCGTCCCACACCATGCGCACGGTCACGGCTTCCATGCAGGCCATGGGACGGCGGCGATTGGGGCAGCGGCGCTTCAGGCACGGCGCGCACGGGCTGAACCCCTCCAGGCACGCCACTCGCTCGCCCAGGGGCCGGGTGCGGCCCGGCCGCGTGGACCCGAACACGACCACCGTGGGCAGGCCCAGGGCCGCGGCGCAGTGGCTTGCGCCCGAGTCGTTGCCCACGAACCCGCGCGCATCGGCGAGCACCTCCAGAAAGGCGGTGAGGTCCGTGCGGCCGGCCAGGTCCACGACGTCCTCGCGGCCGACCGTACGCGCGATCGACGCGGCGAGGTCCTGGTCGCGGGCCGTGCCCGTGAGCACCACGGCCGCGTCCGTGTCCGTCAGAATGCGCTCGGCGAGGGCCGCGTACCGCTCGGGCAGCCAGTTCTTGGCCGGGCCGTACGCGCTGCCCGGGCCCAGGACCACGTAGTCGCGTTGCCCGGCGGCAAGCTCGGGCGGCAGGGGCGGGCCCGCGCGCACCGCGCCGGGCGCGGGCGCGGGACGGGCGAGGCGCGGAAGCGTAGGCCGCGGGTCCGCGCCCAGGCGCGCCGCGATGGCGAGGTACGCCTCGCTCTGGTGCAGGTCCACTGCGCGCGGGTCCAGCGCCACCGGGTCGGTGACAAGCGCCCTCCGGCCGCGCCGGACCGTGCCCACGCGCCGCGGGACCCGGGCTCGCCACATCCAGAACGCGGTGGACAGGCTGTGGGTCAAGAGCAGTCCCGCGTCGAACCCGCGCGCGCGCAGCCGCGCGCTGTGGCGGTTCTTCGCGGCCAGATTGCGAAGGCCCCCGCCGGCCGGGCAGCGGTCCACCTCGTCCACGTCGGGCGTCCACCGAAACACGGGCGCCACGGACGGCCGCGCCGACACGCTGATCCGCGCCTGGGGATGGGCGCGGCGCAGGGCCGAGAGGGCCGGCAGGCTCATGACGCAGTCGCCGAGCCAGTTCGGCGCGCGCACGAGAATGGCGCCCGGCTCGTCACGGCTCACGGGGTTCGTCTCCGGGCGCGTCGTCCGGCCCCTCGGGCCACCAGCGCGGGCGCCAGGCGCGCTGGTCCACGAGCCGCGCGCTTCGAATCTCTGCGACCTCGCGCGCGGCGCCCGGCCTCAGGCCCAGGGCCTCGCGCGGGGCCAGGGCCACGGTCTCGTCGTCCGTGCGGCCGCACGCCTCCAGGAACCGGGCCAACGTCGGGTACATCCACGCCGGGATGGAGCGGGCCGGGATGAAGAGTGTGCGTGCCGCGCGAAGCTCGCGGCCCTGCACGCGGAAGTTCATGAGGTAGAACCCGAACGCGCCGCGCCAGTGCACGCTGCGCGGCGCCTCGGCCACGGCCCAGCCCTCCGGGATGCGGTAGCGGATGGCCTCGTGGACCTCCACGTCGTGGCGCACCACGAAGGGGGTCTCTCGCTCGGGCTCGGCCAGCAGGCCCTCGACCGCGTGCAGGGATCCGCTGAACGGCGAGAACACGAGCCGCCCGCCCTCGGACCGGGCGAACCGGGCGACCGTGCCCGCGAACCGGTACACAAAGGGCTCGCTGTCCACGGCCGGGTCGGCCGGGGCGTCCGGGTCGGGGGCCGGGTAGTCGCTCGTCTCGATCACGAGCCGCGGAAACACGCTCAACGCGATGCGCTCCATGCTGCGTGGGCCCTGCTGCGGGTCCAGGGTCGCGCGGCGCAGCCGTCCGGCCAGCACCCCGTAGAAGGTCACTTCCCCGGTCACGCGCGCGCTCCCGTCCGGGTTCACGTGCACGGTGACGTCCGCCTGGGCAGGCTGGTCCTCGGTCTGCGCGCCGCGCACGCGCCGGAACACGCGCAGCCCGTCCTCCTCCACGAGGGCCGGGGCCCCGGCCGCGCCCTCGCCCAGATCCCCGGGCCGGAACAGGCGCGCGGGCTCGTGGAACCGCATCCACAGGGCCGGCCCCTGGGCCGGGCGCACGCACACCGCAGGCGCGCCGAACGCATCTACGACCTCGCTTCGCTCGCGCGCGCGCCACGCGGGCCGGGGGAGCGTCCGGTTGATGAGCGCGGGATGGGCCCGCACTCCGGCCTCGCGGCACAGGGCGAGGAACAGTCTCTGCGCGACCTCGGGCCCGCCGCTTTCGAGCGCCAGCGCGTCGCGCGCGGTGCGCGCCCCGCCCACCGGGCGCAGCCGCTCGCGCACGGCCGCGTGCAGGGCCAGGGCCTTGTCGCGGTCGGCGGCCAGCCCCTCGGTGGCCGTACGGGCGAGGCCCTTCACGGCCTCGTCCACGCGCAGGGGCGCAGGCGCGCGGAAGAGGTGCGCGCCCGGGCCCCAGTCCGGCGCCCGCACGCGCACCTGGAGGTTCCGGAGCACCTCCACCTCCGGCGGGCTGTTCGGCTCGGGCCGCAGGGGCGCGACCTCGGACGCGTCCCAGATGAATGCGGCCGGACGGCCGACCGCATACAGGCTGGGCTGCGCCGCGTCCGTATGCGTGGGCGCGAAGTCGCGCGGCCAGGCCTCCACCTCCACATCGCCCAACAGCTCGCGCGGCACCAGCAACACGTAACGCGCGCGGGCCACGGGCGCGTGGAATT
>CAZOBJ010000071.1:0-16677 GCA_964577825.1 uncultured Planctomycetales bacterium
GTGGGCCGGTTTTCCGGGTTGTGCGCGCGCGGGGCCCGAGGCCGGTTACACTGAAAAGAGGCGCAGGCCCCGCGCGCAATGCCTCGGACCGGACGCCGAGCCCGCGCAACGAAAGACGCGCCGCGCCGCCCCCGCGCGCGGACGTCGCAAGAGACGCGCTCTCTGCAAGCGTCGCCCCACAGTCGGCCTCTAGGAGTCCCCCATGTCCCGACGCGCCCGGCCCCAGGCCCGCATCGCGCGCGACCGCGCCCGCGTGGCCCGCCTGCACCTCCAGGGCGCGGACCGCGCCGAGATCGCGCGGCGGCTGGGCCTTTCGCGCGCCCAGGTGGACGGCGACCTGGCCGCGGTGCGCGCGGCCTGGCGGCGCAGCGCGATCCGCGACTTCAACGAGGCAGTGGGCCGCGAGCTCGCCAAGACCGATAAGCTCGAGCAGACCTATCGCGAGGCGTGGGAGGCCTCGTGCCAGCGGGACAAGCCCGACGCCCGGTTCCTGGAGGGCATCGAGCGGTGCATCCGCGCCCG
Source organism: uncultured Planctomycetales bacterium (assembly GCA_964577825.1). Classification (GTDB taxonomy): domain Bacteria; phylum Planctomycetota; class SZUA-567; order SZUA-567; family JAFGNG01; genus CAZOBJ01. The sequence continues at coordinate 523 of CAZOBJ010000071.1, forward strand.
GCGCGGGCTGCTGGGGCTCGACGGCGCGCGCGCGGACCAGGGGCAGGAGCGCACGCCGGTCTGCTACCGCGTCGTGTTCCAGAGCGCGCCCCAGGCGCGGGACTCGTGAGCGCCGCGGGCACGGTGCACGGGCGCGCGCATGACCGTTGACCTCGTCTTCGAGCTCTTGCCCAAGCAGGAGGCGTTCGTGCGCGCATCCGAGCGCGAGGTCCTGTACGCGGGCGCGTTCGGCGCGGGAAAGACGCGGGCGTTGTGCATGAAGCTCTTCCTGCGCGCGCTCGCCCCGGGCGCGCGGGAGCTCGTGTGCCGCAAGCACAACGTGACCCTGAAGCGCACGACCCTGAAGACCCTGCTCGAACCGGACGGCCGCGTGCCCCCGGTGCTGCCGCCCGGGCTGTACGAACACCGGCGCACGGACCAGGCGATCCGGATCCGCGGCGGGGGCGAGATCGTCTACTGCGGGCTGGACGCGCCGGAGAAGATCGGGTCGTTCAACCTCTCCGGCGTGGCCGTGGACGAGGCGGTGGAGTTGACCGAGGCGGACTGGACCATGCTGCGCGGCCGATTGCGCCTGTCCGTGGCCGGGCTCGCGCGCCAGCTCTACGGCGCGTGCAACCCGGGCCCGCCCTCGCACTTCCTCGCGCGCCGGTTCGGCCTGGCGGCGGGCACGCGCGCCGCGGCCGGGTGCCGGGCGATCGTGACGCGCACCGCGGACAACCGGTTCCTGCCCGCGGACTACCTGGCGGACCTGGACCGGTTCGCCGGACTCGCGCACCGCCGCTACGTGCTCGGCCAGTGGGTGGGAGGCGTTGGCCTGGTGTACGACCGGTGGGACCGCGAGCACTTCGTGGCCGACCGCCCCGGCCCCTGGCGGCGCATCGTGGTGGGGGTCGACGAGGGATACACGAACCCGAGCGTGCTCCTGGCCGTGGCCGCGGACGGAGATGGCCGCGCGCACGTGGTTCGCGAGTTCTACGCACAGCGCGTGCTGCGCGGCGACCTGGCGGCCGAGGCCACGCGCTGGGCCGCAGAGCTTGCGCCCGAGGCGTTCGTCGTGGACCCCGCGGCCGCCGGGCTGGTCGCCGAGCTTCGCAACCGGGGGCTCTTTGTGGTGGAGGCCGACCACGCGGTCTTCGACGGCATCCAGGCCGTGCATGCGCGTCTGGCCCCGGCGGGCGACGGCCGACCGCGGCTGACGGTCGCGCCCGGGTGCCGCGAGACGATCCGGGAGTTCGAGTCCTACGCCTGGGTGCCGGGCGCCGACCGGCCCCGGGCCGAGAACGACCACGCCATGGACGCCCTGCGCTACGCGATCCGGTACCTGGACCGCCCGGGCGGGAGTCTGTGGGTGCTGTAGACGAGCGGCTCCCCGGTCGCAGGTCGAGCGCATTGTCGTGGACCTTGAGCCGGCTCATTTCACGGGAGACCGAGCATGGGCATTGCGGACTGGATGCGCGCGCGGCTCGCGCCGCGCCGAACCGGGCCCCGGCGCACCGACGCGGGCGCCACGCACCGGCAGACCATCGACCTGACCGCGCTCCTGGGCACGGCGGCGGGCAGCCTGCCGCCCACCCTGGGCGAGGCGGAGGCGCGAAGGCGCTTCTACCGCTGGCAGTACGCTGCGGCCACGGCCATCGCGGAGGCGGTGGTCATGGCCCCGTACGAGGTCCAGGAGCTCGAGGCCGGCCGGTGGGTGGACCGCCCGGGCCACCTCATGGCCCGCGTGCTGCGCGAGGTGAACCCCTACATGACCGGCGCGGAGCTCTGGTACTGGACCGTGGTCGACTGCGTGATGGTGGGCCGCAGCTTCTGGCGCATCGCGCAGAACGCCCTGGGCGAGCCCGCGGAGCTCTACCCGGTGGTCGGGCGCATGGACCCGGTCTTCGACCGAGACGGCGCGCCCGCGGCGTGGCGGCGCACCCGCCAGGGGCCCCAGGGCCCGGTCGAGGACACGATCCCGGCCCGGGAGATCGTGTACCTCCGGTTCCCCCGGTTCGGCGACCCCTGGGGCGGCCAGGGCGCGGGCCAGGCCGCGGGCGCGGCGATCCAGCTCGACGACCAGGTGCTCGAGGCCGCGTGGCAGACCTTCAAGCAGGGCGTGTTCCCCGCGGCCGTGGCCGTGATGAGCGAGCCCAATCCGCAGCGGCGGCAGAAGTTCCTCGATCAATTGAACGAAACGTACGCGGGCGCGCGCGAGGCGGGGCGGGTCCTGGGAATCTCGGACAAGGTGGACCTCAAGTGGCCGCCCCGGCCGCACGAGCTCACGTTCTTCCGGTCCGAGGACAGCCTGCGCGACATGATTCTCGCCACGTTCCGGGTGCCGCCCGCGCTCCTGGGGCTGTCCAAGGACGTGAACCGCGCCTCGGCCGAGGCGCTCGAGTACATCTTCGCCAAGTACAACCTCGCGCCCAAGCTGCGCATGCTGGAGGCGCGCATCAACCAGGACCTGTTCGCCCGCCGGTACCCGCGCCGCCCGGCGCGGCTGCGGTTCGCGGACGTGGTCCCGGCCGACCGCGAGGCCCGGCGCGCGGACCGCGAGGCCGCGCTGCGCCACGGGGTCCTGTCCGTCAACGAGGCGCGCGCGCAGGACGGGCTGCGGCCCGTGGCCTGGGGCGGCGAGCCGCTGTTGCCCGAGGGGCTGGCGCCCGCCGGGACTCTGGCCCGCAAGGGCGCCGCGCGCTGAGCCGCGCAGAACCGGTGGGCCGGTCGTTGCGGTTTCGCCGGCCCGCCTGCGAACCTGCGGTAGGATACAGACAGGCGCCGCGCACACGGCGCCGCATTACGGAGGCGACCATGACCGAGACCGACCGACCCCGGCTGCACCGCTGTCGCGTGGATCAGCCCGCGCGCGAGGCCCAGGCCGCGAGCGTGCGGCAGACCGACGCGGGCGAGCTCACCTTCTGGGCCCTGGCCGTGGACAAGCAGCCCACGCCCAACCGCAACGGGTTCGTGTTCGACTGGCGCTCGCCCGCGGACGTGGACGTCTCGGCCCTGCGCGAGAACGGGACGGTGCTCTACAGCCACGACGCGGATCCCTTGCCCGTGGGCCGCATCGAGAAGATCGAGGTGGGCCCGCAGGCCGTGCGCATGTTCGTGCGCATCCCCGCCTACCCCGAGCTCGAACCCCTGCGGCGCTGGGTCCGCGACGGATACCTGCGCGCGGTCTCGATCGGGTTCTACCTGCGCGAGGCCGAGGAGGTGGACCTGCCGGGCCCGGACGGAGCCCCGCAGCCGGCCGTGCTCGTGCGCGCCTTCGAGATCGTGGAGCTGAGCCTGTGCTCGATCGGCGCGCATCCCACGGCGCTCATCCAGCGCGCGCCCAGCGGTCCGGTGGCCGCCCCGGGCGCCTGGCGCACCGAGGCCGGGCCCGACGGCACGGTGCTCCACCGCCTGTCCCTGGAGGCTCCGGCGGACCCCGCGCCCTGGTGGCGGCGGGTGGACGGCGCGGACTTCGACCGCCTGCGCCGCGCCATGGCCCGGGCCCTGGGCGCGCGCGGCGCGCAACCGGACGCCCGCGCCCACGCGCACCTGGCGGGCCTGTACGCGGCCCACAACGTGCGCGCGCCCGAGTTCTCCGCGGCGTACGCCACCGAGGACCTGCGCGCGCTGCACGAAGCGGGGCTGATCCTCGTGCCGGGCATCCCCGCACCCCCGGCCGAGCGCGCACAGCGCCTGCGCGAGGAGCTCTACGCCGCCCAGGCGCGCATCCACGACCTGGCGCACGCCGCCGGGCCCGAGGTCCGTCCCCGCCCCGCGGCGGATGAGACGGCGCTTCGCGCCCGGGTGCGCGAGGTGCTCGCAGGCCACCCCGGGCTCGCCCAGGCGCGGGCCGGGCTCGTGGCTCTGACCCTACAGACCCTGAAGGAGACCTGACCATGTCCGACGCACCCCGTCCCGAGCCGGCCGGCACGGCCGCGCTCAACCCCAAGACCGTGGAGGCCCTGGCCCGGATCGTGCAGGAGGAGCACCTGCGCCTGTTTCAGAGCGACCTGGCCCAGGCCATTGAGAACGCGCGCGGCACGGTCGCGCGCACGGACGCCCTGCACACCGCCCGGCCCGAGGCGCCCGCGGGCGATGCGCTCTCCCGCGAGCAGACGGCCGAGCTGTTGGTGTGCGGGCTCGCGAACCTGATCGGCCTGCCCCGGCGCCCCGACCCGCGGCTCGACGAAGACGGGCGCCTGACCCAGGCCCTGGGCCCCGCGCTCGGGTCCAAGGGCGGGTACCTGGTGCCCGAGGAGTTCGTGCAGGAGGTCGAGCGCCGCGCGAACGAGCCCGCGGTGGTCTGGCCGCTTGTCACCAAGCGGCCCACGAACCGCGACAGCGTCACCAAGCCCGAGATCACTGCGTACCCCACGGTGAGCAAGGGCGCGGACGCCAAGTCCAAGAGCACGACCACCTCGGACGACGTGGCTGAGACCGAGCCGACCATCGGGCAGCTCACCTGGACCATGCGCCACTTCGACGCGCGGTGGCTGACCAAGGTGGACCTGCTCGACGACAGTCCGCTCAACATCATGGCCGAGCTCACCGAGGTGGTGGCCGACGCCTTCGCCGTGGAGCGCGAGCGCGAGCCGATCGTGGGCACGGGCTCGGACGGCGAGCGGCCCCTGGGCCTGGAGAACGCGGGGCTCACCGAGGTGGCCATCGGCGGGGCGCTCACGCTCACGAACCTGCTCGAGTTCCTCGCCGAGATCCCGCAGCGCTACCGGCCGCGCGCCACCGTGCTCACGCCCGCGGACACGTACTTCGACCTCGTCAAGGAGCTGGCCACCAACGTGCACAGCGCCCAGTACCTGGTCGAGGCCCTGCCGCCCATCCGAGAGAGCGCGTATCTCACCGACGGCAAGATCATCGGCGGCGACTTCTCCAAGTACGTGGTGTACCACAACCGGCTCATGCAGGTGGTCACGGCCACGGTGCCGCGCAAGTTCGCCGTGGAGGCGGTCATCGTGGAGAAGTGGGACGGGCGGCCCACGCAAACCGACGCCTTCCGCATCGGCACGGGCGTGACCTACAGCTGATCCCGGACCACCCGGCGAACTGCCCCCTGGCTGCGGGGGGCGGGCCGTTCGGGGTGCGCCGCCTGCGGGCGGGCGACCCCGGCCCACGGCGGCCCGTCCCCCGCGTTTTCGACTCGGAGAGAGGCCATGGCCATTGTGAAGGTGCTGCGCCGCGAGCGCGCGGACGGCTTCCGCCTCGCGCCCGGCGCGGTGGTCGAGCTCCCGGACGCGCTGGCCGCGCGGCTGGAGGCCCTGGGCGCGGTGCGCCGCATGAGCCGCGCCCCGCTCACGAGCGCACGGGCGCCCGCGGGCGCGCGGGTCCTGTACAAGCTCCCGGAGGAAGGCTGACCGTGGCGCGCGTGTTTCCTGTCATCGCCACGCGCAACCGGCCCGAGGCGCTGCGCGAACAGGTGCGCAGGCTGGCCGCGCAGCTCTGCGAAGGCGAGCGCATCGTGGTCGTGCACGACGCGGAGGACCGTCCGGCACTGGACGCGCACGAGGGGCGCGCCCAGCACATAGTGCTCGCCGCGCACATGGGCGTGGACCGGGCCCGGCGGCTCGGGAACGCGCTCGTGCCCGCGGACGCGGTGGTGTGCGAGATCGACGATCACGACTTCGCCGAGCCCGGGCTGCTGGCCGCGCTGCGCGAGGCGTTCGCCGATCCGGCGGTTCTGTACGCGTATTGCGACGTGTGGTACGTCGAGGCCCAGGGCGGCGAGCGCAACCTGCGCGAGAAGGGCGAGCCGCCCGCGGCGAGCAAAGGCAACCTCGGCTGGGGCCTGCGCGCGTACCGCAAGTGGGCCTACGACTGCGTGGGCGGGTATCCCCTGGACTGGTTCCCGGTCAACGACGTGGCGCTGTTGTGCATGCTCGACCAGTTCGGCGGAGACGCCTGCGGCGCGCACATCCGCCGGCCGCTCGTGACGGTGCGCACGGGAGGGGGGCTGAGCGCGGCGCACGCCGCGCGCCAGGAGCGCGAGCTCGCGCGCGTGGCCAACCGCGCGCGCAAGCGCGGGTTCGATCTGCCCTTCGCCGCGGAGCCTGTCTCGCGTCAACGACCGCAGGCCGAGGCGCAGCCGCCCGCGCGCGCACGTGCGCACACCATCCCCAGGGTCGTGCACTTCGTGTGGGTCGGGCCCGAGATGCCCGACTACGCGCGGTACAACATCGCCCGGTTCCAGGCGCTCAACCCCGCGTACCTCTTTCTCACGCACGGCGAGGACATGCTGCTGCCGGGCTTCCGGTCGGCCTACGAGCGCATCGCGGGCGCGCACGCGTGCGCGCGCAAGAGCGACCTCATCCGCGTCACCGCGCTCGTGCGGTTCGGGGGCTGGTACTTCGACTGCGACTTTCTGCCCCTGCGCCCGATCGACGAGATCTACCGCGACGAAGCGGGCGTCCCCGAGGGCGCGTACCTCACCCGCGCGAGCCACGGGATCGTGGCCAACGGGGTCATCGGCGCGGGCGTCAACGCCCCGTTCCTGCGCGTGCTCCACGACGCGGTGCACGAGCTCGCGCGCACGCCGCGCAACCGGGGCTGGGGCGCCTACGGGCCGCAGCTCTACACCCGGCTCGCGCGCGAACACCCCGACCTCGTGCGCGTGGGCGCGGCGGACCAGTTCTATCCGCTCGGCGAGGGCCGCGCGCCGCGCGAGGCCTGGCTGCGGCTGCGCGCGGCCGATTGCGCGCCCGAGGCGGTGCGCGCCGAGTTCGGGACCCGGGTCCCCTACATGATGCACATGGCCATGCGCGACGGCCTGGACCCGAGCGCCCCGCCGGCCGCCCCAGGGACGGACTGAGATGCGCGACCGGCCGACTGCGGACATCGTGATCCCGACCTGCCGGACGCGCGACCGGGTGCGCGCGCTCCTCGACGAGGTGCGCGCCACGGCAACCGGCGCGCCGCGGGTGATCGCCACGTGCCGGCCCGTGTGCGCGGCGGCGAACCGCAACCTGGGGCTCGACCAGGCGCGCACGCCGTACGTGGTCATGCTCGACGACGACGTGACCGGCCTGCCGCAGGGCTGGAACGCGGCGCTCCTGTCCGTGTTCGCCGCGCATCCGGATGCGGTCATGGTCGCCGCGCGGCTGGTGCATCCCCACGGAGGGCCTGCGCCGATGCTCGGAAGCCCGCCCCCGCGCCCCCGGGTCGCGCGGGTCCCCGGCCGCGAGCTGTGCACCGCCGCGTGCGCGGTGCGCAACGACGGCACCCGGTTCGACGAGGGTTACCTGGGAAGCGGGTGGGAGGACACGGACTTCTGCGCGCGGCTGCGGGGCTTGTACCCGCGCGGGACCTTCTGGGTGCACAACGGCGTCCGCGTCGTGCACGGGAACGAGCGCAAGCGCCAGGCGCGCCACTTCGAGGCCAACCGGCGGCGGTACATCGCGCGGTGGGGCGCGCCCCTGGGCACGCACGCGCGGTGAGGCGTGACGCGCTGCGCGAGGACGGCCCTCTCCCTAGCCCTCTCCCGGAGGGAGAGGGGACGCGTGGGCGGGATAGGAGAGAGGAAGATGGAGCGCACGATTCCCACGACCGGAGAGGCGCCTCTTTGTTCTCACCCGGTGAGAGAACGCAGGAGCCCCCTTCGTTCCCTCTCCCCTCGGGAGAGGGTGAGGGTGAGGGAAGATGGCACAAGGGCCGCGGGCGAGAACGGCCCTCTCCCTAGCCCTCTCCCGGAGGGAGAGGGGATGCGCGGGCGGTAGGCGACCAGCCGAACGCAACGAGGCACGGCAGGCACTTGGAAGAACGAGGAGGCCCCCGACACATGATCGCCCTGTACAAGGCCTTTTCCGGCGGCGAGTGGTTCGAGGCGAGCCTGGAGAGCGTGCGTGCGCATACGCGCGGCGCGGTGGTCGTCTTCTCCGACCGGCCGTGGGTGGCGGGCCTGCCCCTGCGCGAGGACTGCCGCGCGCCGCTGGCCCGGTTCCGCGCGCGCCGCCCCGGCTACCCGGTCGCGGTGCTGCGCGGGGACTACCGCGACCAGGCCGACCAGTACCGCGACGGGCTCGCGCGCATCGCCCGGGAGTGGGGCCCCGACGCGCCCGTGCTCGTGGTGGACACGGACGAGGTGTGGGAGCCCGAGGCCCTGCACGTGCTGCGCTCGACCATGGCCGCGCGGCCCCGGGTCGACTACTTCACCACGCGGCTGCGGACCTATCTGAAAAGCCCCCTGTACCGGGTCGAGCCGCAGGAAGGGGCCCGCTGCGTGGTGGGCCTGCAACACCCGCGCGTGCCCTGCCTCGGGGGCCGGTTCGTACTCGACGGGGCGCGCACGTCCGCGCGCCTGCACTTGGACGCGCTGGCGTTCCATCACCTCTCGTACGTGCGCGGGGACGAGCGCGCGGTGCGGGCCAAGTTCCTGAACACCGGCGGCCAGGAGCGCGTGCCCAGCGACTACACCTGGTTCGACCGGGTCTGGAACGCCCTGCCCGCGGGCCGCGACCTGCACATGACGGTCGGCTTCGAGTCCGCGTGGCGCGGGGTCAAGGTCGTCTGCCCCCACGCCCTGCCCGCGCTCGTGCGCGCCGCGCCCGCGTACCGCCGGGCCGTGGACCGCGAGGACGCCCGGTGGCGCGACCGCGTGCGCATGCAGCCGACCGCCGAGGCGCTCGTGCCCGCGCCCACGCAGCGGGACGCGCACCGGTACGCGGCGGAGCTCGCCGCGCACTTGCCCAAAGGCCGGGACCTGCTGGCTCGGCTGAAGACCACGGTGTACGAGGCGCTGCGCCTGATCGAGGCCGCCTCGCACGTGCCTGCGGACGGGCGCATCCTGGAGATCGGGTCGGGCGCGGGCGGCAGCATGGCGTGCCTGGCGCTGGGCAGCGACCCGAGCGTGCGGCTCGTGAGCGTGGACCCGTTCGCCCCGTACGACGAGGCCACGCACGCGGGCACGGTGCGCGGCGTGCGCGAGGGTGACGAGGCCGCGTTCTGGCGCACCGCGGACGCGTTCGGATTCCGCGACCGCGTGGACCTTGTCAAGCGCACGTCGGCGGACGCGGCTTCGCAGTTCGAGGACGGTGCGTTCGACCTCGTGTTCGTGGACGGCAACCACACCGAGGCCGTGGTGGCCGGAGACCTGCGAGCCTACTGGCCCAAGGTCAAGCCCGGTGGCCGGCTACTCGGCCACGACTACACCACGCGCTTCCCCGGAGCGATCACGGCCGTGGACGCCTGGGAGCGCGAAAGCGGCGTGCCCGTGCGCGTCTGGCAGGGTACGAGCCTGTTTGCCGCGTACAAGGGGGACGGTCGATGAAGCCCTGCACGCGCGTCGGACTGGACGTTACCTGGCGGTGCAACTGGCGGTGTACGCACTGCTTCTACGCGGACCGGCGCAACCCGAATCACACGCGCGGCGAGGACGTGCCGCTCTCGGAAGTGCTCGCCAAGCTGGACCGCGCGCACGAGGCCGGGCTCGACCACGCCGTACTCGTGGGCTACGGCGAGCCCACGCTGTGCGGCAACCTGGCCGCAATTCAGGCGGCCTGCGCCGAGCGTGACATGGCCATGTCCATTATCACCAATGGCGCGACCGGGCTCGACCGCTTCAAGCGCCTGTACGCTGACGGGCTGGACCACGTGCATCTCAGTGGTCACGGGATAGGTGACACGCTGGACGCTATCGCCCAGGTCGGCGGAGCGTATGAGCGGCAACAGGAGCTGCGCGTTTGGCTCGCGGACAACGACCTGCCGTACCGGTCCAACGTCACGATGCAGCGGGGCAACTACACGCAGCTTCGCGCAATCGCCACGAACGAATTCGCCTATGGCGTGCGGCACTTCGTCCTGCTCGGGTTCCTGCCGCACTACGAGTGGGCGCGTGGCGCGGGTACACGCATCCGTGCGCTCGCCGTACACCCAGCGAGGTTGCGCCCGCACATCGAGAGCGCGGCCCAGTTGCTCCTGGAGGAGGGGATCTCCTTCACGATCCGGTATCACCCGTTCTGTCACCTGGACCCCGCGCTGTGGCCGCATGTCACCAACGCCCGGTACGTGTTCTTCGACCCGTGGGAGTGGAACTACGAGCTCACGCTCGATCGCGCCGAGCTCTGGACCGCCGCCGTGCGCTGCGGCGACGCGGCGGCCAAGGGCGGCGCGCGTGACTACACGGCGCCGTGCAAGCGGTGCGCGGCCCTGCGCCACTGCGGCGGGTGGAACCGGCGGTATGCGGAGGCGTTCGGCGGCGCGGGCTTGCGTGCGATCCGGCGCGAGGACGTGCCCGCCGCGTACGAGACGGTGTGGGATACCGACGGCGGGGTGTTCGACCTCAACCCCGCGAACCGGATGACCGGGACGTTGCGCGCCGCGCGGCCCGGCACGCAACCGGAGAGGGAACCATGAGCACGTCACAGGCGCTCACGCGCGCCCTGGCCCTGGTGCGCCGGGGACCGATGCAGGTGATGGTCGACCCGGCCGGCGAGGCGGTGGAGCTCTTCGCTGCCGACGGCGTGGACCTGCGCGCCTGGACCGAGCTCGAACCCGTGCGCCTGGACGGCGTCGGCGCGCACGACGCGGCCCGCGCGGGCGACCGGCTCGAGGTCCGGTTTCGCACCGACGAGGTGAGCCGCGAGGTGCTGGCCGTGCTCTTTCCCCGGGGCCGCGCAGACGCAATGGACGGCACGCACGGGTTCGGGTCCGCGCCGGGCGCATGCCTGAGCTCCCAGGCCCGAGCGATGCGCCTGCGGCCCTGGCGCACCCGCGCGAGCAGCGCGTGGCAGATCGACCTGTGGCGCGTGGCGCCCCTGGGCTCGGCGCAGCTCAGTCTGCGCCACGACGCGCCGTACCGGTGGACGTGCGCGTTCGCCGCGTTGCCCGACCTGGACCGTCCGGACGGCGAGCTCCTCATGCGCGTGACCGCGCCCGCCCGATGACCGGACTGCAGGAGAACGATATGCCCAGAACCGTTGCATTCAGCTTCGGCACGTTCGAGGTGGACGGCCCGAGCCTGGCGGGCCTGCGCAGGATCTTCCAGGCCCTGGACCACGAGCGCCTGGCCGCGCTCCTGGACGGGTCGGACGGCCCGGACCGCACCGCGCGCGCCGCGGCCGTGGTGCGCCGGGTGCCGGGGGCCGTGGCGCTCGTGCTCGAAGCGTGCCTGTACGACGCGCACGGCCGCCACCCCGCGCCCGAGGTGGTCGGCCGGGCCCGGCCCTCGGACGTGGACCGGTTCCTGGCCGCGGCCGAGCAAGCGGACCTCGCGGCCGGGCTCGGGAACCTGGCAAAAAAAGCGCTCGGCCTGGTGCGCGCCGCCCAGGTGCGGGCCGACCGGGACGCGGCGCGCAACTGATCGACCGGCTGCACGCGGACCTGGTGGCCCGGACCCTGTGGCCGCCGCGCGCGGCCTGGCGCGTGCCCGCGGCCGACGCGGTGCGCCTGGTCCGCGCACTCGGCCGCGCGCGGGCCGTGGACCTGACCGACGCCGACCGCGCACAGGCCGACCGCCTAGCCGCGGGCCACCGGACCTGGCTTGCCCAGAGGAGGACGGACACGTGATCACCGTCTCGGACGCGAAGACCTACCTCGCCCTGGACCCGGACGACGACAGCGAGGACGACCTGATCCAGACCCTGATCGACGCGGCGAGCGAAACCCTAGAGCGCGCCGCGGGCCGGCGCCTGCGGTCCCAGGCGACCGTGGAGCTCGTCAACGGCACGGGCCGGCCGTCGGTGTGGATCTGGGACGAGCCCGAGTCCATCGACACCGTGCACGAGAGCGCGGCGCGGACCTGGACCGACGACACGCTGGTGGACCCGTCGGCCTATGTGCAGGACGGCCCGCGGCTCGTGAAGACCTCGGGCGTGTGGCGCAGGGGCGTGCAGACCGTGCGCGTGGCCTTCCAGGCCGGATTCTCCACCATGCCCGCGGACCTGGCGCTCGCCGCGCGCCTCCAGTTCGCCAAGCTCTACAACGAGATGAAGGCCGCCCAGCCCGGGCTCAACATCGTGGACAGCCACAACGTGGACGGGTGGGCGCAGACCTTCGCGCCGCGCGTGCGTTTGGACGGGGAGGTCAAGGATCTGATCGAGCCGTATCGGGTGCGAGGGCTGTGATGTTCACGACCAAGGCGTTTCCCGAGACCTACGACCTGTACCGGCCCACGGCCGCGACCGGCGCCGGCGGCGCGCAGCGGCTCACGGGCCTGGACGCGTCCCTGCGCACCGCGCAGCCGTGCCGGTTCCTGCCCCGCCGGGGCGGGGGCCTGGAGGCCGGTCCCGCGGGCGCGCAGGCCGAGGGCCGGGCCGTGCTGTGGGTCCCGGCCGACCACGAGGTCCGCCCCACGGAAACCGGCCAGCTCGCCGACCAGGTGGTCGTGCGCGGCCGCCGGTACGTGGTCGAGCAGGTCACGGACGTGCGCGGCGCGGGCCTGTTCCAGGAAGTCCAGTTGCGCGAGCGGCGCGTCTGAGCGCGGGCCCGTTCGCTCGTTCCCACGCGTTCCATCCCTTGGAAAGGAGGCGTATTGCCATGAGGACCGTTGCGACCCTGGGATTGTGCTGCGCGATCCTGGCCGGGCTGGCCGGATGCCGCGCCCGGCCCTCCCAGCGCGCGAGCGAAGAGACGCGCACGCAGACCGACCGCGCGGCCCGCGTGCACGCGCGCACGCACAACCGCCTGCGTCTGGAGCCCGCGCCCGGGCCCGAGCTCGCCCCGCCGCAGGGGCTGTCCGTGCGGGTGGGGACCATGCGCGTGGACGCGCCCGGCACCCATCGCCTGGAGGCGGAGACCGGGCACGAACAGGACCTCGAAGAGCGCGCCACCGCGGACCGCGCCGCCGCGGCGGTCACGGACAACCTGCGCTCCGGACTCCTGGGCGTGTACGTGCTCGGCGCGGTGGCCGTGCTCGCGGGCGCGGTGGTGGGCCTCTTCCTGGGCCGGCCGATCCTGGGCGTGGCGCTCGCGGGCGGGGGCGCGCTCCTTCTTGTGTCCATGGTCGCGGTGGAGCGCTACCCGTGGCTCGGCGCGGTGGTCGGGCTCGCGGCCCTGGGCGCCGGGGTGTGGTTCGTCGTGGACCAGCGCGAGCATACCGGGCTTCGCACCGCGCTCGGAGCGGTGGTCCGGGGCGTGGAGCGCGCGGGCCGGTCCGCGAGCGAGGCCGTGAAGCGCGCGGTGCACGTCGAGGCGGGCGCGCGCGCGGACACCGTCAAGCGCGAGGTCCGGCGCGTCAAGCGCTCCGAAGGCCTGTCCTGAGTATTGCGGAGACGCGTTCATGGACCCGAACGCCCGGGTGTGGCGCACGATCGAGGACCTGCGCGCCGGGCTTGCGCGCACCCGCGAGGAGATGGCCGACGCGCAAGAGCTGCGCGCCCTGCGCGAGGCCCTGCAAGCCACGCGCGAGGACATGGCCGCGCTGCGCGCCGACCTGCGCGCGACCCGCCCCGAGCGGCCCTGCCCGGAGCTGAAGGCCCACCTGGAGGCCCACCGCGACACGCGCACGAGCCTGCTCGGCGCGCTCATGCGCCTGGCGGTGGCCGCGGCGGCCGGGGCGCTGGCGGCTGTAGCCGCGCGCCTGGGCCTGGACCTGGGGAGCTGACCCATGGCCTGGAACCAAGACCTGCGAGCCGCGCTCTGTGACTGGCTGGCCGGCATCGGCGCGCTCACCGACGCGATCGGGGACCGCATCTTCTACGGCCGGCCCGTGGAGGCCCCGGACCGGCCGTTTGTCACCCTGGCCGCGTCCAAGCGGGCCGCGAGCGCGTACCCGGCGGCCGCGTGGCTGGTGGACGTGCGCCTGGCCGCGTACGCGGCCGACCCCGACGACCTGGACCGCGTAGAGGCCGCGGTCGCGGGCGCCCTGGCGGGAACAGACCCCACGGGGGCGCTCACCACGGACACGGTCCGGTGCCACGACGTGCGCATGCACCGCATCGAGCGCGACGAGGCGCTGTCCGGATTCGAGGCGCAGCGGTACGCGCTCCTTTCGCGGCGCATGGACCTGGAACTGCTCGTGACCGTACAGGAGGACTGACTGTGGACCCCTGGACCTCGTTCGTAGACGACCTGGCGCAGGCCGCGGCCGGCGCCGCGGCCGCACTGCGCGACGGCCTGGACGCGCGCGCGACTGAGCCCGCGCCCCCGTTGCACACGCCCAACGACGCGCCCCACGCGCGAGAGACGCCCGCCCACGCGGCCGACAGCGCCCCGCCAGCGCCCGCGCGCCTGGAGGTGCGCGTCGCGCCCGTGTCCGTGGACGCGGCGTTCCTGCACGATCAGCTCATCCCGGCGCTCGAGCGTGCGGTCCAGCAGGGCACGTTCCGGCCCCAGCGGAGGTGACCCATGCCGACGTCCACCCCCACGCCCACGGGCACGCCCACCGGCACCCCGGAGCCGAGCGGCCTGCGCGCGACCGTGACCCTGGCTCGCGGCGCGACGTCCATCACCCTGCCCGCGCCCGAGCCCGGGTACGCGGTGCGCGTCACGCGCGTGCAGCATGAGGGCCGGTCCGCGGCCGGCGACGTGCGCGTGTACGACAAGGGCGTTGCGTTCTACGAGACCGACCAGACCTTTCGGCTGACCCGGTCCCAGAAAGAGGACCTGGAGACCTTCTTCGAGTCCACGATCCGCGGCGCGCTGTACCCGTTCACCTACACCGACCACCTCGGCGTCGAGCACGCGGACGCGCGGCTCCTCAACCGCGGACGCCTGGCATTCGACAAGACCGCGGCCGGCGGGTACCGGGTCACCCTGCGGCTGCGCACGCAGGAGGTCGCAGACTGATGGCAGGTAGCCGCACGCTTACGTCCACAGCGGAGACGAACATCGCGGTCGATTCCACGACCGCGTACAACCTCGTCAAGTTCGAATGGGGCGGGGCCACGGGCACGAAGTGGTACAGCGACACCGTACGCACGCCCACCGGCGCGATCACCACCGAGGGCCGCGTGACCGACTGGGGCAGCTGCCGCTGCGCGTTGAACGGCAGGGGGCAGTGGACCTTCTCGCTTTCGGATGACGACGGTGCGCTGCGCGGGTACGTTGACGCCGAGGGCACGGGCGGCAAGACGGTCACCCTGTACTCGGTTGTGGGCACGATGGCCGAGGCCGACTGGATCGTGGTGTTCAAGGGCGTGACCGAGGACCGCATGGACTGGAACGAGCGCAACGCGAAGCTGCGCGTCACCGTGCTTGACTACGCAGCGGTCCTCTCCAGCCCGCTCGGCACGCTCGTGGACGAGGGCGACTTTCCCTACGCCGCACCGGACGCCTACGGCAAGACCCTGCCCGTGGTATACGGGTACAAGCGCGGCGTGCAAGCGTATTGCGTGGAAGGCGGCGGTCCGCGCACGGTTATGACCACGGACTGCGGCCGCGCGGAGACCACCTTCCGCGTGGAGGACGCTACGCAGTTCCCGGCGGGCACGATCCGGGTCTGGGTGTATGACGAGCTTATGGAAGGCTCCTTTACCAAGAACCGGTTTAAGGCAAGCAGGCGTAACTTGACCTTTGCTACGGGCACCGCAGAGCACGACACCTATTACGACTGGTATCACGACAAGTGGCGCTACCGCAGTGACGTGTTCGTGCTCTCCGGCGCGGGCGGCAAGCCCTCCGGCTACTGGATCGGCAAGAGCCTGCGCGCGAACGTGGGCGGCGCGGTCCAGTACCGCCGCATCATCCGGCATATCAACGACGCGGACGGCGACCGGGTATGGATCGACTATGCGTTCTCCGACGGCCCGCCGTACGACCTGGACGACGTACTGGGCGTGGCGTTTGGGTACACGCCGTATGTCGCCTCGGACGGCAGCCTGGGCACGGTGCATATCACCACGACGCGCAGGCGGCATGAGCGCGGCGAGGAGGTGCGCTACGCAGGCGGCACGTCCAGCCTGGGCGAGGTCGTGTACGTGGCAAGCGACGCCGAGGCCACATCCATGCAGCGCGTGTTCTGCGTGATCGGCGACGAGAAGAAGTGCCTGCCCGCCGGGTGCTACACCGCGAACCGGCACGAGACGCGCTACAGCGCGATCCTGGGGCAGAACTGCGCGACCGTGGTGTTCACCATGCCGCCGGAGTTCATCGCGCAGAGCTACGTGCGCTCCCGGACCACGATCTCGGATCAAGCGACCGGCAACCTGATCGGCGAGCAGTTGCGCGTCAAAACGGAACGCGGGTTCACGCCGGACATCTACGTGGACCTGAAAGGCCCGTCAAGCGGCGGGT
>CAZOBJ010000072.1:0-2805 GCA_964577825.1 uncultured Planctomycetales bacterium
GGCGCGCGCCTGTCGGGCGAGCTCGCCGAACTCTTCGCCCATCGCGCCACCTGGGTGCGCGTGTCCATGGACGGGTGGGACGGCGCAAGCTACGCCCGGTACCGGCGCGTGCCCGAGACGGAGTTCGACCGGGTGACGGGCAACATGGCCGCGTTCCAGCGCCTGGGCGGCGGGTGCCGGCTGGGGGCGAGCCTGATCGTGGACCGCACGAACGCCGCGCACGTGCGCGAGTTCATCGGCCGCATGCGCGCCCTGGGCGTGGACAGCGTGAAGGTCTCGCCCTGCATCGTGGCCAACGACGCTGCGGCCAACAACGCGTACCACGCGCCCGTGTTCGACCGAGTCAAGGACGAGATCGCGCGCGCAAAGCAGGACTTCGCCGTCCGCGACTTCGAGGTGTACGACGCCTACCACGCCCTGGAGGACAAGTTCGCCAAGGACTACACCTGGTGCCCGTACCTCCAGGTGCTGCCGGTCATCGGCGCGGACTGCCGGGTGTACGCCTGCCAGGACAAAGCGTACAATCTGGACACTGGGTGCCTGGGCTCGATCGCGGATCGCCGGTTCGCCGCGTTCTGGTTCGACGGCAAGGACAAATTCTTCCGGATCGACCCGTCGAAGGTGTGCGACCATCACTGCGTGGCGAACGAAAAGAACCGGCTGCTCTTGGAGTACCTGGAGGCCGACCCCGAGCACTTGGCATTCGTGTGAGACCCCGGACCCGACGGACGCGAACATGGACGTGAAGATCCGCTACCGCAACTTGACCGTCGCCGATCCCGCGCACAAGCGGGCCCTCCTCCAGGCCGTGGAGCGGGTGCTCGACCACGGCAGGATCATCCTGGGCGAGGAGGTCGCCCGGTTCGAGGATGCGGTCGCCCGGTACTGCACCCGCGCGCACTGCGTGGGCGTGAACTCGGGCACCGACGCGCTGTACCTGGCCCTGCGTGCGCTCGAGATCGGCCCGGGCGACGAGGTGGTGACCACGCCCATGAGCTGGGTGGCCACGGCCAACGCGATCGCGCTCACCGGCGCGCGGCCCGTGTTCGCGGACGTGGGCGCGGACCTCAACCTCGACCCCGACTGCGCGGCACAGGCCATGACGAGCCGCACGCGCGCCATCGTGCCCGTGCACTTCACGGGGGCGATGTGCGACATGCCCCGGTTCCAGGCCCTTGCCGAGGCGAAGGGCGTGCACCTGGTGGAGGACGCGGCCCAGGCCTTCGGCTCGCGGTTCGACGGACGGCCTGCGGGCGGGTTCGGGGTGCTGGCCTGTTTCAGCATGAACCCCATGAAGGTGCTCAACGCCTACGGCGAGGCGGGCGCGGTGGTCACAGACGACCCCGAGCTGCACGCGGCCCTGCTGCGGCTGCGCTACGCCGGCACGGTCGACAAAGAGGACTGCCACACCCCGAGCCTGAACGGGCGCATCGACACGGTGCAGGCCGCGATGCTGTTGGTGGAGCTCGAGCGGCTGGACGCGAAGATCGCCCGGCTGCGCGAGATCGCGGCCCGGTACGACGCCGCGCTCGCGGACGTGGTGACCTGCCCGGCGGCCCATCCGCAGTGCATGCATACCTATTACTCATACACGATCCGCACGCCCCGGCGCGACGCGCTGCGCGACCACCTGGCCGCGCAAGGCGTGGAGACGAAGATCCAGCACCCGATCCTGCTGCCCGAGCACACCGCGTACCGCGGCCGGGTGCGCGCACGCATCCCGCGGGCGCAGCAGTACGTGCGCGAGATCCTGTGCATCCCCAACCACGAGAAGCTCACCGACGAGGACGTGGACTACGTGGTGGGGTGCGTGCGCTCGTTCTTTGAGGGGGCCTGACATGGACCTGCGCCAGGTGAACGACGAGGTCTGGTACGTGGACGGGCGCGTGAAGCGCGTCTCGCGCGCGGACCTCGACTGGCTGAAGGCCCGCGCCGCCGAGGCGCCCCGCCGGCGGGCCCGGCTGTGCGCGCACCCGGACGTGGACGCGCCTCTGCACGAGATGCTGATCGTGCACGAGCGGGGCGCCTACGTGCGTCCCCACCGCCACGCCACGAAGAGCGAGTCCTTCCACCTGTTCGAGGGCGCGCTGACCGTAGTCCTGTTCGACGAGGTGGGCGCGCCCGTGGACCACGTGCCCATGGCCGCGGACCGGCCCGGGGCAGCGGTGTACTACCGGCTCGAACCCGGCGCGTACCACACCGTGGTCGTGCATTCGCCCTGGGTCGTGTTCCACGAGGTCACCGACGGCCCCTTCCGCCGCGAGGCGACCGAGTTCGCGTCCTGGGCCCCGGACGAGGACGCGCCCCCCGCCGACCGGGCCGCGTACGTGCGCATGCTCGCCGATTGGGTGGCCGCGCGCGAGGGAGCGCCCGCGCACCCGGAGCCCACGCCATGAGCGCGCCCGAGCCCCTGCGCCCACCGCCCGCGAACCCCCGGGAGGCCCTGGCCTACGTGGAGGCCAAGCTCGGGTTCGACGCGGACACGCTGCTGCGGTTCCCGAAGTACTTTCTGCTCGAGACCGTGAACATGTGCAACGCGCGGTGCGTGATGTGCGGCATCGACTTCGACAGCAAGACCCCGACGCGCATGTCCGACGCCCTGTACGCAAGGCTCATCGAGGAGCTCGCCGAACACCGCGACCACGTGGAAAAGGTGATGCTGTACCTCGACGGCGAGCCGCTCCTCGACCGCGCGCTCGTGGACCGGGTGCGCCGGGCCAAGGACGCGGGCTTGCCCCGCATCAACATCGCCACGAACGCGAGCCTGCTCGACGCGCAGCGCTCGGCGGCGCTCCTGGACGCGGG
>CAZOBJ010000072.1:2905-16497 GCA_964577825.1 uncultured Planctomycetales bacterium
CCACGAACGCGAGCCTGCTCGACGCGCAGCGCTCGGCGGCGCTCCTGGACGCGGGGCTCGACGAGGTGTACGTCACCATCGACAGCCTGCGCAAGGACCGGTTCGAGGCCATCCGCCGGGGCCTGACGTTCGAGACCGTGGTGGACAACACCCTGGCCTTTGTGCGCGAGCGCGACCGGCGCAGGCCCCGGGCCCGCGTGCGCGTGCAGATGATCCTCCAGCGCGAGAACGCGGACGAGGAGGCCGCGTTCCTGGACCACTGGGCCGCGCGGCTGGGGCCGGGCGACGAGGTGGTGGTGCAAAAGGCCCACAACTGGGCCGCCCACGTGCAAGTGCCCGCGTTCGGCGACGAGGCCACGATCAACCGGTACCCGTGCATCGCGCTGTGGGGCACGTTCTGCGTGCACGCCGACGGCACCGCGCCCCTGTGCTGCATGGACTCGGACAACGCGGTGCCGGTGGGCGACACGAACCGCGAGCGCATCGCGGACATCTGGGCGGGCGCGGTGCTCGAACGCATCCGCCGGCTGCATCTCGCCGGGCGCCGGGCCGAGGTGCCCCTGTGCGACGGGTGCACCCTGTGGCGCGAGGGCAAACAGGACGCCAAGCGCGTGGTCGGCGAGGCCGCCACGAGCGAACCGGGCCGAGCGCACGGGAAGGCGGGCTCATGAGCAACGCGCGCGAGCGTCCCCCCTCCCTTCGGGAGGGGGCCAGGGGGAGGAAAGAGAGTCCGATGACCATACCCCCGGGCGGAGCAAACGCCCCTCACCCCGACCCTCTCCCGGAGGGAGAGGGAGAGCCTCACCCCGGCTCGCTCCCGAAAGGAGAGGGAGAAGCGCGCTCCAGGGCGTCGCCGGAGGGAGAGGGGGAAGGAGGGGGAGAACGAAACGCTTCCGCGCAACGCAGGGATGCGCGCGACGGTCCCCCCTCCCGCCGAGAGGGGGGTAGGGGGAGGGACGAGAGCCGCATGACCACGCCGCCGGGCGAAGCAAACGCCCGTCACCCCGACCCTCTCCCGAAGGGAGAGGGAGAAGCGCGCTCCAGGGCGTCGCCGGAGGGAGAGGGGGAAGGAGGGGGAGAACGAAACGCTTCCGCGCAACGCAGGGATGCGCGCGACGGTCCCCCCTCCCGCCGAGAGGGGGGTAGGGGGAGGGACGAGAGCCGCATGACCACGCCGCCGGGCGAAGCAAACGCCCGTCACCCCGACCCTCTCCCGAAGGGAGAGGGGGAGCCTCGCCCCGACCCTCTCCCGCAGGGAGAGGGAGTAGGAGACGCGCATCTCGATCCGACGTTCGCCGCGTACTGCGCGCGGCTGCGCGAACGGTATCCGGTCAACGGCCGGGTGCTGTTTGTGCAGATCCCGCAGCTCCTGCTGGAATCGTTCAACCGGGACGTGGCCCTGCACCGCGGGTACTACGCGTTCCCGCCCACCGGGCTCCAGGTCCTCCACCAGGCCCTCCAGGGCCGAGGCCTGGAGGTGCGGATCCTCGACCTCAACTTCGAGACCCTGCGCCGCGTGCACGAGGACGCGCACTTCCGGCCCGAGGCGTGGACCGAGCTCTTGCGCGAGCGCGTGCGCGCGTTCGACCCGTTCCTGGTGGGCGTCTCGTGCATGTACGACGCAGGGATCACCGCGCTCCTGGAGACGATGCGCATCCTGCGCGCACACGGCCGGTGCGTGGTGGTGGCCGGGGGCGTGATCGCCACGTACGAGCACGAGCGGTTCCTGACCGACGGGCTCGCGCACTTCGTGGTCCGCGGCGAGGGCGAGGATCGGCTCCGCTACCTCGCCGACACCCTGACCGAACGCACGCCGCCCGCCCCGCCCGCGCCCGGGATCCACTACCGCGCCCAGGGCATGGAGCGCGAGACCCGCGGCCGGGCCCGACCCGTGCAGCCGCGCGGGGACCTTATCGCCACGTACGGCGGGGTGCCGGTCGAGACCTATTGCCGGTACGGGTCCCTGAACCCGTTCAGCCGCATGGCCGGGGGCGCGCGGGCCCCGTACGCGGCCGTGCAGCTCTCCCGCGGGTGCCGGGGAGCGTGCACGTTCTGCTCGGTGCGCGACTTCATGGGCCGGGGCGTGCGGCTGCGCCCGGTCGAGGACCTGTTGGCCGAACTGCGGTTCCTGGTGCGCGAGCGGGGCGTGCGCCACTTCGAGTGGCTCGACGACGACCCCCTGTTCCATCGCGAGGCCTTTCACCGGGTGCTCGCCACGATCGTGGACGAGGCGTGGCCCGTGACCTGGGCGGCGAACAACGGGCTCATGGCCGCGAGCCTGGACGAAGAGACCTTGACCCTCATCCGCGACTCCGGGTGCATCGGGTTCAAGATCGGGGTGGAGACGGGCAATCCCGACATGCTGCGCCGCGTGCGCAAGCCGGGCAGCCTGGACCTCTTCCGCGGCGTGGCCCGGCGGCTCGACGGATTCCCGGAGCTCTTCGTAGGCGCGAACTTCATCCTGGGCCTGCCGGACGAGACCTTCGCCATGATGCTCGACACCCTGCGGTTCAGCCTGGAGCTCGGGCTCGACTGGAACGCGTTCACCCTGTGCCAGGCGATCCGCGGCGCGACCGCGTTCGACGACTTCGCCGACTACTTCGCCGAACAGATGGCCTCGGGCGGCGCGAACGTGCACAACTTCATCCCCTCGCGCGAGTCCCGTTCGGGGGAGATCGCCGCCGGACGCGCCGCGCGCGGGCCGGCGGTGTTCGGCCTGCCCGGGGATCTGGTGCCCGACGAGGCGCAGACCCGAGAGGTCTGGTTCGCGTTCAACCTAGTGGCGAACTTCTTCCACAACAAGCACCTCGCCCCGGGCGGACGGCCCGAGCAGTTCGTCCGCTGGGTGGACATGGCGCGCGTGGCCTACCCCACGAACCCGTACATGAGCCTGTTCCTGTGCCTGGCGCGCCGGCTCACGGGCGACGACGAGCAGGCCGACCAGGACCTCGCCCGCGCGCGCACGGACGCGGACACCCCATACTGGCGCGAGCGGTTCGCCGCGTTCGGGCTGGACGAGGTGCTCGCCGACCCGCCCCGCGAGGCACCGGACGTGCACGCGGCCGTGGACCGGCTGCGCGAGCGCGCGGCCGCGTGGATGGCCCAGGCGCCCGTGCGCTGACCCGGAGGCCCTTTTCATGGACCCGGAAAGCCGCAAGGCCATGAACGCGCACTACTCCGAGCTCCTCGCCCGGCACGGGCCCACGCCCGAGGCCCTGGCCTACCGCTGCGAACAGCAGATGACCAAGCGCTACGCCCTGCTCGCCGAGGTCGAGCCCCTGCCCGCGCGGGCGAGCGTGCTCGACGTGGGCTGCGGGTTGGGCCACTTCTGCGACTACCTGCGCGCGTACGGGTGGCGGGGAACGTACACGGGCCTGGACATCAACGCGGACATGGTCGCGGCCGCGCGCGAGCGCCTGGACGGCGAGACGTTCCTGTGCCTGGACCTGCTGGACCAGGACCCACCCGCCCGGTACGACTACGTGTTCTGCGGGGCCACGGTCGAGCATCGTCCGGCCCACGGCGACCCGGTGGCGTACCTGCGGGCCATGGTGGAACGGATGTTCGCGTTCACCGACCGGGCGCTTGCGTTCGACGTGTTCAGCGCGCGCGCCGAGTTCGAGAACCCGGACAACCTGTACGTGGCCCCCGAGCGCCTGCTCGAGATCGGATACGCGCTCACGAAGCGTCTGGTCCTGCGCAACGACGCGCGCCCGTATGAGCTCATGATGTACCTGTACCGCCCGCAGGACACGGACGCGTACAACATCTTCTCGGCCTGGACCCCGCGCGGCCCGCAAATCGTGGACGAGCCGCCGTCGACCCCGCCCCCGTCCTCCGCCGAGGAGAGCGCGGGCGACGCAGGATCGGAGCGCTGAGGAACGCACCCATGGCCGACGAGTCGCTATTGGGCTACTACCAGGCCCACACGATCAACCCCGTGCCCATCGCCCTGGACGACGACCGGGCCTGGCGCGTGCACTGCGCCAAGCGCGCGAACCTGTACCGCCACCTGGGCGTGCCCGTGGGCCTGGTGCGCGGGCGGCGGGTGGTGGAGTTCGGATGCAACTCGGGCGAGAACGCGCTCGTGCTCGCGGCCCAGGGCGCGCGCCTCACCCTGGTCGAACCCCACGCCGAGGTCCTGCCCCGGCTGCACGAACTCTTCGACCGGTTCGGCTTGCACGACCGGGTGGACGCGGTCGCGAACACGGACATCGCCGGGTTCGCGGACCCCGGTCCGTTCGACGTGGTGCTGGCCGAGGGGTTCCTCAACTGCCTGGACGACCGGGACGCGGCGCTCGCCAAGCTGTGCGGCCTGCTGCGGGCCGGGGGCGTGGGGGTGGTGAGCTTCGACGACCGGTACGGGCACCTGTTGGAGGTCGTGCGCCAGCTCCTCTACCGCGCGGCGTGCCGGTTCGCCGGGATCGAGGACCCGCGCGCGCAGTCGGGCCTGTCGCTGGCCGAGCGCCTGTTCGCGGAGGAGTTCGCCGCGCTCGCGGCCTCGCGCCCGTTTTGCGCCTGGTGGGAGGACGTGCTCAACAACCCGTTCGTGGCCGCGCGTTACTTCTGGTCCTACGCCCAGGTCGTCGACCTCGTCGACCGGGCCGGGTGCGCGGTCCTGTCCACCTCGCCGCGCTGGTCGCTCGTGGACCACTACCGGTGGTACAAGGCCTTGGAGCCCACGCGCGCGCGCCACGAGCGCCTGCTCGCGGACTGGTCGCGCGCGTTCGGGTTCTTCCTCACGGGCCGCCCGCCCGCGGCCGAGGCCCCGGCCGCGACTCTCGAGGCTGTGGCCGGGGCCGCGCAACTCGTCGAACAGGTGAGCGCCTACACCTGGGCGCCCGGCGCCCCCCGGCCGCGCGTGGCCGGGGCGCTGGCCGCCTGGTGCGCGCGCGCGGGCGCGGACCTCGCGCGGTTCGCCGAGGAGCTTGCCACAGTGCTCGAGGCGCTCGAGTCCGCGGACGCCGAGGCGCTGGTCGCCGCCTGGCACGGGGCCGGGTTCGTGCGCGGGCTGTGGGGCGCGCCGTACCATTACGTCAGCTTCGAGCGCACGGCGTGAGCATGGGGCGTGCGCGGCGGCCGTTTTCCCGCGCGCCTTGCCCCCTCCCTCCGAGAGGGGGTGAGGGGGAGGCAAATAGGTAGGATACCGAGGCCTTGATGCGCAGGCGAGGGAGAAACGTCCCTCACCCCGACCCTCTCCCGGGGGGAGAGGGAGAACCGAGCAAGGCGCACGACGCGTCCCCCCTCCCTCCGGGAGGGGGTGAGGGGGAGGGAAATAGGTAGGATACCGAGGCCTTGATACGCAGGTGAGAGAGACCGTCCCTCACCCCGGCCCTCTCCCGGGGGGAGAGGGAGAGCTGTGCAAGGCGCACGACGCGTCCCCCTCCCTGCGGGAAGGGGTGAGGGGGAGGGCGAGATTGACGGACGCGGCATCCGGAGCGCGCATGGACATGGACGCCAAAGGCTCTAGCGAGCGGCGACCCGGCGCACGCGCAGACCGTGCGCACGACGCGCGCGCCTGGAAGCGGGCGCTCCTGCGCGTGCTGCCCGCGCGCTGGCGCCCCGCGGCGAAGCGGTGCGCGCGGCTCGCGCGCGCGGCGTGCACGGTGATCGTGGGCCTGGGCCCGGCCGTTGCCGCGCGGCTCGTGCGGCCCGTGGTGCGGGTGCGGTTCGGCGCGCTCCCCTCCGCGCGCATCGGCCATTACGCGGAGAACACGGAGATCTACCTCGCCCAGCGCGACCGGCTGCCCGCGCGCGCGCGGCCCCTGGACCTCTTCTTCCATCCGCGGCCCGTGTGCAACGACCAGCTGCGCCGCATGTGGGACCGGGTCTTGTGGACCCACCCCTGGGCGGCCTGCTTCGCGCGCGTAAGCGACATGCTCCCCGGCGCCGCGGCCCACCGCGTGGTGCTCGACGACTCCACGGACCGCCGGGGCGTGCTCGACGGCACGCCCCCGCACCTCGCGTTCACCCCGGCCGAGGAGGCCCGCGGCCGGGCTGCCCTGCGCGCCATGGGCGTGCCGCCGGACGCGCCGTTCGTCGCGTTCCACGCCCGCGACGAGGCGTACCTGCGCACCCTGTTCCCGGACGGGGACTGGACCTACCACGCGCACCGCAACGCCGCGGTGGCCCATTACCTGCCCGCCGCGCGGGCGCTGGGCGAGGCGGGCGTGTGGACCGTGCGCATGGGCATGCACGTGGACGCGCCCCTGCACGAGGCCGGACCCACGGTCGTCGACTACGCCACACGGATGCGCGACCCGTTCCTGGACATCTGGCTCGCGGCGCGGTGCCGGTTCTTCCTGGGGTGCGCCAGCGGCCTGGACGGGGTGGCCACGGCGCTGCGGGTGCCGGTGGCGTACGCGAACTACATCCCGCTGGGGCTGTTTCCGAACTTCTCGCGCCGAGACCTCTTCATCTTCAAGAAGCTGTGGCTGCGCGAAGAGAAGCGGATCCTGACCGTGCGCGAGATGGCCGCCACGCCCGTGGCCGGGTTCGTGCACGACCGCGACTACGCGGGCGCGGGCATCGAGCCGGTGGAGAACTCGGCCCACGAGATCGCCGACCTCGCCCTGGAGATGCACGCGCGCCTGTCCGGCGCCTGGACGGAGACCGAGGCCGACCGCGCGCGCCAGGCGCGGTTCTGGTCCGCGTTCCGGGACGTCCTGCCCCCGGGCGCCCGGATCCGGCCCCGTGTGGGCGCGGCGTTCCTGCGCGAGAACGAGGAGCTGTTGCCATGAGCCGGACCGCCGCGCGCCGCGCGCTCGCGCGGGTGCGCGCGTCCGTGCGGGGCCGCACGCGTCGAGCGGCGCTGTGGGCGCGGGGGTGGCCGGGGCAGTTCGCGCCCTTTGCCCGCACGGCCACGCAGGCAGGCACCTGCGTGCTCGCCAACGGCATCCCCAAGAGCGGGACCTACCTCCTCCACCGGCTGGTCGAGTGGCTCGGGCGCTGGGCGGACGCGGGCGTGCACGTGAACCCCACGCACTGGGACCGTCCGCACCCGGACGCGGACACGGACGAGCACCCGGCCCTGCCCGTGCATGCGCTTCGCAAGCTGCGCAACGGACAGTTCGTTGCCGCGCACCTGCCCTGGTCGGCCGCGCTGGAGCGGGAGATCGCCCGCCCGTCCGCGCGCAGGCGCATCCGCCACGTGCTCATCATCCGCGACCCGCGCGACGCGCTCGCAAGCTACGCGCGCTTCTCCACCTGGTCGGCCGCCGCGCGCGAGACCCCGGCCGCGCGCGCCCATCAGCGGTCCTTGCAGCAAGACTTCCGCACGGACGACGAGCGGCTCGCGCACGTGCTGCGCGAGCGGCGAGACTTCCCGTTCCTCGCGTACGCGCCCTGGCTGGCGAGCCCGGCCTGCCACGTGGTCCGGTTCGAGGACCTGGACCGCGAGCTGCGCGCGGCCGCGCACGGAGACCTGGGCGACGCGCTGCGGGGACTCTTCGCGTACCTGGAGGTCGACCCGGCGGGCGTGGAGCCTTGTGCCCTGCATCGCGAGGTGTACAATCGGGGGCTCACGGCGTCGGCGCAGCCGGACAAGATCGGCCGGTACCGAGCCCTGTTTGCGCCCGAGCACTACGCGCTCCTGGACACGCCCGCGTTCCGCCGCGCATTGGCGGCCCTCGGCTACGCCTGGGAGGCCCCGCCCGAGGACAAGACCCCATGAAGGTCCTCGTATTCATCAAGGCCCTGGTGGTCCGGTTCCCGCTCCTGTTCCTGGCGAGCTTCGTGCTGCTGGTGGCCGCCGGGCTCATGGACGCGGCGGCCATCTTCATGCTCGCGCCCGTGGTGCAGTTCCTGATCGAGGGCACGGCCGGCGGCGGGGGTAGCGCGCTTCCCGGCAAGCTGATGGAGTTCATGCAGGGCCTGCACGTGCCCAACACCCTGGGCGGCGCGCTGGGGGTGCTGCTCGGGTTCACCGCGCTCAAGGCGGTGCTGTTGATCGCGGCGCAGTACTTCATCCTGCGTACGCGGATCGCGGTCATGCGCCATCTCACGGTGGGCACGTTCACCGAGGCGTTCCGCGCGCGGTGGTACTTCTTCTCGAGCGCGCGCCAGGGGATGCTGTTGAACACCTTCGCCCGCGAGGTGCCGGTGATCGGCGAGGCCTTCGGCGCCATGGCGCGGCTGTTCAGTACGCTCTTGCACCTGGGCATCTATCTGGCCGTGCCCCTGTACGTCTGCTGGCAGGCCACGCTCGCCAGCCTGGCGCTCGCCGCGGCGCTGGCCGCGCCCTTCCACTGGTTCGGCCGCCTGGCCTATCGGCTCGGCGCGCGCAACACCCGGGCCGCGAACCGGTACACGAGCGTGCTCCAGGAAAGCCTGGGCGCGGTCAAGGTGATCCTCGGGTTCGGCAACCAGTCCCAGACGGTGCGGTCCGTGGGGCACGCCTACGACGAGATGCGCGACGCGGGCCTGAAAAGCCAGATGCTGCGCACCGCCATCCCGCAGATGTACCAGCCCTTCGGATTACTCGTGATCGTGTTCGCGTTGTTCATGACCCGGTGGTACGATGTGGCCCTGCCCGACGCCACGGTGCTCTTGTATGCGCTTCTCAAGTCCATGCCCACGGTGGGGCTGTTGGCCGCGCAGAAGACGAGCCTGGAGGGGTTCTACCCCAGCTACGAGCAGCTCACCCGCGTGCGCGAGCGCGCCCGGCGTCTGCGCCAGACCTCGGGCGAGCGGCCCTTCACCGGGTTCCAGCGGGCCATCGAGCTCGACGGGGTCACCTTCGCGTACCCCGAGGGCCCGCCCGTGCTGCGCGAGATCAGCCTCACCGTGCCCAAGGCGCGGATGGTCGCGTTCGTGGGCCGGTCCGGCGCGGGCAAGTCCACGCTCGTGGACATCCTCATGGCCTTCAACGAGCCCCAGCGGGGCACGGTCACGGTGGACGGCACGGACCTGTTTGCCTTCGACGTGTACAGCTACCGCCGGCGGCTCGGGTACGTGCCCCAAGACGTGGTGCTGTTCAACGCGTCCGTGCGCGAGAACCTGCTCTGGGCCCAGGCGGACGCCACCCAGGCGCAAATCGAGGAGGCCTGCCGCCTGGCGCACGCGGACGAGTTCATCGCCGAGTTGCCCGAGGGGTTTGACACCCCGATCGGCGACCGGGGCGTGCGCCTCTCGGGCGGGCAACAGCAGCGCATCAGCCTGGCGCGCGCGATCCTGCGCAAGCCCGAGATCCTGATCCTGGACGAGGCCACCAGCGCCCTGGACACGGACAGCGAGCGGCTCATCCAGCGGGCCATCGATGAAATCGCCCAGCGCACCACCATCGTGGTCATCGCGCATCGGCTGTCCACCATCGCGCGCGCGGACCGCATCTTCGTGCTGGAGGCCGGACGGGTCGTGGAGCAGGGCTCCTACACCGAGCTCCTGGCCGCGAACGGACGGTTCGCCCGCATGCTGCGCCTACAGCAGCTCGACACCACGGGCGGCCGGGACGAAGAGGCCCCGGCCCCGGAGAGCCCGGAGGGCGGCCCGTGAGCGAGCCCGGCCCCCTGCTGCGCGCCTACCGCGCGCTGCCCGGTCCGCTGCGCGCGCTCGCGGCCAAGGCGGCCACCCTGGGCAAGCTGTGCGTGACGCCCGCGCGCGAGTTCCTGCCCGCGCGGGACGTGCTCGCCCAGATCCGGCACCTGCCCACCTCCATCCACGGCGCGGTGCGCCAGGCGCGCGCGAACCGTCGCCTGGACCGCGGCCTGCGCACGCGCGCCTGGGCCGAGAACCTGGTCCTCGTGGCCGCGGTGCCCAAGGCGGCCTCCAGCGTGATCGGCTCCGGGATCGCGGCGCTCCTGGGCCAGGAGGGCCTGGTGGAGGCCCGCGGGTACGCGGACTACATGCTCGCGAACAAGACGAGCAACCTGCGCGCCGAGCTCGTCAAGCAGTTCCCGCAAGGGGGCGTGCTCAAGTTCCACACGCGCCCGAGCGCGGAGAACTTGGCCGCGCTGCGGCTCTTGGGCCTGCGCACCGTGGTGCTGATGCGCCACCCGGCCGACCAGCTCGCGGCGCTCCACTGCCACATGCAGACCTTTGTGCGCGCGCCGGACGTCCCGCCCCTGACCGAGGACGCACCCGTGTGGTACGACCACATCCGGCCGCTCTCCAAGGCGCGCGTGTATCCCGGCGCCCCGGCCGAGGAGGTGCTCGCGTACCTGATCCGCGACGGGTACCTCCAGGCTTTGCTTACCTGGATGGCCGACTGGCTGGCGTTCCGCGACCCTGCGCGCAGCATGGTGGCCACCTACGAGCACTTCGTGGCCGACCCGGCCGCGTTCTACGACCGGCTCGCCCGGTTCCTGTTCGGGGGCTCGGTGCAGCCGCAGACCCTGGAGAAGGCCCGCGCCCTGGCCGACGAGTACACGCGCGGCCGCGCGCGCAGCCAGGCGCAGAGCTACGAGCGCGGGTACACGGGCAAGCAGGGCGTGTGGCGCGACTACTTCTCCGAAGAGAACCGCGCCGACTACTGCGCCGTGGCCCGGGCCTTTGTGCAGCATCATACCGATGCGGGCGGTCTGTTGGAAGTCTACCCCGACCTCACCGGCCCGCGGCCCTGACCGGCGCGCAACCTCCTACACGTGGCGGAACCCGCGGAACGACGTGTCTCGCTCGCGGTACAGGCGCCGCGCGGTCTGTACGGCCCGGCGGCAGGCGTTGGCGTAGTAGTTCTCCAGCAGCCGGCGGTTCGCTTCGTACAGGGCCTCGTGCACCTCGTCGTCCGAGAGCTCGGTGAAGTTCACCGCGGGCAGGTCGGAGTTGAGGTGCTTGCGCTCGTAGAAGTCCTCCGGACCGTCGAGCAGCCCGTGCTCGATGGCGTAGTCGTAGAGCGGACAGCCCGGGTACGGGGTCACGGGCCGGATGGTGCGTAGCTGCGCGCCGTCGTCGTACGTGAGCAGGAATTGCACGCCCTTCTCCAGGGTCTGGCGGTTCTCGCCGAGATTGCCGAAGATGATGTTGAGCCCCGGGCTGATGTCCGCGGCCAGGGTGGCCTCGACCCCGCGCACGACCTGGCCCGTGGTCAGCGCCTTGCCCATGCGCTTGAGCACAGTGTCGTCCATGCACTCGATGCCGTAGTTGATGAACACGCACCCGGACCGCTTCATGAGGTCGAGCACCTCGGGCCGGGCAAAGTTGAGCCGGCCGTTGCAGTCCCACTTCATCCCGAGGTCCGCGCGCAGAAAGGCCTCGCACAGCTCCACGGTGCGGTCGGCGCTCGTCATCAACAGCTCGTCCGCGAACGCGATGTAGTTGATCCCATAGGCGCGCCGCAGGAACCGGATCTCGTCGACGATCGCCTCCGGGCTGCGCAGGCGCATGCCCTCGTCCATGCGGTAGCAGAAGTTGCAGTGGAACCGGCACCCGCGGCCGGACAGGATGGGCATGCTGAAGTCGGTCTTGGCCATGTTCGGAAAGGGCAACAGCCGGTACTGCTCCACCGGGAAGAGCTCGTACGCCGGCCGGGGCAGGCTGTCCAGGTCCGCAACCAGGGGCGCGCGCGGCGTGGTGCGCACCTCGCCGCCGTCCCGGTACGCGAGCGAGGGCACCTCGGCCAGGGGGCGGCCCGCGGCGAGGGCGTCCACGAGCTTTCGCACCGCGACCTCGCCTTCCCCGAGCAGCACCGCGTCCGCGCCCGTGCGCTCCAGGAAAAACGCGGGCTCCGGGGTCGGCCCGTGCCCGCCCAGCACGAAGAAGGGCCGCTGCCGGCTGGCGTTCACCGCGCGGCCCAGGGCCATGGCCTTGCGGTACTGGTAGTACCCGGCCACGAAGGAGAGGCCCACCAGGTCGAAGCGTTGCGCGTCCAGGTACGCGGTCAGGTGCGCGTCCGGCCGGTGGTGCACGTCCTGGTTGTACACCGTGACCTCGTGCCCGTCTTCGCGCAGCACCGCGGCCACCGCGGCCAGGCTCTGCGGGAACCAGCTCACCGACGACGCGTTGTCATAGGCCACGAGCAGTACGCGCACGCGTGCTCCTCCGCTTCGCTCCTGCCTTTCCTTCCCTCCCCCTCACCCCCTCCCGGAGGGAGGGGGGATAAGCGGCGCGCCGTATGCACACCACGCGCCGCATCTGCCTCTCTGCTTCCGTCTCTCCCTCTCCCCTGCCGCGCCCCCTCTCCCCTCGGGAGAGGGTTGGGGTGAGGGACGGTCTCTTGTCGCCAGCCTATCGCACTGTCGGGCACCTACCTCTCTCCCTCCCCTTCGCCCCCTCCCGGAGGAAGGGGGAACCTCTCTAGGAGAGGGTTGAGGCACGGAATCGACCGTCCGCCCTGCCTGTCACGCCAGGCGCTCGAACCCCGCGTGCAGGACCGGGCCGCGCAGCCGCGCGCGCACGTCGCCGGCCGCGGCCGCGGCCGCGACCTGGGCGAAGGCCCGGTCCGCGGCGGACAGGTACCCGTCGATCACCTCGTCCGTGTACGCGTAGCTCGCGTACACCGCCGCGCCCGCGAGGTACCCCTGGTCGAGCATCGCCTGGGCGAACAGGGTCTGCGCGGCCAGGGGGTCGTCCACGTCGAACGCCAGATGCGCAAGCGGCGGGATGCCCCAGACCGTCACGGGCAGGCCGTGCGCCCGGCCGAGCCTGCGCCAGCCCGCCTGGACGCGCTCGCCCGCGGCGATCAGGCGCTCGTGGGCGCGCAGGGCCTCGAACTTCTGCAACGTCGCGAGCGCCGCGGCGAACCCCACGCGCTCGGTCCAGAACGTGCTGCTCAGGAACGTGGACTGCGCCGCGTTCATGACCGCGCGACGGCCCACGAGCGCGGCGATGGGGAACCCGTTGCCCAGGGCCTTGCCGAACACGGCGAGGTCCGGCTCGAGCCCGCGCACGAGGTGGAGGCCCCCTGGGTTCATGCGCAATCCTGCGGTCACCTCGTCGGCCACGAGCACCGCGCCCGCGCGGTCCGCCGCGCGGCGCACGCCCTGGAGGAACTCCGGCTCGGGCGGGCTGCCCCGCTCGGGTTCGAGCACCACGGCAGCGAGCTCGTCGCCGCGGGTCTGTACGACGGCCTCCAGGTCCGCGAGACGGTTGTATCGGAAGGGCACGGCCGTGCCCCGCAGCCCGGCGGGCACCCCGGCCGGGGCGAGCCCGGGCAACAGCTGTCCGTCCAGGCTGTGCGCGTCGGCCAGGTTCGCGGCCAGGTACCAATCGTGCCACCCGTGGTATCCGCAGAAGGCCACGAGGTCCCGGCCCGTGGCCGCGCGCGCCAGCCGCACGGCCGCGGCGCACATCTCGCCGCCGGTGCGGCCGAACCGGGCCATGTCCGCCCACGAGTGGAGCGCGATCAGCCGCTCGGCCAGGGCCACCTCTTCCGGGGCGTTGAGCGTGCACATGCTCCCGTCGCGCACCGCGCGCTCCACCGCGGCGTTCACGTCCGCGTCCGCGTACCCCAGCACGCACGCGCCCACGCCCATCTGCGCGAAGTCCCAGAAGTGGCGCCCGTCCAGGTCCCACACCTCGCACCCGCGTGCGCGCGCGTAGTAGGCGGGCCAAAGCTCGGGCAGGAATCGCTCGGACCGCTTGCTCAACAGGCCGTTGCCCCCGGGGATGCACTGCTTGGCCTTGCGCCACAGGTCCGGGCCGGTGTTCGCGCTCACGAC
>CAZOBJ010000073.1:0-15806 GCA_964577825.1 uncultured Planctomycetales bacterium
CATGTTCCGAGTCCCTACACATACGGCTCACTGGGGGGCTGTCCGCCCTTCTTTCCTGCCGCCTCAGGCCTGCGCCTTGACAGCCTCCATCAGAAGCACGGCCCCGTGGTGGTCTCAGATGCACATGTCCTCCGCCAATTTCCTCAGCAACTCTCCATTTCTTCTGATCGAGCGCTCGATGTGGTGAGTCTGCTTGCGTTTAGGGTTACCATGAAGGCCTGCTGTATCAACCGGCCTCTGGGCGTCCGACTGGCTGAAGCACGCTCCGCGCTGCATCTTTGGGCTCTCGGTAGAGAGTTGCGCGTCCGCAATCCGGCTGCAAGGTTGCTTCGCTTGGGGTCTTTTCTTACTATAGGGCCTGCCACACGGCCTCGAAGGGGCGCGCAGGCGCGCCTCTGGCTGTACGACCCAGACGCGTAGATGCGACTGAAGACCAACAGGGAGGTCACGAGAATGCAGGGAACCAGCGTGCGAGCAAGGGTCTTGATCGATGCGCTCATACCCCGGTTCGGCGTGGGCCGCGAGGCGGTCCTGATGGGGACAGGTACGCTGTTCCTCGCATTGGCCGCGCAGGTGCAGGTGCTCCTGCCCTTCTCGCCCGTGCCGGTCACGGGCCAGACGTTTGCGGTGCTGCTTCTCGGGGCCCTGTACGGGAGCAGGCGCGCTCCCGCCACGGTCCTGACCTACCTGTCCGTGGGCGCGCTAGGGCTGCCCGTGTTCGCAGCCGGCGGATGGGGCCTTGCCCGGCTCGCTGGCCCAACGGGAGGATACCTCGTAGGATTCCTCGCCGCCGCATACGTCGTGGGGGCGCTCGCCGAGCGCGGCTGGGACCGCAGGCCCTGGACCACGGCAGCGAGCATGGTCCTCGGCAACGCGGTTATCTACACGACGGGTGCCTTGTGGCTCTGCCAATTTGTGGGCGCGCGAGCGGTTCTGGCAACTGGCGTGCTGCCCTTTCTTCCCGGAGACGCCGCCAAGGTCGTGCTCGCCATGCTGCTTCTGCCCGCAGGCTGGCGGCTCATTGGACGCGGCGGCTAGCCCCCGGGAGAGGCCCTCGATGCACTCGTCCCCGATTGCCCTAAGAGCCAGTGGCGGACCTGGAATTCATACACGCGCGCACCTCTGCCCGGATGTAGCTGGCCTGCGGGACTCGTCGAAGAATCAGGCAGAATGGCCGATGCCTATCCGTCGATGATGCGCGCACTCTTGGACTGGCGCCACACCAGACTGGCCAGCACGATCAATACGCCCACAAGCACGGCCCACAAGACCCACTTGTGCCTCTCGCTCCAGGGTACCTCTTCCACCTCGTGCGCGAAGGTTGGATTGGCAGACACGCGCCCGAGCTGCGCTTGGGTGACGCCCTCCTTGCGGAGGCGATCCACGAAGTGGGCAAGATCGTATCGGGGTCTCTCTGCGTTCCGGCGGCCCAGATACAGCGTGTAGGGGCCCGCGCCCCGTGGCTGGAAGACGAGTCGATGCACGAGCCGGGTGACTCGCGCACCGGTGATGTCGAGCGGGGCATTGTCTCCGTTATGGATTCGGATTCGCAGGTAGCGGCATCGGCAGCTGCCCATCGGCCTTGGCCGTAGGCCCAGGGACTGAGTCGCGGACTGCCCGGAACTGAATCGATAGAGGGTGCCGCCGCCCACTGGCCGCCATGGCGTGTCCACAACCTGTTCGCGCGGCGGGGCGTCCTCTACGGGTATTCGGCGGATCCTTGTCTCCGAGTTGCGCGCAGCCAACCCCACGCGACGACAGAAGTCCGGATCTCTCGCCACTAACGCGACCTCATGGATCGGCAGGTTGCGATAGCCAAGGTCGATCTCGACTTCCGTCTGATTGTGCTTGGGCCTTTGTCGGATGTGCATCGCGGCGAGTGGTATTTCGACGGTCTCCGGCGGGGCTTGCACCACGTGCCATGCCACGACCTCCTCGATGAGAACCCGGCCAGGGTCGTCAGGTGCGTGGAAAATCGTGAGCCGCAGATAACGGAAATCATTCTCCGGCAGTTGCACGCGCTTCAGTTCGTACGAGCTGCCCGCCTCTTGCACCCGGAAGAGCCAAGCGCTGCGGCGCAGTACCTGCCAGTCTTCGCCCTGCGAGCTCGCCTCCACCATGATGCGCCGCCGGAAATTCACGCCCGGCGTCTCCACGTCAATACACGTCTTGCTCAACGGCCGGCCGAAGTCCACGGTGACTGTGCTCGACGTGCCGGGTACGAAAGCCCGATTGAACACCCTGGTCGGCTTCTCTGAGATCGATTTCTCGGCGGCGCCTTTGTCCATGTCCACCACGTGCGCGACCGTTTCGCCGGAGCCGTCCACCAAACGGATGTCGGCCAGATCCGCGCGGGCCCGGTCGTACACCGCCGGCGATAGGGGCACCTCCACTACGCCCTCTCGTGGAGAGACGTCCAGCACGACCGACGCTCGGTGCGACCATTGGGACACATCCAGGTCCGCTCCGCTGAGCACGCCGGTCCATAGGCTCAGGATCAGGACAATGCCATGCATTCGGCTCGAGGCTCTCATTCAGAACCCTCCCGGGATGG
Source organism: uncultured Planctomycetales bacterium (assembly GCA_964577825.1). Classification (GTDB taxonomy): domain Bacteria; phylum Planctomycetota; class SZUA-567; order SZUA-567; family JAFGNG01; genus CAZOBJ01. Next base: position 2,555 of record CAZOBJ010000073.1, read on the forward strand.
AGCATGCTCGCCATCGCGTCCGACGAGTAGGCCGTCGGCATTGGTTCTGGCCAAGAGGCGCTTTTCCAACCTGTGATACAGGTAGGACGCCCCGATCATGAGGAGCCCCAGCCCCATGAACGAAATGACGCGATAGATATCCTTCATATGGGTCAGGTCGATCAGCACGAGTTTGAGGGATGCGACACCGAATAGGCCAAGCGCACACAGGCGCAGCGGTCGCTTGTTCGTCAGGAAGCCGATGGCAAGCAGGGCGGTGGCGTACAGGCCCCAGACGAGCGTGATCGCCATCTGCGCGCTGCGGCTGGTCTCGCAATAGCAGTACACTTCGGCGCTCAGAAACACGAGCAGGCCGAGGATTCCCGCCCAAGAGACCACCGTGGCGAAGGTGTCTCGGTCGCGTGGGACGCCCAGGTTCGATCGGCCGATCACCCTGACATGGGCGAACAAGCACAGCACCACAAACAGGCTGGCAAGGAAGCGGAGATTCAGGAATAGGAGGTAGTCGTCTCGTGTCTGGTCATACGAGGCCATGCCCAGCAACAATGCCACGGCGAGCGCTATGGCCCCCACGCCCCAGGTGGCCATGCTGCGAGCTCTGACCCCCGCCAGGAGATAGAGCAAAGCGCCTACGCCCCACAGGGCGGTCATCGCGCAGATCGCTGGATACTCGCCAAAATCGTTCTCGAGCCACGATCCGGTCTCCGCATGTAGAATCACGAGGCCCAGCATGCCTGCGCCCCAAGCAACCCAACGCTTGAGGCCTTGATCCGAGGCCGTAGCGTTCGCACGCCAGCGATGGTGAAGCAAGGCGTAAACTCCCATGGCCACTGGGACCACCAAGGCGCTGAGGAATTGGCGATTCGCATAGGGGGTGAAGAACCCCTCGTGGAGCGGCCAGTGGGCAGCGAACAGCCGGACGATCGCGAGCACCAGGGCCACGGCTCCGAACATTCTGACCGGGCGATAGCGGAAACGGTAGCCAAGATATAGGAGGATCGGCCCCTCCGCGGCCCAGGCGACGGTGATTCCGTGGGCGCGAAGATGGAGTGGGATCGCCAAGCTCAGGAACGCAGTGGCCAGCGCGATGGCACCGAACAGTGCGCGCGCATCATCGGGCAAGCGTCGTCGAACAAGACCTCCCAGGATTACATACGTCGCCGCCAGAGCCAGCGCGATGAAGCCCAGCGCGGCGTCGTGCTCGCCGTGGAGCATGGTCCATGCGAAACCGAACGCAAAGGTCGCATTCGCCAGTGCCAGCACAAAGCGTTCAACCGGTACAGAGACTCGTCGCACGAGATGATACGCGAAGGGCAGCCCCAGGAAGACAACGTACAGGGCCCCGAGCCAGGCCAACGCCGGGACCAGTTGATCGTCGGTGTAGTGCCTCCCGTACCAGCCGCCGTACAAGCCGAAAAAGCCGACCATGGCCAGCACATCAAGCGCGCGCCAGCTTCGCCAGAATGCTACCCCGAGCACGCCGAGTTCCAGGAGCAGAAGATAGGCGAACAGCGTGTCCCGTGCGTTGGCTCCCGTGGAGCACAGCACGGGGGTGAGCAAACCGCCGAGCACCGCGACAAACGCAATGCTCAGGGCGTTGTGCAGCACTGCTAGGGTCATGCCTGCAAGGGTCACGGCCACCATCAGCGTGAAGGCGGTGGTCTGCCCGAGCACTTCCGGATCATAGATGTGGAAGGCTGCGAACAGAGTGACGTACAGCACGGCCAGGCCCAGACCGGTCAGGCCCTGGCCGAGCACGCGCCAGGCCTTGCTGAGGAAATGCCTTCCGCCCACCAGGGCAATCAAGCCCGCCAACGCGCACAGCGCTACCTGGCCGGTCGGCCCGATCCATTCGTTTTCAAAGGCGTACTTGAGGAAGAACCCGGCACTGAAGAAGAGGACGATGGCGCCCACCCAGGTCATCCATCGTTTCCCTACGATGGCCTCGAAGCTCTCCAACTTGGGCTTCACCGGGGAAGGCGTGCTGGCAGCCGGGGCCGCAGGCAGCTCGGGCGGGCGGGGTCGGGCTCGAGTGCGTTCTCGATCCCTCGCAGCGGTGACCCTCTCGCGCAAGGCTGAAAGGTCTGGGACCTCGGTGGGCGGCGGAGCCGCAGAAGGCTCTGCTGGCGGCGCCTGCGTCTCGGCCGGCTCTGCTCTCGGGGCCGCTCGAGTTCGGCCCCTGCGTTCGAGTTCGCGTATCTGCAACTCGAGGCTCTTGATCCGTCGGCTGAGCCGCGAAACATCCCCGCGCAGCGCCAGGCCAAGCACAAACGCAATCAGCCCCAGCAGAAACCCGACGCCGATCAAGAAGACGCCAAAGAGCTCGACGATTGGTCCAAGGCCCATCGTCCATCTCCTGTTCCTGGCCCACGCGACGGCTTGCATTGCGGGCCCTGCGGGTCACGGTACGCTTCAGGACAGTAGCGGTCAAGTGCACAACGCCGCATTCCTTTCGGGTGTCCTGAAGGCATCGACGACGCGCGCACCGGTGCCAGGGACGGCGCTCCTGTGTGCGCTTCTCAAATAGTCTGCCGTGCACGCCCCAGAGAAGCGCGAACAAGCAGGCACGGGATGGATGGAAGAAAAAAGTAGGGCCCCGAAACGGCTCATCCAGGCCATCTCGGGGCGTTTGCAGGTTGGAGCGGGCGAAGGGAATCGAACCCTCCTAACCAGCTTGGAAGGCTGGCGCTCTACCACTGAGCTACGCCCGCAGCGTTTTGTCCATTCTATGCCCGGCCGTCCCGTTCCGTCAAGGTGGCAGCTCCTTGCCAGGCGGAATACACCGCCGCCCGGCCCAAGGCCGGGCGGCGTGCAATTCACTCACGGTCCATCTATCGAAGCGACACGCCGCTGGGCGTCGCCTGTCTCCTACTCCTCTTGTTCGCCCATGGTCTCGTCGATGGCCTCCTCCAGCGCTTCCTGGTGCGTCTCCAGCGCGTGCCCAGCCGCCCAGTCAAGCGCGTTCACGAGACCGGTTCCCTCGCCCGCCCGGTATTTCTCCATCGTGGCGATGAACATCAGCAACAGCTTGCGCCGCTGGCGCTGACCTTCCGTGAGCGTGGCCGGATCCGCCTCGGTGAACGACTCGAACGCGTCGGCGAACTCCTCCATCTGCCGGCGCACTTCGCGCACATCCGCCGCGGCGCTCTCCTCGTACAGGGCCTTCACTTCCTTCTGGACTTGTTCCTCGAAGCCCTGGCGCTTCTCGGCATCCGGGAGGTCGGCCACCGTCTCCTTGACTCGAGCCTTGATGGGCTCCAACTCAGCTTCCAGCATGCCCTCCACCTCGGAGATGGCTTGCTTGATGCCATCCTCGGCGCGCTGGGCGAGCTGCTTGCGCAGGTCCGGCATGGCCTTGATGGCCGCGTCCGCCGCGGCATCCACTGCCTGCGGGGCATAGTTGACCATGGCCTGCCCGGCCTGCTGCTCCAGCATGGGAACGCGCTCCCGGGCGTACCCCGCCATGAGGGTGGCCACCTGCTTCTCATCCTCCAGCCATGTCTGCAGATGGCCGTGGATCCAGCTAATGTATCCAAGTACCACGATCAGCAGAATGACGCCCACAATGATGGTGTTTCGTTTGCCGGCCCGCAGCCCGCGAATGTCGGCCCGCATGGCATCGGCAAGAGCGCTCATGTCTCGAATCGGCTTCTCTTCCATGGGTCTTGTTCTCCTCACCTGGAACCGGCCGGTCCCCAGGGACTCGACCACTCGACAGACGCAAGCGCCGGCCTTACTGCGCGGGCACCGGCTCTGCCTGGCTCAAGACCTCTGCCAGCGTCAGCAGCATCTCGCGTTCGAGGTCCGCGTTTTGCTTGTGGGCCTCGATCTCCTGGCGGATCGACTCCTTGTTCATGGCCGTGACCAGCCGGTCGATCACGTCCGTGCAGGCGCGAACGTCCTGCTCCATGGCGTCCGCGATCGCGTTGCCCACGACCTGGGTCACCTGCAGTACGATCTCCTGCCGGGACTCCTCGTCGGCCAGTTCCGGGATCTCTGCCACGAGGTCCTGGACCTGATGCTCGATGCGCTGCTGCACGTACTTGGTCAGCTCTTCGGGCAGGCGTTCCTGCAATTCGTCTCGGAGTCCCTCAACCTGCGTCTCGAAAGCCTCGCGCAGTTCCGGCTGTCGCTCCTCGTACTGCGCCCTTGCCGCCGCGACGGCCTCTTCTCCATGGCTCTCCCAGGCGGAGGCGAGGGCTCGTTCCACCGCTGGCGCCATGGCCAGAGCTTCCTTGGTGAGCTCGCTTCGGAACTCCTCCTTGTCGAACCTCTGCACCATGTTGTACACGATCAGAGCGTAGACCACGATGATGAGCACGAGCACCACAGGGACAAGGAGCTTCAAGAGCCTGAGCCGCCTCGTCTCCGTGCGGAGCGTCTCGTACAGTACACCGAGCTCGCCCTCGGCCCCCGGCTTGGCGCCGGTATCCGTGCCCTTCTCAGCCTCTGCCATGCCTGTCCTCCTCACTTTCGGACCCACAGACGCGAGGTCCCGACGACGTATCTCCGATCGTCCCCAGGTCCTCCTGCCCCCCAATGGGCGACATGCCTATTCATGATGACCCGCTACGGCAAGGAAAAGGCTACGCTTCCGCGTTTCGACCGTCAAGATGAAAAACAAGGTGCTCGCGCGTCATGTGAAAAACCTTTGCAGGCCTCTGAGTGGGCCCGCGCCCCTATTCCCTGACCTCCGGAGGGATCTCGCCGGCTCGATCCAGGGCCATCTTGGCCAGAATGGGGCCGATCACCTCGAACAGGATGCAGGTCGCCGTGATGGTGGTGATGACCGTCGTGCCGATCCATCCCACACGTTGCGCCTGGGCCGCGACCTCAGTCCCTTGTGCGAGAAGGGACTTGCTCAGCGTGTCGAAGTCGTCCTTCACGATCAGGGCGAGCCCGATGGCCACCCCGGCCTGCGTGTGCAGGCCCCACCCCAGGTACCGGCGCAGCTTCGGCTCTGCTCCGCCTAGGGCCGCACCCGCGCTGGCGCCGCCTGCCTTGCCCAGCATGCGGCCGCCCACATACACGATCCCAAGCCAGCCCAGATCAGACAGAGCGCCCAGGTCCAGATGGGCCCCGGCCACGGCGAAGAAAAGCACAAAGATGAGCGGCATAAGCTCTCCGAGCTGACCGCTGACTCGCCGTACCAGGTCCATGCTGCGCGTGTTCACGAGCACGAACCCCACCATCATGTTCGTGAGGATGAGCGACATGTGCCAGAGCTCGCTCAGACCCGCGCCCAGGAGCACGAAACCGAAGACCAGAATCAGGATGTCTCGCGGGTTACGCAATCGGCGCACGCACAGGGAGAACACGAACCCCAACGCCGCCCCCACCACCAGGCTGCGCACGATCTCTTCCACGGGCAGAATCAGTGCGTCAAGCATGCCTCCAGTTTCACTGCCCGGCAACAGCGCGCGCGCCATGCCATAGGCGAAGCCGAACACCAGGATGGCCAGCCCGTCGTCAAAGCCCACCACCGCGTAGAGCGCGGTCGTGAGGCTCCCCTTGGCGCGGAACTCCTGAATGACCGCTACCGTGCCCGCCGGAGCGCTTGCGCAGGCCACGGCCCCGAAGATAAGCGCGAGCGGCCAATCGGCGGACCCGCTCAGATGCGCGGTGAGTGCGGCAACCGCCAGCAGCACAATCACAAACGTTCCCAGGCACTCGGCCAGGATGATCGTGACGAGGCCTCGCCCCAACCCACGCACGGCGCGGAGGCTCAATTCCGCGCCCACGCTGAACGCCACGAAGCCGAGGGCGATTTCGTTGATAAAGGCGAGGTCTTCGAGGTGACCCTGGCGGAACAGCTCGAAGACCGACGGCCCGGCAAGCAGGCCGACCGTCATGTACCCAAGGATGCTGGGCAGCCGCAAAGGCCGCACGAGCCTGCCCGCGTAGAAGCCCACGATCGTCAGCAGACCAAGGCGCAAGAGGGGCGAGAAGTCGGCTAAAACGTCGGCGCCGGGGGGCATGCCATTCAGGCCTTTTTGCTGCAGGTCTCAGACGTAGGGTACACTCATCGCCCAGCTGGGGGCTGCTCCTCTTCTGGAATCTCACCGGCGCGCGCCAAGCCCATTTTCGCGAGGATGGGTCCCACGATTTCGAACAAGACGCACGTCGCCGTGACCGTGGTGATGACCACGGTCCCGATTTGCTCCGCGTGCTCGCTCAATCCGGTGAACTCGGCCTTCACGATGAGCGCAAGGCCGATGGCCACGCCGGCCTGCGAGAGGATCCCCAAGCCGAGGTACTTCCGAATCTTGTCTTCCACCCGGCCGATCAGCGCGCCCAGATATGCGCCGCCCATGAGCCCCGCCGAGCGGGCAATCACGTAGGCCCCGCCCAGCAAACCCAGCGAACGCAGCACCATGGGGTTCAGGTGCGCTCCGGCGAGCGCGAAGAACAGGATGTAGACGAGCGGCATGACCCCGGAGATCTGGTCGCCGAGCCGATGCACCAGGGATTCGTCGCGCGTGTTGGCAAACATGAAGCCGACCATGAGGTTCGTCAGGATCAGAGACAGATGCGCGAGTTCGGCCAATCCCGCGCATGCGAACACCACAGCCGCCACAAGGATGAGCCCCTCACGCAGGTTCCCCAGCTTGCGCACGAGGAACGAGAACAAGACCCCCACCATCCCGCCCACTGCGAGACTCGCAGCAATTTCGAGTGCGGGACCGGCCAGGGGAGCGAGCCCCGCATCCAGAGGGCCGCCGGCCTCTACCTGCAAGAGCTGTCGCGCTGCTGCCGCGGCGAATCCGAAGATGAGGATGGCCAGTCCATCGTCGAATCCGACCACGGCATACAGGGCGCTGGTGAGGCTGCCCTTGGCCCCGTATTCCTGGATCACGGCAACGGTGCCCGCGGGCGCGCTCGCTGGAGCCACGGCCGCGAAGATGAGCGCCAACGGCAGGTCGCCGCTGACAAGGTACACGGCCAGGAGCACCAAGAGGAACGCCGCCAGGCTCTCGACCAGGATGATGAACACGATCCCCTTGCCGAACTGGCGCAGAACCTTCAGTCGCAGCTCCGTGCCGATGGTAAACGCCACGAAGCCCAGCGCGATCTCGTTGATGAACGACAGCGCACCGAGCTCATGGTCCCCCAGGATTGTCCCGAAGCCATGCGGACCCACGGCGAATCCGGCGATCATGTACCCGATGATCGCGGGCAGGCGCAGGTACCGCATCATCTTGCCCACATAGAACCCCAGGGCGATCAAGATGCTCAGCAACAGGAGTGGGGGCAACGACCAGGCTGCCTCGGGCATCGGCTACGTGTCCGGGAAGAGCGGTCACGCCTTCAGGCGGCCGCTGGCGTAAAAGACGTCCTGTACGAGCAGCAGCGCATCATTGCACTCGTCCAGGGGACCGGTGACCTCTTCGATGCGGCGGATGGTCTCATTGGTGAGCTTCTTGTCCACGGCCGCCACGATGATCCGATTGAACCCGCGGTCCGCGTCGCTCCAGAAGCCGGCGAACAGCGGCACACGCGCGAGGTACGTGCCCGTTCGCTCCCCTTCCACGACGAGGGTGTAGCACGTGCCCATGGCGGCGAAGACCTGCAGAACCTGGCGGAAGTTGTCCTCGTTCTGGATGAACAGATGCACGAGGTTCTTGCCTGCATGGTCGCGCGTCTCCACCTCGTCGCGCACAAAGCGCAGGAACCCCTCGCGTGCGGCCTCGGCATTCTGCGCGCTCAAGAGCTCGTCGACCGCGCCCTTGATGCGCAGCACCTGGCTGATTGCCGACAGCAGCCGGATATGCTCGCTGCTCTCGCGATCCGGCGCCACGATGAAGACCAACAGCTTGACCGGCTCTCCGTCTAAGGCGTCAAAAGGAACGCCCTCCGGCGCCGTCACCAAGCCGACTACGAACTCGGGGACCTCGGCCATGCGGCAGTGCGGGATGGCGATGCCCTCTCCGAAACCGGTGGTTCCCAACTCCTCGCGGGCACGCAAGGCCTGCAGGAGCGCCTGCTCATCCACGCCCCCCAGGGCGGCGCTGCGCCTCGCGATCTGGGCGATTCTGTGCAGCACCTCCTGCTTGTCCTTTGCGGCCACGCCGGTCTCGACGCAGTCTGCTCGCAACGCTTCTACCAGGTCCATGATCCGCTTCTCCTCCTAGGCCGAGAGAATCGCGACGCCAGCCCGGCTGGAAGCCTGCATCATAGGCCGCAGCCAATCGCGCGCAAGGAATAATCTGCTGCCGAGACGGATCCGGAGCGGGCGCCTCGTCGGGGTACGTCCTCTCCGCCGCGGACGGTGCCGGGGCATTCAACCCTTGGCCGGGCATAACTACCTTTACTTCTAGGCGGTTAGGCCAGCAGGGACCTGGGGATAACCCTTGCATATCCTCTTCTATACGGGGATCGATTGGGGATGAGCCGCCTATTAGGCCCAATCGGGCCGAAAACGCACTGGGGGCCTTGGGGAAAATTCTTATGGTTTTGGTTGACACCGACGTCTTGTCCGTGGTATCATCCTTGCTGAGGATCAGAAGAGGCGAGCAACAACCAGCTAGTGCGGAACGGATCTGGCGCGAGGGGACACCCCAAGACGCCTTTCCCCCCTCCCCTCGTCAGCCGACCCGTACCCGTTCCCGAGCCTCCGTCGCCCCCCCGACGGAGGCTCCCTTTTGTTACGCGCAGCCGAATAAGCCTCGTCTGCACCGCACGGCCCTACGCATTTGCCGTCACGTATGCACCTACCGCCTCGCGAAGCACGCGCAGCATCCGAGCTCGACGCGCATCGTCGTGTTCGAGCAGCGTGAATCGGAAGCCGTTGAGCTCGCTGTTGAATCCGCGAAGCGGCACCACACAGATCCCGGTGGACGCGAGCAGGTAGTAGACGAACCGCAAGTCATCGGGCGCGCTCGCGACGAGTCCCTCCACGAGCTCGCGTGTCTCGGCGGTGGCCACCGTCAACGTACGATCGCCGTTGATCGCGCCCGGTTCGAAGACCACGGTGAAGTAGAAGGCTCCGTCCGGACGCACGGCCACGATCCTCGGGATGTCTCGCAAAGCGTCGAAGGCCTCTTGAGCGCGCTCTTCATACATGTCCGCACGAGCTGCCAAGTGCTCAGAATAGCGCTCATCGCCCAGGATGCGCGGCAGCGCGAGCTGCGGCAGGGTGGTGGAGCACACCTCCATGCGCTTGGCGGCGAGCAGGCTGCGCGCGTACGCGTCAAAGACCTCGTCGTGGCCGCGGTTAAGGATTTCGATCCATCCACATCGAGATCCAGGCCATGGGATCTCCTTGCTGATTCCGCGCATCACCACCGCGCAGGTGTCCTCGGCCAGCTCGGACAGGTGTACGACGCTGCGCCCGTTGTATACGATATGCGCGTAGATTTCGTCGCAGATGAGAAGCACGTCGTGCTCGCGCGCGATCTGCACGAAGCCCTTCAGGATTTCGCGCGGATACACAACGCCCGTGGGGTTGTCCGGATTCACCAGACAGATCGCGGCAATGGTCGGATTCTCGCGCACGCGCCGTCGTACGTCGGCCAGATCGGGTATCCAGCCGCTGTGCGGATCCAGCGGGTACGAGAGCGCGCGCTTTCCGCTGTGAAGCGTCTCGTGGGTCGAATGCGTTCCGTACACGGGGCTGGGCAGCAACACTCTACCCTGCCGGCGCAACAGGCCGTACACCTTGGCGACCGCATCGCCGAGCCCGTTGAAGAACAGGATGTCGTCGGGGGTCACCTGCACGCCGCCGCGCCTGTTCACTTCGGCGGCCAAGAACTCCCGCGCCTCCAGCATGCCGGCCGTGGGCCCGTATCCCCAGGAGACCGCGTCGTCGAGCACCTCGTGTACGGTCTGCACGATCCACGGGGCCACGGCCTCACCCTTGCCGATGGGGTCGCCGATGTTCTCCCACAGGATCTCCACGCCGCAGGCCTCGAGCCGCCGCGCCACGGACACGATCTCGCGAATCGCATAGGTGAGGGCGGCTGCACCCTCGTGTACAATGTTCATGCGCATGGTGGTCGGGCCTCCTGCCGGGCGCTTCCTGCGGCGGCGATAGTCTCATCTCATCCTACAGGCATAGAGCTCCGGAGCAAGAGTCCATGCCAAAGACACGCTCTAGGAGGAGCCAGGAGGATCTGAGGTTATGCCTGTCGGCGCGATACAGGAACCTGCGGTCTCCAGGCCCTCCAATCGTGAGACCCCGGCAACCCTCTGATTCGACCGAGCATACACGCAGCACACGAGTTTTTGATTTGACAGCCCTGCATCTAAGGCATAGTTTGAACCCGTGGGCCGGCACGTTCGCGGAGCATATGCCACGGATGACATCGACGAGAGTCGCCGACTGTGGGCCCTGCGGGACGCGGGTCGCGGACGTGCCGCGCACCGCCGCGCTTGGTGGCCCCCTACCGGTCCACGAGCAACGGGCTTCTCAGGGATGTAGCGGAGAGGTGTGGAGGGAAGCCAGCCGTCATGGGTAGCCAATCATTCAAATCCCAGTTTGGCAAGCGCTTCCGCCGTGCCCGAGAGGAGCGGCGGCTGTCTCGGGCCGCGTTGGGCGTCCGCCTTGGCATCAGCCCTAAGACCATCCAAAGCTGGGAAATGGGACGCACATTCATCGAAGACTTGAGCTTGATCCCCGCCATCGAGGCCGAGCTCAACGTGACCTTGGCGTATCTGCTCGGGGTCACCGATGAACAGGCGGGTGCCCCCGTGGTCGGCGAGGAGGGCCCACCCTACGGCCGGCAGGCTTCCTTCTCGACACGCGCTCAGGCTGGACCGCGGGAGGCTGTGTGCATCCCCACCAAAGGCAGCGCGCAAGACGTTGAGGCGGCGCGGCGGGGGTATGTGGCCGTGCCGCTCGTGCGTCCCGGTTCAGCTGCCAAGCCCGTAGCAGACCTTCGGCGAAGAGATGTCGATCGTCACTGCCTATTCCCCCGCGACTGGTGCGTACCAGGCCAGGCCCTGGTGGCCTTCCGCATGTCCGACTCCATGCTGAGTCCAATCGTGCCGTTGGGGTCCATCCTCCTGGTGGACCGCCGCCTCACGTCGCCGGAGCGCCTCGCTGGCCATCTTGCGGCCCTGTGGGTGGCCAAGCGCGGATTGCGCATTCGCCGGCTCAGGCTGGACCCCGGAGGACGGACCTTCCAGGGGCTGCCGGAATATGGCCACACGCGCGGGCGGGTGCGCGTGAACCCGGATCGCGGCGACGCGCTTTTGGGACGCGTCGTGGGCCAATGCTGCTTGGTGGATTGACAACCGAGGCGAGCGTGGTAAACCGCTCGTCTGGACTACGAGACCGTTCACCGACCCGAGCTGCTCCACGTTGATGAGGTGCCGCGGGACGGCGTTGGGTCCTGGAGGGCAAGCATCATGGGCGCGCGTACCATCCCCGTCCAGGAGGCCGCAGTGGGCATGGTGCTCGCACAGCCGGTCGCCGACGACCAGGGTCGCGTGATCGTGGGCGCTGGCACCGCCTTGACGACGGTTCACCTGAACCGCCTGCCTCGATGGGGTGTCGGCAGCATTAGCATCGAAGACGGTACTGCGACGGCCCAATCCGCTGGCGTTGGACTTGCGCCGGAGGCACTTCCCGCCCAGCCGGACCCGGTCGAAACGGATGAAGAGGTGTCTGCTGCGCTCGGCGATCGGTTCAAAGAGGTCGCGGACGATCCGAACATGCAGACTCTCAAGGCCGCGGCCCTGCGGGTTCTATCTACCTCGAAGCGTTCCTCGCCCCCTGCCCCGGACTAGGGAAGAGCACAGGCATGGCGCTCGACTCGGCTACAGCGCGCGCGCGCATCGAAGAGATCCCGGATCTGCCCACCCTGCCCATGGTCGTGCAGCAGATTCTGACCATGGCCAACAGCGCGAATACCAGCGCCACCGACGTCGGAGAGCTGATCGAGCGAGATCAAGTGCTCACGAGCAAGGTCCTGCGCCTGGTCAACAGCGCGTACTACGGCTTCCCGCAGCAGATCAAGACCGTGCATCACGCCATTGTCATCCTCGGCTTCAGCAAGGTGAAGAACGTGGCCCTCACGGCGTCGGTGTTCGACCTCACGCGTTCCTGGGACAGCGCGAGCCTGGACATCCCGAGGTACTGGGAGCATTCCCTGGGCACGGCCCTGGCCGCGCAGGCGGTGGCCCACCGTGTGGCGCAGCAGGTCGCTCCGGACGAGGTCTATGTAGGCGCGCTGCTGCACGACTTCGGCAAGGTCATCCTGAATCAGTACTTCGCCGACGAATACCGTCAGGTGGTGCAGGCAGCGTTGGACAACCACACGCTCCTTCGTTCCATGGAAAAGGAACTGCTTGGCTTCGACCACCAGCAGGTGGGCACCTGGACCATGGAGCGCTGGAACCTGCCGCCAGCGCTCGTCAGCGGCGTGCGATATCACCACAACCCCAACCTGGCCAGCGGCAGCCGCGAGATGGCCGGGTGCGTGCATCTCGGGGACATCTTCGCGCGCGCCTTGGGGATCGGCAACGGTGGCGATCCGAGCATTCCTCCGATCAACGCATCGTTGGTGGACCAGTATCGCTTGGGGAAGGCCTTTTACGAGGAACTATTGCTTATCGTCTATGACGAGGCTCGGCGCGCGGGCGACTTCTTTAACCTGATCCGGCATCCCTAGGACGGCCGCTGGGGTCGCATTGATCCGGGAGTCCCAGTTCATGGGTGACAAGCCTCCTCCTCGCGAGGCCGCCAACGGGCCGCAAGGCTCGCCGGAACGCGTCGTGCGGCTTCAGTGGGACAACGCGGCCCTGGCCGAGGCGGTCCAGAGCCTCACGGGACTCCAGGAGCAGATGTCCGCGCTCCACGCAAGCCAGACGGTCGAGCAGACCCTCGACGCGTTGGAGCTGTTGCTGGAGCGTGTGGTCGACTATACGTATCTTCAAGTGTACTTGCGCGACTATCAGGGATCCGGAGGGCTGGTTCTCACGCGCCGGATGTGTCCGGAGGGTCTGGGCATTGAGCCGAGCCTCATCGCGTGGGCGCTCGAGAGCCAAGAAGTGGCCATCCTCCCCCTGGAGGCCCATGACGCGCGTGCCTTCGGCAACCTGCACAGCACGATTCTTCTGCCGCTGCCGGGGCACCGGGAGGTGCAGGGCCTGGCGATCCTGTGGCTTGACCAGGATACGACCGTCTTCACCCAGGGACATACGAGCCTGCTGGGCTTTCTCGGACGCGAGACGGCCTCCGCACTGGAGGCCCTGCAGCTCCAGGGCGAACTGGAGGACGCCCGCGCCCGCCTCGCCGAGGTGGTGGAGG
>CAZOBJ010000074.1:0-15617 GCA_964577825.1 uncultured Planctomycetales bacterium
GCCATCATCAAGGAGGGCTCCCGGATGCTCGTGCCCGGCGGCAAGGTGGGCGCATACGGCGTGCTGCACAAGGAGGACGCCACTATCTCCCTGCTGGCTCTGAAGAGCAACACGGTCCTCCACATGCTCAACTGGCCCTACCGGGAGGGCGACGTCCACGAGGATCTCATCGGACTCATCCGCAGCGGCGCGGTGAACCCGAAAGACTATTACAGCCACGTGATGCCCGTCGAACAGGCCCCGGAGGCCGTCGAGATGGTCAGGTCGCGCGAGGCGTTCAAGGTCGTCCTCACGATGTGAACGCTGCGGCCTGGAATTCATGCGCCTTTGCCAACTTCGGCGCGTCCACGCGCAACGGGGCAGGGGCCCGAGGTGCGCTCAGAAGTTGTCATTCCGAGCGCGCCGGCATGGGTGAGTTGACCCGCAGTCTTGAGAGCGAGGCATGCCCGACATGGCCGCCACGTCACCGGAAGGACCGCTCGTCTTCGTGGGGACCTACACCCACGGCGCGAGCGAAGGCATCTACGTCTTCCGGCTGGACCCGTCATCGGGCGCACTGGAGCGCGTCAGCGTGGCGACTGGCATCGAGAACCCCACCTTCCTGGCCGTTGACGCCGCAGGGCGCTCCCTTTACGCGGCCAGCACGGTGATGGAGTGCGAAGGCAGGCCGAGCGGGACGGTGAGCGCGCACCGCATCGACGCGGACGCCGGGCGGCTGGAGTTCCTGAGCCGCCGGTTCTCGCGGGGGACCAAGCCGTGCCACGTCGTCGTGGACCGGACGGGGCGGTTCGTGCTGGCGGCGAACTACGGCAGCGGCAGCGTCTGCGTCCTGCCCATCATGGAGGACGGCCGGCTTGGCGAAGCGTCGGCCTTCGCACAGCACGAGGGCTCCAGCGTCCATCCCGAGCGGCAGACCGGCCCGCACGCGCACTCGATCAATCTCGACCCGCAGAACCGCTATGCCTTCGCGCCCGACCTCGGGACGGACCGGGTGATGGCCTATCGCTTCGACGCAAGAACGGGCGGGCTGACCCCGAACGACTCGCCCTGGGCCGAGGTCGCGCCCGGCTCCGGGCCGCGGCACTTCGACTTCCATCCCGGCGGGCGTTGGGCCTACCTGATCAACGAGATCGGCAACACGGTTACCGCCTTCGCCTACGACGCGGCGCGCGGCGCACTGGAGGAGATTCAGACCGTGCCGACGCTGCCGGAGGGCTTCGGGGGCGACAGCGCCTGCGCCCACGTGCAGGTCTCCCCGTCCGGCAGGTTCCTCTACGGCTCGAACCGGGGCCATGACAGCATCGTCATCTTCGCGATTGACGGAGGCACGGGGCGGCTCACGTACGTCGGACACGAGCCCACGCGGGGCGAGGGGCCGCGCCACTTCAGCCTCGACGCGGCGGGCAGGCTCATGCTGGTTGCCAACGGCGCCACGGACAGCATTGTGGCGTTCCGCGTGGACGACCGGACCGGCCGTCTCGCGCCCACGGGCAGCGTAACGCAGGTTCCCTCCCCCGTCTGCGTGCTCATCCTCCCCCGGCCGGAGGCCGGTCAGGGCGCGGGTTGAGGTGCGATGAGGACGCGCTCGAGCGTGAAGCTCCCGCCCGTGTTGCGGACGCGGATGCCGTGCATCCCCTTGCCGAGCCGCACCGGGAACGGCGAGCCGGCCGCGGCGCCCGAGTCGCGGACGGAGCCGATCCGGCGGCCGTCGGCCTCGACCTCGAACGAGCCGCCCGGCCCGGCCTCGACGGTGACCGCGTACGCGCCGGCCCCGGGGCAGACGATGAGCCAGCTCGCCCACTGGCCCCGCTCGCCCATCTCGCCCTTGAAGTTGCCGTCCGACCACAGCCACCGGACGATGGTCTCGGGCGTGAGCGTTGCGGGCACGGGGATACCGTTGTCGGCCTCGGCGGGCAGGCGGTTGTTCAGGTCCTGGAGGCTTCTCATAAGCGGGTAGTTCGCGGCGCCAACGATGTCGTGGTCGGGGAAGTAGATGTAGACGCCCCAGACGTTCATGAACCCGCCGGACTCGGTGAAGATGTCCATGGCCGTGTTGTTGATGCGGCGGGCGCGCTCGTCCACGAACTTGCAGTAGGTCTGGATGGGGCGCGCGTGGAAGTCCCCGCCGAGCGACCATCCGGCCTCGTAGGCCACGACGTTCAGCCCGAAGACGCGCGCATAGCCGGCCTGGGCGTCGAGCTGGGCCCGGTAGTCGTCCTGGGCGACCTGGCCGAGGGCCTCGCCGGAGCCGAAGCCGCTCTCCATGATGGCGTCCACGCTGGCGATGCGTATGTTGTCCAGGATGACCCAATCCTCCGGCTTGCCGCGCCCGACGAAGCGGATGGTGTGCGGGCCGGGTTCCTTGACCTGGAAGACGGCGCTGCCCCAGTTCTCGCGCGGTTCACCGGTCCGGCGGTGGAAACCGGCCAGGCCCGACGTGCCCCGGCTGACGCGGTGGTCGCCCTGGCTGCGCGGGCTGATCTTCACGTCGTCGGCGAAGATGTCGAACGGGCCGTGGCCCGGCCAGCCCACCCCGCTGCCGGCGGCGTTGAAGGTGAGCGCGAACGCCCCGGTCACCGGGAAATCGAGCGTCTGGCTGATCTCGCCGCCGCTCCTCAGGAACGCCGCCTGGGCGTCGGGTCCCGGCGAGGGGAACTCCGTGGGCTCGCCTTCGCTCAGGGCGTAATGGAGGTTCACCGGACCTAAGGCGAAGGCGCCCTCGGCGACGTCCCTCACCTGCCAGCCGGACGGATTGGCCGCCTGGCCGGTGAACATCCCCCGGACAGAGGCCGTCACCGTCAGCCCCGGGCCCGGCGTGACGGCAGTGTCGCCGCCGTAGAGCGACTGGCTTGCGTTCCCGTTCGCCGTCAGCAGGAGGTACTCGGTGTTCGGCTCGAGCCTGACCGGCCCCTCCACGCCGTCGCGCGTCGCCTTGCCGAAGTGGTAGCCGTAGTGCTTGAGGAACGAGGGCAGGCGCTCGATGGAGGCCCGCGCGACGACGGACATGTCGGCCGCCTTCAGGAGCCAGACCTGCGAGCCGTCGTGGGATGCGTCGATCCAGCGGCCCAGTTCGTAGACGAACAGCGGCCGGTCGCCCACGCGCAGGCGGCATCCGGCGACCGCGTTCTTGGTGAGGCGGGTCGGCTTGCCGAACCGGGCGGCGTTCGCCGCCAGGTGGTAGTTGCGGTAGATGCCCGCCGGGCCGCTGAACTTCCACGCCGGCGAGACCGGCGCAACCTGCGCGGTGAACGCGGGCACCTCGGGCTGCCCGAAACCCGCGTCGGCCAGGACGAGTTCCTCCTGGTCGCCGGTCCGGTTGCCCGTGCCGTAGTAAGTCGCCCCGCCCGCGCCCCAGATGTAGTAGTTCACCGGGTGCGGGTCGGCCACGTGGTCGCCCGTGCCGTTGTTGAAGTAGCCGTCGAGGAACCGCAACGAGTTCCAGGCCGTCGCCTGCGCGTTGTTGTACTGGTACTCGATCAACATGCGCACGCGCCCGCCCATCGCCGCGTCGCCGAAGACGGAGCGGAAGATGTCGCTGCACCGCACCGTGCGCAGGGCGTGCCAGGTCCGGTAGTTCCCCTGGCCGTTGTAGCTGAATACCTTCGACTCGCCGGTGCCGGCCTTCTTGGCCTCCTCGGCCATGCTGTTGGCGTCCTGGGTGGAGCCGAAGCCCCAGTTCCATATCTCGTTGCCGACCTCGACGTAGACGCGCAGGTTCGGGTTCAGCGGCGGGTACTTCGGTCGCTGCTGGGGGGACGGGTACGGTTCGGTGCCGTCGGAGCCGTTCTTCAGGAGCAGCGCCAGCTTGCGGAAGTAGTCGTCGCCAGCCTGGACCGGCGTGGTGAGGTAGAGGTCCTTGCCGGTCTCGTTGGCCAGCATGACGAGCAGCTCCCAGCACTCGCCGCCGGAGTTGTCGCCCCAGAAGCCGCCGCGCACGAAGCCCATGTAGCCGGGCCGGGTGCGCTCCTCCCAACGGGCGGCGTTGCGCTGGTTGGCCACCTGGAGCCAGCGCAGGCAGGTGTAGTGCTCGCCGAAGGCGTCCTTGACGGGCCGATACACGTTCTCCGTGACGTCGTGCGGCGTGTCGGAGCCGGGGGCCGTCGGGCGGAGGAGCTTCACGCCGGTAACGCCCGTGTTCGGCGCGGCGTCCGGGGTGCGGCGGGTGTTCGTGAACTTGAGCGTCAGCTCGCTGCTCTCCTCCATCTTCATGAGCGCCCTGGTGGTGTTCGTGGCCTCGTCGTAGCCCGCACCATCGGGCAGGGCGCCCGCGTGCTCCTGTCCGCCGGCGACGAAAGTGCACCTGGCGCCCCCCACGCCCACCTCCGCCCGGCCGGTGAACTGGAGGAGGTACGTCCCCGCCATGTTCTCGCGTCCGTGGGCGCAGGACAGATCGGCGTCGGATTCAGGCCAGCCGTCGGCGTCGAGCTCGACCCCGCCGGCCCACCCGGCCAGCCTGGCGAAGTCGGCCCACATGTACTCGTGCCAGCTCGACGCGTTCAGCGCGTTGGCGGTGATGACGTCTATGACCTCTTCGCCGGCGCTCGGGCAGGACCACAGGAGCCGGCAGCGCGCGGGGCCTGTCCGGTCGCGGTACTCCACGACCAGGTCGTACTTGCGCCCCGCGGCGAGGCGTGCAGGGACTGCGGAGATAAGCTCCTGGCGGTCCCAACTGTCCGCCAGGGTCGTCCAGTCGCTCGCCCCTTCCGAGCGCAGCCGGACGCGGACGTCCTCGTCGGCGTCCGCCTTGAAGGCGTAGTCCTCCGAGAAGCGCGGGATCACCTGCCCGGTCCAGCGCACGGAGAAGCCGTCCGTGGGAAAGGAGGCGTAAGGCTCGGCGGTCGAGCCACCGACGGGCAGCAGTGCGCCCCAGTCGAAGTCCACGCGCACGTCGCGCCGGACGAAGGCCGGTTCGCCCCGCAGGTCGGGATTGGCGAAGTACTCCCCCCTGATCCCGGCGCCGCAGTAGCCGCCGCCCGTCTGGGCCTGCGCCGGCAGCGCCGCCGCGGCAAGCAGCAGCAAGATAACCGGCCGAATCGCCTGACTGCGCTTCATGCTCTCCTCCCGTTCCCGCTTCTGTATGAACTCGCTGCCGAAAGGCTACCCCGCAGCCCTGCGCAGGGCCAGTGGCCCCGGTCCGGGCCTCAGCCCGTCCCCTGCGTGAGCTGGATGATCTCGATGCCGTTTATCATCGTGCCCTGCCCCCGGAACTCCAGCACAAGCTCGCCTCGGAAGACCTTCGTCTCGAACTCCCTGGCCACGGCGGCGAACGCCTTCCCGCCCGCGGCCGTCGTGGGGTCGAAGTCCTCCAGCACCGCCCGGCCGTTCAGCAGGACCGAGAAGTTCCGCTGCCCCGGCTCATCGTTGAAGGTCTCGGCGAAGTGGAGCCGGACGCTGTATTGGCCGTTCGGCACGTGGAACCGGTACTGCTCCATGCGGTAGCGTTCGGTCAGGTATATCTCGTCGTCCTGCGTGTTCGCCACGTCCCTGGGGTCGCGGCGGACGGTGCCGCTCCAAGTGGCGCCCCAGGCGCCCTCCCTGTAGCGACGGTCGGCCTGCCAGGTGTTCCCCTGCGAGTCCACGTAAGGCTTCTCGGCCCCGCAGTTGACCCGGAACACGAACCCCTCGCCGGCCGGCGGCGGGGGCGGCAGATTGAACAGGTGCGCGAACGCGCCCAGGTCACCGGGCGTGCCGTCCTCGTCCTTCCTGTCCCGGATCACGTCCACGGCCGGTGAGTCGGGCCGCAGCGTGAAATCCCATGCCTCCGCGTCCACGAACCCCGGCTCGCCCCAGACCAGCCGGTCGCTGACCACCGGGATCCACCCGCGTATGCGCGCCCGCACCCGCTCCGTCGGCAGGAAGACCGGGTCGTACAGGTTGTCATGGACGGCGATCCCCTGCCCGATGCGGTCAACTTCGCTGTGGACGGAGACCTGATAGTCCCGGTTGCCCGCGAGGATGTTGTAGCGCACCGTGACGTCCCGGCAGTTGGTGGTCGCGATGCAGATGCCGCCCGTCGGCCCCTTCTCCCAGTCCGTGTGCCCGCAGTTCAGGATGGTGTTGTTCTCGATGACGATGCCCTCGCGCAGCCCGTTGTTGCCGGCGGAGTTGATGCCGATGCCCTCCCAGGTGTTGTTGAAGATGAGGTTGTGATGGACGCGGATGTCCGTGCCCGTCGTGCCGCCCTCGGAGCCGATGGTCACGCCGCTGGCGGCGTTGTGGATGACGTTGTCGTAGACGTCCAGGTCGTCCATGATCGGCCCGTAAGCATCCAGGTAAATGCCGCTTGGCCAGTAGGTCTCCGGTGTGTGCGGCAGGTGGTGGATGTAGTTGTGGTGTATCTTGAAGTGGCGGCTGGGGTCGGCGATGGCTTCCTTGCCGCACCAGTAGATCTCGTTGAACGCTATCTCGGTGTACTCGTTGCGGTGGTTGTCGATGCCTTCCCGCCCCGCTTTCGGGGCGCGGCCGGTGCCGGGCTTCCACGGCGTCCACTCCTGGGTCTCCGTGTCCCAGTGGTAGTAGGCCGAGCAGTTCTGCCCCAGCGTGTTGCCGATGATGCGCAGGTCCGTGTTGGACGCCGTGTTCATGGCGCAGTGCTTGGTGCCGTACACGACGTTGTGGTCCATCAGGATGCGCCGGCTCTGGTAGATGCCGAAGCCGCTCTTGCGCGAGTTCTCGACCCGGAGGTTCCGGACCGTCACGTTCATCTTCTCGAAGATGTTGAAGAGCCCCTCGTCGCGGTCGTAGATGGCGTAGGGCACGCGCGTGTCGTGCGCGCAATGGTGGTCGTAGCCGTCGATGACTGCCGTTTCGCCGGGGTAGGCGGCGAAGGTGATGGGGGCCGACTGCGAGCCGGAGTACCTGACGACGATCATCTGGCGCCAGTCCTGTCGCAGCTTGTAGTGCCCGCCGCGCAGGTAGGCGGTGTCGCCCTCTTGCAGCGTCTCGGCGGCCTTGTAAGGGGTCGCCCAGGGCTCCTCGAAGGTGCCGGGCGCATCGTCGCTCCCGCCCGGGGCCACGTAGTAGGTCGTCCCGGGATACTCCCGCGTCCCCGTGCTGACCGCGAGCACGGCCGGCGCGCCCCAGTCGTGCGCCGCGTCGTTCGCGCTCACCACGTCAACGGTTGCGACCTCCTCATCCGGCCTTGGGTTCTCGTAGCGCATGGCATAGAGGACGACCCTCAAGCCCTTGCGGGGCCAGCGGTCCAGGACCCAGTCTTTGCTCACGGTCTGCGTCCAGGCGGTGGCCGCGTAGGGCGGGTCGGCGTATTCGCCCGCGCGCAGCCAGTCGTTGACCGACTCGTCCCAGCGCACGTTGACGGTCAAGCTCTCGCCGTCGGCGTAGTGCAGGACGTAGCGGAACAGGGTGGGCGGCTCCAGCGGCCGCTCGCCGGCGGCCTTGGCGTCCCGGTCCTTCTGCTGCCACTGGGCGAGCGCCGGGCCGGGGTTATGCGCGTGCAGGAAGTAGAGCACCTCGGCCCGCCGGCCCACCGGGATGCCCCTGACCTCGTTCGCCTCGACCGCCGCGCCCGCGCCCGCCAGCATGAGCGTGCGGCCCTGCGGCACGTCCCACGTCACACCCGCCAGGGTACGGTGCCCGCCCGGCAGGGCGCCCGGGTCGTACGCGCCCTCGCCGCGCCGGAACCAGCCGGGCGCGCCGTCCAGGCTGCACGAAGCGTTGAAGGACTCACCGGGGATCGGCACCGGCTCCTGCGCGGCACGGGCGGCCCCCCGGCACGCGAACAGCGCTATCACAACAGCCACCCGGCCTACCCATGCGCAACTGCGGTTCATCTGGTCACCTCCTCGGCTCCCGCAGGACGGGGCATCTTCAGTCCCTCAGCACGGCCAGCGGGTCAATCAGCACGGCGTCGGCGGGCGGCTTGCCGAAGTCCGGGATGTCCATCAGTTCGCCCTCGCGCTTGCAGGACTCGTGCGCGACGATGCCCGGCGCGTTGTACCGGGCGGCCAGCCAGACGTGGTTCGGCGGCAGCTTACCCGTCGCCACCGCCTCTATGAAGTCATGGACCAGGAACTGATGCGAGCCACAGTGCCCGTTCGGCAGGCCCACGAACTCCTTCGGGAGCCGCTCGACCGGATGCACGGTGGAGACGTCCAGGTGCCGCCTGCCCAGGTAATCCCCCGGCAGGTCGCCCAGGTTCTCATCAGTGATATCGACGCCGTCCAGCCGGTGCATGGGCGTCACGTCCATCTTATGGATGTAGATGTAGCGCTGGGCGTTTTCGTAGTCGTAGCCGCCGTCGGGCCTGTGTGGGTCCTGCTTCCACCGGATCTCCGTCCAGACGGCCCGGCTCTGCGCCGTCTCCCTGGCCTCGGGGCCGTGCATCTGCTTGCGCACGTTGACGTCCGGGCATCGGGGATTGCACTGCTCCTCGTAGGCGCCCAGCGTGCCGATGATGCTCTGGCGGCTCTCGCCTGCGGCCGTGCGGCGGAACTCGTTGATCCGCGCCATGCCGCCGTCGGCAGTCTGGAAGAGCGCGCTCTGGTTGCTCCAGGGATTGCCCCACTCGCTCAGCTCCGGATCGAATATGCCGTCCTCGTGCCGGTCAACACGGCCGAAGCAGCTCGCCTTCGTGAAGCGGTTGAAGGTTACGCCCAGGACGTGGGAGATCGAATGCGTCGGGTACCACATGGGCGGCACGCTGGCGAACCTCCGCCACTCCGGGCCGTTCGAGTCATAGAAGCCCATGTAGAACCAGTGCGCCAGGTTGTGGCAGTACTGCCCCTCGCCGTAAACGAACTCGCCGAAGTCGCCGGCGGCAAACTTGCGCCGGCACCAGATCGTCTGCGGGCGGTAGTAGCTGGTCTCGCCCAGCATGTAGGTGAGGCCCGTCCGCTCGACCGTCCGGACCAGCTCGTCCAGCTCCTCCAGCGTCACGGCGGCCGGCACGGCCGAGTACACGTGCTTGCCCGCCCGCAGTGCCCGGGCCGCCAGGGGGGCGTGCGTCCAACGCTGGGTGAAGACCGCGACGGCGTCCACGTCGCTCTCCAGCAACTCGTCGAAGGAGCGGCAGGTCCGGCCCCGGACGCCGCACTCTTCCGCGGCCTCCCTGATCTTGTGCTCACGGAGGTCGCAGAGCACCACCTCGTCACAGAACGGATGCGCGTCGAAGAGCTGCGCGAAGTGCTTGCCGAAGTTCAGCCCGCAGACGCCTACCTTGAACCCCATGCGGTTTCCCCTCTCCGTCCGGCCCGATGTGCACGAGCGGGGGCGACTAGCGCTCAATCGCCCGGCCTCTGCGCGAGCGCCCGAACCTGTCCCTGCTGCTCGGTGGAGAGCCCCGCCAGGTTCCGGCGCAGCAGCTCCAGGTCTTTGCGGTCCACCCGGTTGTCTCCGTTGAAGTCGCCCTGCTCCCACCAGCAGTCCGGCTGGCCGAAGTTCTCCTTGAGGACGAGGAAATCGTCGAAGTCCGCCTTGCCGTCCAGGTTGGTGTCGCCGGCCGGCAGGAGGCAGGTCATGACGGCATCCCACTTGACGCTGCCCGCCTGGTCGAGGGACTTCAGCAGCCCCCAGCTCCCGCTGGTGAAGGTATAGTGCATGAACAAGCCGCCGGGGTTCTCGGTCTCCCAGAGGGCGAAATATCGCCGGTATGCCTCCCGCATGCGTGGGTCGTCCTGCGCCCGAGCGATGAACCCGTCAGCGTCCGGATTCTTCGTCGTGTCCACCACGTTGTACCAGAAATGCTGCCCGCCCTCGTAGGCGTGAAGCTTCAGCCCGTGTTGGTCGGCCAGGTCCTTGTGGCGGCGGATGCCCTTGAGCAGCCTGGACTCCAGCGTCTCCAGCATATCTCCCATCATCTCATCGTAGTCGGTGTACTTTCCCTGGGGGCGGAAGTACGGCGCTATGGCCAGCGCGTCGATCACGTCGGCCGGCTCGATGTCGTGGTCGGTGTAGTATTCGAGCGCCTTCGCGCAGTGCCAGGCATTGCCGCCCTGTCCGGCCAGGACGATCTCCAGCCGTACGTCCTTCACCTCGGGCCAGACTTCCTTGAATATGCGGCTCATCTGCGCGACGCGCGGCGCCACGGCACCGTAGTAGAGCGTGACGTCGCTGTTGTTCCAGTCCCAGTCGGGTCTGATCATCTTCCGGCCGAGCTCGGGTCCCTGGCTGAAGTTCCACAGTTCGTTGCTGAGTTCCACGTAACACTTCAGCCCCGGGTCGAGCCGGTCTTTGAGGAACTGCGCCAACTCGCGCATGTACTCGTCGTCGGCCAGGTGCGGCACGCACATCCACATGTCCTTACCGCACTCGTTGCAGACGGCGACCATGAGTTCGTACGCCATGCCGCCCATGGGCAGGCGCGGACGCCAGCCGGGCGTCTGGACCAGGTAGTCCGCCGGGCGGCGCTCGCTCCACCGGCTGGCCTTGCTGCTGTTGGTCGCGTTCCAGTCCATGAAGCGGAACGTCGAGAACGGCCGCACGCGGCGTATGAACACGTCCCGCACGACGCGCGTCGTATCCACCCCGTAGCCCGGCGAGATCAACCGCACGTTGCGGACGGGATCGTCGGACTTCACGTCGTGGAAGGACATCTCGACCAGGTCGGCTTCGGACCTGTCCACCTGCACGTCCGCGTAGGTGAAGCCGCCTTCCGTGCGGACGCTTTCCGGCACCAGCCGCGCCCCGCCCTCGAAGACCACCCGTCCGGTCCCCTCGTAGCGCAGCCGGTAGACGCCGTCGGGGTAACCGCCCAGGAAGGACCGCAGCTTGACCGGCCTGAGCGGGACGCCCTGGTCGGTCATGGGGATCGCCGCAGGATCGTCCTGCCATTCCTGCGGGTAGGAGAACGTCCTGGTGGCGTCGATGAACGTCGCGTCGCCGGTGTAGAAGTCATGCGCCCAGAAGTTCACGCCCCAATCCGGCGCCGCTCCGACGGATGCGCCGCACGAGACGACCAGCATCATCACTGCCGCCAATGTTGTCACCGGGTTCATCAGCTCCTCCCTTCTTGAGAGCGACATGGCCTTCGGTTCCCCGGTTCTATCGCACGATGGTGTAGTAGGTATCCTCCGGCAACGTGATGCGCAGGCCCCGGTCAGTGGCGTCCGTTCGCACTGGCTCCTGCCTGGCATAGCCGTACAGATCGGCCGCGGTGGCCTTGCGGGGCTTGCCGTCGCGGAAGATGACGCCGGCCCTCACGCGCTGTATCTCGAACGGCTGCTTCCCGACGTTGAGGATGTGACTGGCGCCGGCCGGCAGAGCCGTCTCCTTCGCCTGCGCCCCGGCGCCGACGGTCACCTTCATGCCCCGTGCGGCCGGCTCCGTCTTCCATCCCGTCAGGTGCGACTCGGTCACGGCCTGGATCAGGATACTGCCCGACTCGGCCAGCGGCACGCCGGTGTAAGGGTTCTCGGCCGTCAGTATCTGGCGGTACCAACCCTTGGCCAGCTCCTGCAGGTCCTCGCACCAGTAGAAAGCCTTGGCACTCGCGAAGCCGGGCAACTGCGGGCTGTTGCGGACCTCCAGGTGCCACCAGGGGCAGTAGGTCACGTAGACGCCTTCGGCCTTCATGGCCGCCACCAGCCGGTGGAGCTTCGCCAGGCCCTCGGGGTTGATCTTTGTGATGTCGGCCGAGCCCGCGGCGGGCAGGACCGAGGCGTTCGCGTCGCTCATCTCGCGGACCTGGTTGATGCCCAGCTTCGCGTAGAGGCGGGCCGTGTACGCCAGCTCGCCCATCTCGTACGAGCAGCCGAACGGCCGCAGCCCCGCCGACCAGCCGCGGAACGGCCTGTCGGAGCCGGGGATGAACAGCTTGCCGTCCCGGGCGACCATCCAGCCCTTCTCGCCGGCCGTCTCCTCGTTCAGGCCCCGCAGGTCCAGCAGGGCCCCATCGCCGAAGGGATCGGGCCGGACCTCGAAGGTCCACGTGCCGCCGCCCTCGGACGGCGCCTGCGCGAACGCCTGCAAGCTCGCCAACAGCACGACACCGGCCACTGCCAACACGGCACGCGTTGCCATGACACCCATGGGCGCTGCTCCTTTGCTCAGGCGCGGCGTCGGCGCTGCGACCCGCCGCTGATCCCTCGATATCCCGCCGGCCGCTGTCGAGCGGCCTGCGGGTCCGCGTTTCGGGGCGCTCTCCTTTGCGGCGTTGGTCCCAGCTATTGCCGGGCGCCTCGCTCTCAGCGAGGATAACAGGACTCTGGCGCGTCGGCAAGGCTTCCGCAGGCGTGGGCGCAGAGGGGCGATCTGCGTTGGCGCGGGTGTCGCCTGGGAAGGGGCGCCGGAGCGATTGGCATCGTCCCGGCCCGGCGGGCGGGTCGAGCGCTGAGGACGCCGCGCGGGGGCGGGACGGCCTGCCGGGCGGCAAACGCGCAAGGAGGACGTGTGTCAGGCTGCTTCCGCGCCGTTCCCGCCGTTCAGGAGCAGCAGGACCAGGACGGCGATGATGACGACCAGCACGACCACGCCCACGATGCCCAGCATAAGGGGCATCTTGCCCTTCTTCTCGACCTTGAGTTCCACGGCGGCGCCGGTGCGGACGTCCATCCCGCACTGCGGGCAGATGCTTGCCCGAACGCCCAGCAGGGCGCCGCAGTTCGGGCAGGTCTGGCGGGCCGGGTGAGCGATGCGCTGGCCTTCCTGCGGCTCGGTGATTGTCGAGATGTCGAAGCCTGCCCCGAGGTCCATCTGGACCTCATTCACTGCCCCGCACTTCGGGCATTTGACCTTGGTGCCCGCCTCCCGCCCCTCGACGTTGAGGGTGGCACGGCAGTTCAAATTCGTACACGCCATCGTTCTGGGCATTTCCCTCCCTCCGCTGCACCATGCCTGAGTATCGACCGCACAAGGATATAGCGGAAGGGGCTTCAAGTCAACACCAGTCCTCCCGGATTCTGCCGGTCGCGGCCGCCGTCATCCGTGTGCATCCGTGTTCATCCGTGTCGCATGTCGTTGTTGCCGCTGCAATGCGCAATCCTCATTCGTAATTCCCCTGCCCTTCTGTTACCCTTCACGCCGTATCAACCCGACACGCGCAGGTCCCATGAACGCAGCCCGGTTCATCGCCAAGTGGCGCAGCGCCGACCTCTCGGAGCGCTCCGCCGCCCAGCAGCACTTCCTGGACCTCTGCGAGCTGCTCGACCACCCCAAGCCCGCCGACGTGGACCCGACGGGCGACTGGTTCACCTTCGAGAAGGGCGCCACCAAGCAGAGCGGCGGCGAGGGCTGGGCCGACGTCTGGAAGAAGGGCTTCTTCGCCTGGGAATACAAGGGCAAAAGGCGCGACCTCGACGCCGCCTACAGGCAACTGCTCGAATACCGCGAGGCCCTGGAGAACCCGCCCCTGCTGGTCGTCTCGGACATGGACCGCATCGTCGTCCGCACCAACTTCACCGCGACGCCGACGGAGGTCCACGAGATCGCGATATCGGGCCTCCCCGAG
The DNA here is from genome assembly GCA_964577825.1 of uncultured Planctomycetales bacterium. Classification (GTDB taxonomy): domain Bacteria; phylum Planctomycetota; class SZUA-567; order SZUA-567; family JAFGNG01; genus CAZOBJ01. Next base: position 13,403 of record CAZOBJ010000074.1, read on the forward strand.
CCGCGCAACCTGGAAGTGCTGCGCGCCGTCTTCCACGAGCCCGAGAAGCTGCGCCCCGGCCGCACCAGCGAGGCCATCACGGCCGAGGCGGCCGAGCGCATCGCCGGCATCGCGCAGGACATGCGCGGCCGCGGCCTGGAGCCCCACGAGGTCGCACACTTCCTGGACCGCATCGTCTTCTGCCTCTTCGCCGAGGACATCGACCTGCTGCCCGCCGGCCTTTTCAGCCGGCTGCTGGAGAACACCCGCCACGAGCCGGACCGCTTCCGCCGCAGCGTGGGCCACCTGTTCGACGCCATGGCCGAGGGCGGAGAGTTCGGCTCCGACGCCATCCGCCACTTCAACGGGAACCTCTTCGTCGCCGGGCCCGTGCTCGACATGACCGAGGATGAGATTCATCGCGTGTACGAGGCGTCGAAGCTCGACTGGAGCGCCGTGGACCCGTCAATCTTCGGCACCCTCTTCGAGCGCGGCATGGACCCGGGCAAGCGCTCCCAGATCGGCGCGCATTACACCAGCCGCGAGGACATCGAAACCCTCGTCGAGCCCGTCGTCATGTGGCCCCTGCGCCGCGAGTGGGATCGCACAAGGGAGACCGTCGTCAACCTGCTCACCACCGGGCGCAAGGACGGCCGCAAGCCGAAACGCGCCGTCAGCAAGGCCGTCCGCACGCGCGCCCGCAACGAGTCCGCCCGCCTCGTGCGCCGCTTCCACGAGAAGCTGACCCAGCTCAAGGTGCTCGACCCCGCCTGCGGCTCGGGCAACTTCCTCTACGTCACGCTGCAGAAGCTCAAGGACCTGGAGAAAGAGGTCATCCTTTTCGCGCAGGCGAACAACCTTGGCCAGATCATGCCGATGGTCGGTCCGTGGCAGCTCTACGGGATCGAGGTAAGCCCCTACGCGCACGACCTGGCGCAGATGGCCGTCTGGATCGGCTACCTGCAATGGGTGCGGGCCAACGGCTTCGGCATCCACGGCGACCCGGTCCTGAAGCCGATGGCGCACAACTTCCGCAACGAGGACGCCATCCTCGACCTGACCGACCCGGAGGAGCCCAAAGAGCCCGAATGGCCGAAGGTGGACTACATCGTCGGCAACCCGCCCTTCCTGGGTGGCAGCCTATTGCGCAGGAACCTCGGCGAAGATTACGTTGATGCCCTATTCGCAATCTGGGAGGAACGAGTTCCGCGCAATGGGGACCTGTGCTGTTACTGGTTTGAGAGGGCCCGGGCGCACATCGAGCAGGGGAAGTGTGAGCGCGCGGGACTCCTGGCAACACAGGGAATCCGCGGCGGCGCCAACCGGAAAGTCCTCCAACGCATCAAGGAGAGCGGCGACATCTTCTTCGCCGAAAGCGACAGGCCCTGGGTCCTCGACGGCGCCAACGTACACGTGTCCATGGTGGGTTTCGACAACGCCAGTGAAGAGATCAAGGCGGTGGACGGTGACGTCGCGAGTCATATCAACGCTAATCTCACGGTCGGGTTTGATGCGACCCTGTCCAGGCAACTTGCCGAGAACACCGGGTTATGCCTTCGGGCCAGTGAGAAGGGGGGCGCCTTCGAGTTACCTGATTCTATTGCATTGACCTTATTGGCAGCACCGAATCCACATGGCAAGCCAAACTCAGACGTCATTCGTCCGTGGTTGAACGCGCGCATGCTTCTGCATAGTCATGGTGTTGGCTGGATTATTGACTATGTCATAGACTGCGAGGAGAAAGAGGCTGCTCTCTATGAAGCACCGTGGCAGCTCCTATTGCTGAGCGTCAGGCCGCAACGATTGAGAACATCGGACGCGCGACTTAGGGAGTACTGGTGGCTCCACCGCCGTAACGCTAAGAACATGAGGGCCGCTGTCCAGGGCTTAGGGCGCTTTCTAGCGATACCGCATGTCTCCAAGCATAGAGTGGTCGTATGGTTGGATCAACTTGCACTGCCTGACCATCAGTTATACGTAGCTGCCCGGTCGGATGATTACTTCTTCGGCGTGCTGCACTCCCGCTTCCACGAGCTCTGGGCGCTGCGGCTCGGGACGCGCCTGGAAACGCGCCCCCGCTACACCCCCACGACCTGTTTCGAGACGTTCCCGCTCCCGTGGCCGCCGGGAGAGGAGCCGGAGGGCGACCCGCTCGTCCAGGCCATAGCCGACGCCGCCCGGGAACTGAACGAACTGCGCGAACGATGGCTCAATCCGCCCGAGTGGACCACGACCG
>CAZOBJ010000075.1:0-15601 GCA_964577825.1 uncultured Planctomycetales bacterium
CGTCCTCGCGGCTTATCGAAGACACCCGGCTCGCCGCGTCGTAGTCGTAGGTAAAGTAACACGTGGGCGCGCCGGATGCAAGCGCGTTCCGGATGGTTTTCACGCGGCCCGGCTCCAGTGTGCCGGCATTCGGGCGGACGCTCGCCCGTGTATCGCCGCACGGGTTTGATCAGGCGAGGGACAGCACGTGCTCGCGGGCCTTGCGTACCTCGGCCACGCGCTCCTCGCCCGAGCCGCGTCCTTCCCGCTCGATGGCCGCCCACCTGCGGAAGCCCGTCTCGTCGAGCGCGGCGAAGAGCGCCCGGAAGTCGACCTCCCCGTCGCCGACCGGGGTCTCGCGCCAGAAGTTGCCCCCCTCGCCGCAGTCGGCGGCCAGGGCCGCCTTCCACGCGGCGAAGTCCAGGTTCGTGGCGCGCGGATCGAGGCCGGCCACGATGCGCTTCGCGTGCTCGGCCGGCCTGACGATGGCCGCGTCCTTGATGTGCAGGTGCACGATCGCCTCGCCCAGCTCGCGCACGCCCGCGGCCGGGTCCTCGCAGGCCATGAGGATGTTGGCCGGGTCCAGGTTCACCTTGAAGGATTCCCCGACCTCGTCGCGCAGGCGGGCCAACAGCCGCCAGCCGTGCACCATCCACACGCCGCCGCCCGGTTCCATGCTCACGGTCACGCCCTTGTCCGCGGCATGGGCGCCCGCATACGTCAGGTTCTCCACCAGGCGCTGCCACGCGCGTTGGTTTTCGGCCTCGTCGTCGACCAGGCGCTCGCCGCCGTGCACGATCACCGTGGGCACCCCGCTTTCGGCTGCGAGGTCCAGGGCCTCGACGAGCGGGGCCATCCGCTGGCCGACGCCGCCCTCCGTTTGCGAGGAGATGTTGCAGGACAGGGCCGAGACCTCGAGCCCGAGGTTGCGCGGCGCGTCCTGCACGGCCCGGCGGCGCTCGGGAGGGCTGAGGTCCCCGAGCGGCGACGTGTTCGTATGGGACAGGCACACGCCCCGGAACCCGAGCTCGGCCGCTAGGTCCAGGGCCCGGAACACGTCGCGGTCCACCGCCGGGAACACGCTCGAGATGTACAGGCCGACCTTGGGGATCCGCATGCTCGGTCTCCTCCGTGCGAGGGAATGGCGCGTCCGCTGAGGCCCTGGCGAAGGCCGATCGCGCGGCCGCGCCAGGACGGCGACCTCCGGCCCGCGTGGGCGTTTGCCGGCAACCTAGCACTCCGCTGCGCGCCGGTCAAGTCCGCGATTGCGCGCAGCGCCCGATCGTCCTATGATTGGGCGCGTCGCGCATATCGCGCTGCATGGAGGTGCGTCTCCAGGTTGCAGGGCGGGGCCCGGAGGAGGGGACCATGAACGGAATGAGAAGCTGCAGGCTCGAACGGACGTGGCAAAGGGCGGCCGGCCTCTTCGCGCTGGCCGCGGCGCTCTGTTTGTCGAGGGCGGCTGTCGGCGCCGCGGGCGGCGAGGTCGCGTTCACGGACGTGTTCCGCGGCGAGGCACTGAAGCCCGCCATGGTGCTGCACGACCTGGCCGATGAGCAGGGCCGGGCCGACTTCGCCGGGCGGGCGCTGCACGACTTCACTTACTTCTCGCCCGCGATCCAGGACCGCGCAATTCGGGACGGCGCGCTCGTCTTCACCGTGTCCGGCAAGGAGGCGATTCTCGGCTGGGGCAACTACGGCGGCGACCAGCCCGAGGACGAGGTCGTGGACCTCTGGCACCTGGAAAACACGATCGAGCTCCGGGTTCGGCAGAGCGCACCCGAGAGCACCTGGACCGTAAAGCTGTGGGGCGACGGCGCCAGCCCCACGCAACCCCACCAATGGCTGGGCCTTCGCAACGAGAGCCGCCGGACCGTGCAGGGCGGCGCGTGGCGGACAGTGCGCTTCGACTGCGCCATGCCCGGGGCGGACGGATTTGAAATCAAGGTCGAGGGTCCGGCCGACAACCGGGTGGAGATCGCGTCCGTACGCGTCCTGCGGCCCGAGGCCGTGGGCTTCTACCGAAGGACGTTCGACATTCCCGAGGGCCGGTCGGTCTGGCGCGCGGTGGTGTCCGTCGCCACGTCCACGGACCTGTACGTGAACGGCGCGAGGGCGGACACCGGCTCCGGCGAGTACGTGGCGAACACGTACCTCGTGAGCGCGGACATCACCGAACTCCTGCGGCCCGGACGGAACGCACTCGCGTACACGGGCTCGTTCGCCAAGCGCACGGACGTGCTCCTGTACGTGCAGGGCCGGGTGGTCCTGGACAACGGAGACGTGATCTCGCTCGACGCGCCCGACGACTGGCGCTTCAGCGCCGAGCCGGCAGCCGGCTGGACCGCACCCGGGTTCGACGACCGCGCGTGGGCGCCCGCGAGCACGCTCGCGACCGACCATCCGGCGCATCCCGGACTGTTCTTCCGGTATTTCTGCAAGCGCACGGTCTTCACCCCGCTCGTGGAGTACGACGGCCGGATCGTGTACCGCAACCCGGACCGCAAGGCGCTCTTCTTCAACTCGGCACAGCCTGTGAACCTGCAGGTGGTCCTGCCGCCCAATGTGCCCGACCCCGCGGTGACCTGGCGCGTGTCTCGCATCGAGGGTTGGGCGAAGACACCTCTCAAGCAGGGCACGGCCCGCGGGCCGCGGCGCGCGGACGGCCTTCAGGTCCTGGACATCCCGCTCGGTACGCTCGACCAGGCCGTGTACGCCATCGAGACGACCCTCGCCTCGCAAGGACAGGCGATCGAGTCGCGCTACCACGAGCCGTTCGTTGTGTACGGCAGGACACAGCAGGAGGAGGTCGCGGGCACTTCCTACGAGGAGGGGCTCGACCGAGAACTCGAAGACGCGATCGACTTCACGGACCCGAACGACCCGCACCCCTGGGTGGACAAGGCGGGCGAGCACGAGCACAAGCCGACTCAGGCGCGCAAGCCGCTCCTCGAGACGCCGCGCATCGTAGAGGCCGACGGCCTCAGGTACCGCGAGACGCAGTCGGACAGCGTGGTCTCGTTCTTCTCGTACAAGATCGAATTCGAGCATCCCGGCGACTGGTACGTGCTGGAGCTCGACTACCCCAACGACAAGCCGCGAGCGATCGGGCTGTCGATCTCGCTGCCGCGCGACCGGATGACCGGCGGGTCGAAGCGCGAAGGGTACCTGACCCAGTCCGGCCCGGCCGTGGTCACGGGCGTGTACAACCCGGTCTCCGGCCGGATGCAGACCTTGCGCTGGGTGCACCGGGCCGATCCGGGGCAGCACACCTTCGAGGTGGCGAATCTCAAGACCGGCATGCGCGCGGCCGCCGCACAGCTTCGCATCTACCACGTGCAGGGCAGTCTGCCGGCGGCCAGGCGCCCCGGCATGCACCAGCGCTTCGTCGGCCCTCATTGCGAGCGGCCCCTGTACCTGGGCATCAACTTCGGCGTGGAGATGCCCGATCCGTACGAGTCGTTCTACAACCGGCAGGACCTGGACCCGGCCATGCACTACATCGCGCGCATCGCGTGGTTCTTCGACGTGGCCCGGCACTACACGGAGTACCTGCGCTTCTGCGGACAGAACTTCCACGCCATCGGGGCGTACCAGTACCACGAGGGCAACCTGTCCTACGCCCTGCCCAACCGCGTGGCGGACTCTTCGCAGGTGCCCTGCGACATCCGCTCGATCCTGTTGCCCTTCTACGAGGCGAACGGCATCGCGGCGCTCTCGCTCGTGGAGTGGTACCACAACGGCCCGTCCCTGAAGCCCCGGGTCGTGACCGACCGCCAGGTGGTCGAGGGCCGGGACACGCTGATGCCGGTGCGCAAGGACGGGCGCCAGCAGGGGAACCTAACCAACTACATCCACCCCGAGGTCGAGGCGGCGTACCTGAACGTCATCAACGACCTGGCGCTCAAGTTCAGCCACTCGCCGGCGTGGCGTGGGGTGCTGCTCATGCCCTACCCCGATCCGAACGGGTTCGGCCCGACCCTGTGCCCGCCCCGGGGCCGGCCGCTGGACGTGGACTACTCGGACGCCACCGTCGCGCGGTTCGAGCAGGAGACGGGCGTGCACGTGCCCGGCAACGGCCCCGACCGGTTCGCGGCGCGGCACGCGCTCCTGACCGCGACGGACATGCGCGAGCGCTGGATCTCGTGGCGATGCCGCAAGCAGCGCGACATCGCGCTCAAGACGCGCGACAAGCTGCGCGCGTACCGGGGCGACCTCATGTGCGTGCTGGGCAACTACATCCCCCACTCACGCATCAAGCAGTGGGTGTACGACGAGTCGGTCTCCTACCGGGAGGCCAACCGGCTCTACGGGTTCGACGGCGACATGTACAGGGAGCACGACGGTCTCTGGTACGGTCGGTACGACTACCCCAGCGCGGGCAAGGGCGCTGATTCCCCGGTCACACGGGACCACATGCTCTCCAAGGAAGTGAGCCGCGAGTACGACGTCGACCAGGGCCGCTTTGCGGGGCTCATGACCGGCTGGCGCGAGTTGCGGGAAATCCTGCCGGCGGGCGCGGACTGGCCCTTTGATGTGAACAGGGCGCGCTTCCTGGCCCAACAGGACGGCGATTACCGGCGCGAGCCGTTCACGCTGGCCATGATCGCCAACGACCCGGAGATGATGGTCTTCGGGTTCGCGGACGTCGGCCAGATGGTCGGCCAGGAGCAGCAGTGGCGCGAGATCGCCCGCCAGATCATTTCCCTGCCGGCGCACAAGCTCGATCCTGCGCTCGACACGGACATCGACGCCAACCTGGCCGTCCGCCACGGCGAGGCCGAGGGCGAGTACTGGTTCTACGTGGCCAACCCCGGGTACTGGGACGTCGAGGCACGCCTCACCTTGACGGGCGTCGAACGCGTGTACGACGCGGCGACCGGCCACCGCGTGGACGTGCAGACGCGCGGCGAGGACACGCTGCTCACGGTCCGGCTCGGGGCCTACGAGATGCGGTCCTTCCGGGCGGACCCCGGTGCGCGCGTCGCTGCGTGGCACACGGGCCGCCTGTCCCCGCGCGGCGCGGCGCCCCTGGTCGAGCGCGCCGACAGGGTCCTCGGCGCGCTGGGTGACCGCAGCGTGCTGCGCGTGGCCACGGACCGCGAGGTCGCCCTGGCCGCATCCGCGGCCCAGGCCGGCGTGGCCGGGGTGCGCCGGGGCGAGTATGCCGAGGCCTGGCATCGGCTCACGCGCGCGCTCGTGACCCAGCTCGTGGACACGCGCCCCGCCATGGCCCGCTACGCCGCCTGGCTGGACGATGCGCGCTCCGAGGCGGCCGTGCCCGTGCTTGTCGCCCGACCGGCCGCGACCACGCCGACCGTGGACGGCAGGCTCGAGGAGCCCGTATGGCGCCAGGCCCCCTTCGTCAAGCTCGACCGCAGGGTGGACACGCACCTCCTGCCGGTCGGCTCTGGCGTGGTCGAGACGCGCGTGCGCGTGGCCTACGACGCCGAGGCCCTGTACGTGGCCTTTGCCTGCGCGGACCACGACTGCACCCGGCTCCAGGCCAACGCAGGCACCGGGGCGGAGATGTACCGCAAGCACGACGACATGTGCGACCTGTTCCTGGTTCCCTCCGATGCGGGCGCCGAGCTTCGGCAGTTCGCGGTCAACGCTGCGGGCCTGCAGCACGCGCGCAAGTCCTTCGCCGGAGACATGGTCGCATTCGAGGCGCCGTGGCAGGCCGCCGTGGCCGTGACGGACCGCGCGTGGCACATCGAGATCGCGCTCCCGGCCCAGGCCCTCGGCGCGAGGCCGCAGGCCACAGAGGAGTGGCGGCTCGCCTTGCGCCGGCGCCACCGTCAGTTCGATATCGTCAAGGAACACATCTGGGCGCCGCTGAAGGGCAGCTACGACGACCCGGAGCACTATGGCGTGCTCCGGTTCCAGTGAGCGCGGGTCCGCTTTTGCGAGGCGCCAAAGACGTGAGACAAGAAACCTTGGTCCTGGTCGGGCTTTGGATCGCGTGCACGCTCTCAAGCGCGGGCGCGGCCCAGATCACGGACGTGGACACGCGACCCCAGGGCGAGGGGCCGCCGGCCGAGCTTCAGCGGCTCCTTGCCTGCGGCAGGCAGTACGCCCGGTTTCGCGCGGTCGCGCCGCTCGAACCCGCGCAGGACGCGTACGTCCTCAATGCGCTGGCCGAGGCCGAGGCTCTGGTGCGGCGCGGCGACTACGCCGCAGCCTGGCATCGCGTCACGCGCGCGCGGTATCACCGCCTCTCAATCCTGGAGGTGGCCGCGTTCGGCGAGACCGCGTACATGGTCAACGGGTTCGGCCGATTCGGGGTCTTGTGGAAGGGCGAGCCCGTGCTCGGCGGCATGTCGCTCGTGGCGACCTGCCGGCGCGACGGTGCCATCCGCTACGCCAACAGCGAGCGGCTCAACTGGGCGCCCTTGCGCCAGGACGCCCCGCACCAAGCGGACCGCAAGGTCATCCGCTGGGGCGATTACCTGCGTCAGAATGCCTTTCCCTATACCCAGGAGACGACCGTCCGAGAGGGACGGGTCACTTGGCGGTTCCAGTGGTCCTCCGGCGAGAACGCCACGAGCCGCGAGCCCTTTCCCGGGTTCACGGTTGCGCTCTCCAGCGACGCCGACCTGCTGTGGGGGTGCCCCCTCGCCCTGGTGGGCATGGACGGCGCGCGGACCGCCTGGGAGGTGCCCATGGATCGCGAGGCCATGCCAGGAACCAGGCACTTCCCCAAGCTGCGCGCCCTGCGCTTCCACACCCGGCTCGGACCGGTGACGCTCTCCGCGGACCCGGCGGACGAGCAGGACGACAGGTTCCAGGGCATCAACGCGCAGGTGAGCGGCAAGGCCGGCTGGACGTTCGAGGCGGTCTACGCCATCCCCGCGGACGCCGCGCCGCGGGAGTACCGGTGCGCGTTCGACCTCACCTGCTCACTCGGCGGGCCCTGAGGACCGTTCGCGTCCCGACACCTCCCCCGCCTCGACGAACCGGTCCCACCGGTTCACCTCGGCGAGCCAGAAGGTCTCGGTCGTCTTCTCAGGGCTCGTGCGCAGCGCCTCGGCTCTGGCGAGGAGCTCCTCGCGGGTCGTGGCGAACAGGGTGTGCTGCGACTCCTGCGTGGCCAGGGCCTCGTACCGCTTGTAGACCACGTCGGTCGTGTCCATGTCCACGCGGGGGAGCTCGCGGCCGACCCCCTTGTAGTAGTACACCACGGGCACGCGCCACGGCGCGCCGAGTTCTGCGCACACGGGCTCTCCGGCCTGCCATTGCGCGTCCAGCACGATCCGGTGCGCGGCGCGGTGGTCCGGATGCCGGTCGTCGGGCCCGTGGGTGAACAGGACGTCCGGCCGGATGCGCCGCACCTCTGCGAGGCAGCGCAGCACCACGCGCTTGGATCCCTGCAGGCCCATGTCCGGCTCGTCCAGGAACACGCGCTCGCGGATGCCCAGCACCCGGTCGCAGGCCGCCGCCTCGCGCTTGCGCAGGGCCACGATCTCGGACTTCATCTCCGGCCGAGGGTAGCCTTCGCTGCCGTCGGTCAAGAGCACCACGCGGACGGCCGCGCCGGCTCGGGCCATGCGCCAGATCGTGCCGGCCATGGCGAGCTCATCATCGGCATGCGCGGCGAAAATGAGCGGTCGTTCGATCATCGCGTCCCCCGCCGCCCTACAGGTCCAGGTCGATCGTCGCGGCGCGGCCCGAGTCGGCGGACCGGTACAGGGCGTCCAGGATCGCCTGGATCGCGTACCCCTCGCGCGACGGCGCGGGCGACGGACCGCCGTTGGCGATCCAGTCCAGGAACACGCGGTTCTGGATCGCGAAGTAGGACCGCTCGGGCAACAGCAGCGTCTCTGCGGCCAGGTACCCCGCGTCCTCGGTGTGCAGCACCGCGCCCGGACCCGCCATCACGAATCGGCCCCGGGTGCCGTGCAGCTCGATCGTCTTGCACAGCCGGGCCTGGCAGTGCGCGCGGGCGTTGAAGAGGAGCGCGAGCGTCGCCCCGGTCTCGAACCGGACCGTGCCCGCGGCCAGGTCCTCGACGTCCCCGTCTGTAGCCTCTGCATCTCGGAACATGGTCCCCAGGGCCGCGACCGGCTTGGGGAACCCGATCGCGTACAGGACCTGGTCGATCATGTGCGGGCCCAGGTTGATGAGAACGCCTCCGCCGGACTGTTCCTTCACATTGAACCACGACCCGGTCCGGTCGGCCGGACCGCCGTCGGCCACGGCCACGCGGCGGCGCAGGTCCTCCACGCGGCAGGACTCGATCTCCCCCAGCCGCCCGGTCGCGACCAGGTCCTTCATGACATACGTCTCCGGCCGGTACCGGCAGCAGAAGCCCATCATGATCTGCTTGCCCGTCTCGGCCTCGGCGTCCAGGATCGTGCGGCACTGCGCGAGCGTCGTGGCCATGGGCTTCTCGAGCAGTACGTCGGCGCCCGCGCGCAGCGCGTCGCAGGCGAGCGGGGCGTGCAGCCGGTTCGGCGTGCTCACGCACACGCCCGCGGGCGCCGTCTCTTCGAGCATCTCCCGGTGGTCGGCATACAGGCAGGCGAGGCCGGTCTCTCTCCCGGCAGACTCCAGGGCCTCGGGGCTCGGATCGGCGATCCCCACGACCTCGGCCCCGGCGTCGAGAAAGCGCTTGAGGTGCTGCGTGCCGTTCTTCCCCAGCCCGATCACGGCCAGCCGCGGTGGAGCCATGGCGAGTCCCTTCCGTGCCCCAAACTACGCGCCGGAGTCTGTGGAAAGACCGCGCGCCAAACAGCTGCGTCATGCGCCTATGGCGCGCGGCCACTGTAGGCGGGGCGTTTGGCCCTGTCAATAGGACCGCGGGAGGCGCATGCCGCGCATATCGCACAGCAGGTTGCGGGCGGCCTCGCCCCATGCGCAGCGGTCGCCCCTCGTTCGACTGATGCCCCGCCCCTCAATCGGACCCGCCGGCCTCGGCCTGCACTCGGCAGAAGCCCGCCTCCAGGGGGCCGACCGCGAGCATCAGTCCAGGGGCTTCGCCGCCCGGGGGAGCGTCCGGGCGATCCGGTCGAGGCCATAGCCGAACCCCGGCCCCTCCAGCGTGTCGAGCCGCACGCGGCCGCCCCTGCGGCGGTACAGGCCGGGGTGGACCTCCTCCTCCGGGCCCGAGGCATCGGGCACGTACTGGGGGCCGTTCGCTTCCACGCCCATGAGGGTGTCCGCGTGCGCGGCCAGGGTTACGTGCGGCACCTGCGCGAGCATGCTGTTGGTGAGGTCCTGCACCATGAGGGCCATGCCGTGGGCCCGCGCCCAGGCGAGCGACAACAGCGCGCCGGTCTGGGTCTTGCAGGTCTTGAGCGCCACGCCCGTCCACCCGAGCGACCGCCCCAGCCGCACGAGTCGCCAATCGTGCGCGCTTTCGTCGAGGAACAGGGGTTTGCGTTCGCTCACCGCGTGGACGTCCAGGGGGTTCGCTTCGAGGTCGTACGGAAAGGGCTGTTCCGCGTACAGGATGCGCTCGAAGGTGCCGCGGTCGTCGCCGGCAAGCCGGTCAAGGATAGCGCACACGTACCCGGGATCGGTCACCATGCAGTTGAAGTCCGCACAGAGGAACTCCACGCCGTGGCGCAGGCCCACCGCGCCCACACGGTGCAGGCGCTCGAAGTCCCAGTCCGCGTCCGTGCCGCGCAGCTTCACCTTGAGGCAGCGAAGCCCATCGCGCGCGATCCACCCCGCGAGCGTTACGGGCAGGCCGTCGTCCGGTTCGGCGCCCGTGCGGTCCCCGTCCTCGAGTGGATCGAGTCCTCCCACGAGGTGCCAGGCGGTCAGCGTGTCCGGCCGGGGGTAGCGCAGGAAGTCGGCCGGATACCGCCCCGCAAACGAGACGCCCGAGTCCGCGGCCGGCTCCAGGAAGGACGAAAGGTCGCTTTCGAGGAAGGGCGGCTTGTAGGTTGCGAACACCGGCAGGCCGTGGAGCATGCCGTAGGCGTCGTGGAGCGCGATGTCGAAGGCCGAGAGGCAGACGAGCCCGGCAAGAAGCGGCATGGGCTCTGCCGGGGCTCGTTCGCGATTGGCGTCGGCCAACAGCGCGGGAAGCCGGTCTTCGATCAGATGCTGGCCGATGGCCATGGCATGGCCGGACACGGCCTGCGCGGGCAGGCGCTCGGCGAGGCGGACGCAGAAGCGTTCGAGCGCGGCTTCGCGGTCCTCATAGTTCAGTGCGCAGGGCCAGGCCCAGGCGGCCGAGAGCGGCGTCTCGCCCCATCCGACGGCCGTGCGGCCGCCCGCGCCCCCGACGCGCACCGCGGCCCGCGCGCTGGTGAGGTGCGTGATGGCTTCGTTGCCGAACTTGAGCGGGTTGCGAAGCGGTACGGGCAGGAACCAGAGGCCGCAAGCCTCGATCGTCACGTCGTGCGGGTTCGCCACTTCGGGGAATCCTCTGACCGGATGGGGTTCGCCCAAGGCTCGAGGCGCAGGCCTGACCTTATGCCTTCAGGCCGTATTCCTCAGGCCGGATCGCGACGGGCGCGCGGGTGCGGATCGACTCGTAGGCCTTGAGGGCGCATACCGTGGCGCGCGCCCCGTCGATCGCGCTCATGCCGTAGGGCGCGCCAGAGACCACGGCCTCGGCAAAGGCGCGGATCGCTCTGTCGTGGCCATGGTCTGTGGCGGGGAAAGGGAGGTGGTTGGCCGCGTGCGGCCCCGTGAGGTCCTCTGCGGGTCGGGCCGCGAACCTCGCGCGGTAGAAGCCGGTCATGTTGTCCTGCTCGAGAGCGGGGCCCCGTGCGGGCCTGGGCGGATAGGTGCGCAGGAAGTTCTCGCCCGGGCCGTCGAAGCGCATCTCGAAGAGGCTGTCCATCACCAGGGTGCGGTGGTCGCAGAAGACCTCCATGCATTCCTTGGGGTAGCAGAGCCCGCCCTTGCCCCCGCAGAGGAGCACGGCGGTGCTCTCGTCCGACAGGGTGAGGATGACCGCGTTGTCGGTCTCGAGCGGGCCCACGGCATAGACCTCCACGGGCTCGGCCTCCAGAAACCACGCGATGAGGTCGAAGATGTGGCAGCCCTCGGCCAGGAGGTGCCCGCCGCCGTCCGCGAGGTCGAAGACGTATTCCGGCCGGATGCGGTGGTCGTCCACGATGCGGTAGAGGAGGTTCGCCGGGCCGCTCTTGTACCCGTGGAACCGCGCCTTGGCCGCCTTCATGATCGGCGCATAGCGGCGGTTGAAGCCCACGCCCACCTGGATGTCCGCGCCGGAGACGGCTTCGAGCACGGCGCGCGTCTCGTCCAGGGTGTGGGTCATGGGCTTTTCGACGTAGATATGTTTGCCGTGTTGCGCAGCCTGGATCACGAAGCGTGCGTGCTCTCGGCCGCGCGTACCCACAACCACCGCGTCGATGTCGGGATCGTCGAACACCGTGTCCGCGTTCGTCGTGGTGCGTAGGGGCGAGAACTCCTCGGCGCGCTTGTCGAGAAGCGCTTCGTCGAGATCGCACAGCGTGTGGATGCGGATCGCGGGGTTCGCGGCCATGTTGGGCAGATGCTTGCGCGCCATGAAAACGCCCACGCCGATGGCCGCGATGTTGACGACCTTTCCCATGTGTCGCGCCTCCAAAGGGGATGGCCTACTTGTACAGGGGACTGCGATAATTGCAAGCGGTCATCGGGGATTCCTGCGAGGCGCACACGCCCCGCACCGCGCGGAGACTGCCGATTCGCGTATTTGCGTCCGCTCGACGCTTGTCCTTCAGCCCGTGCCGCGCATAGGGGGACTGGGTGCTGCCCAACGTTCCCATGCGACCGCGCTCGGGCCTTGCCGCGTCTTGCCGTGACCCCGGCCCCATGCGCAGCGGTCGGCAGCGACCTCACCCGAACGCTCGCCCCTCAACCGGACCCGCCGGCCTCGGCCTGGACCCGGCAGGTGCCCACCTCCAGGGGCCCGACCGCGAGCTCCCCGCTCAGGGAGAGGGTCAGGTCCGCACCGTGTCTGTGGTAGTGGCGCCCCTCGTCCAGGTCGCACCATTCGTCGTCCTCGTCGTACCGGCTCACGCGCAGCGCGCCCCGGGCCGGGACGCGCAGGTGCAGCGACCGGCCCGTGGACGGCTCCAGGCCCACGTTGACCACGCTCGCCAGGCGGGAGAACGACCCGCCGCCCGGCGCGCAGTCGGTCACGAGCGGCACCAGGTCCGCGCCCTCGGTCCACGCGGGCAGGGCGTCGTCGTAGAGCCATGTGAGCAGGTTGCGCACCAGGGTCTGGCGCATCCGGTTGAGGATGAAGGGCCTCTCGGTCAGCGCGTAGGGCAAGAGCACGAGCCGCCTGCCCATGCGCGTGCCGGCCAGCACGCCGTCGCTGACCTGCTCGCCGGCCAGGTTGTGGAAGGTGGTCTCCGCATGCAGGTCGTCGGCCGCACAGAACAGGGCGCGCTTCACGTTCCATCGTCCCAGGGTGGGCGTGCCTCCGGGCGGAAGGTCCTGGGCCAACGACCCCGCACAGGGCCGTTCGTGCACGGCCGCGCCGTGCGCGAGCCGCTCGCCCAGGGTCGCGCCCAGCCGCGCGCCCATGCCCAGGTCCGCGAAGTGGGCCACCGCGTCCGCGTCGAGCAACGCGCTCCCCCCGGCCAGGATCGCCTCTGCGTCTTCGCGCTCCAGGGGCGCCGACTCGCCGGTGAGCACGGTGACCGGGCTCTCGGTGAACGTGGCGGGCAGGCCCAGGCGCCACAGCACGGGCGCCGCGCGCGAGCCGTACCACGCGGTCTCGGACTGGCGCCGCAAGAGCCCCATTCCCTCGTTGAACTTCACGCCCGCGCCCACCAGCTTGGCCTCGTCCGGGATGGACTGCGCCAGGCCCTCGTGCGCGTGCAGGGCGCGGCGCAGCACGGGCACGCTCTCGTGCTCCGGGTTGACCGGCGCGCCGATGAACGGAAACGCGTACAGGGACAGCCCGCGGATCCCGGCCAGCACGTGCACCCGGGTCTTGGCGCCGAAGACCACGCGCGAGCTCATGCACCACGGCGTGTGGGGGAACCAGTCGATCTCGGCCTCGATCTCCGTGTCGGGCCGCAGCCGGCTCTTCTGAAACAGGACGTCGGCCAGGCCGTACAGGAACTCCCTGCGGTCGGCGTCCGTGTACCAGCCGAAGGACGTCCGCGCCACGGGGCGGTGGCCTCCGGCGAACGCATCCACGAGCTCGCGCACGTCCCGCAGGTCCGCCGCCGCGATGCCGGAGAACGTCACGTTCAGCCCCACGCGCACCTCCGGGGCGACTTCGTGCACGCAGGTTCGGATCCATTCGGCCGTGTCCACCAGGGTCTGCTTCTTGAACCGCATGTATGCGGTCTTGAGCTCGTTCATCCCGCGCGCCTGGCAGGCCTCGCGGATCGAGTCGAACGTCTCGCTCGCGCCGGTGGCCGCGTTGAACGCGTCGATATGCAGGTCGCAGAAGCAGTAGGTCCCCCCGCCGTGATACCCGTAGCGGAAGTTGTCGGTAATCATCATGCAGGTCGGCCGCGCCTGGGCGAGCATGGCGTAGTACTTGCGCCCGTACTCGCGCAGCCCGGGGTCCAACAGGCAGGCGTAGTCCGGCGCCACCCGGCCCGTGACGTCCTTCATGCCGCGCGCGCGGAACGCCCCGGCGTCCGGGTCCCTGGACTCGTACTTCGACCGATAGACGAACCAGGACGCGTTGAACCGGGTGCGAATGCCCCGGTCCTTCAGGTCCGCGACCAGGTCCTTGAGGAACTCGGCGCGCGCGGGCATCCTCTCCGGCGGCGGGAACCCGGGCTCGGTCCCGTAGAACGCGGGCACGACCTGGACCTCGTCGATCTCCAGCTCCCGGCACCAGGCGACCACGTCGTCGCGCTTGCGGTCCGTGTCCAGGCGATTGAGGAATATCCGGGGCATGGGGTGGATCGCGCGCATGCGCACGGCTCCTTTCCGGCTGGGCCCGGGTGTGCGGGCCGACAAGGGGACGGCGAGACGGGACGCCCGCCCCGCCGTGGAGGCCCAGTAGACCAGGGGCGCGCATGACCGTCAATGGAGCGCGCGAAGGGGGCGTTGCATGGGTCCGGCCCGGTGCTCTTCGTGCAGGGAGGCGGTGGGGGGCGGGCCGGACGCTACCGGGGCGGTGGCCAGTTGGAGCTTGCCGACGGCTCTACGTCTCCCGGGCGCCTCTCTTCTCGTGGGCAAAACAATCTTCGGGCCGTAGCGGAGACGTCTTCGCGCGCACACCAACCAGGGGCGATGTCATCGAGCGCTACGACGATACCACTCGCTGAGGACTTGCTCACTTCCCACCCCGCCGTTTCATTTAGGCCTTGGACGAGAGCAGGCACGGCCCTGCTGGCGCGGGGTCCAAACCTGCTCAGGCAGATCGCGGCCCAGTACCGCACGTCGTCCAGATCATGCTCAAGGAGCTGTATCAGCTTGTCAATGATCGGATCGGGGCGTTCCATCGTGCCTTCCTCTACGCGTCTCTCGAGCTCGTCAGCCACTCTGATCATGCCGTCCATGCGAGCAGGCCCTCGCGCGGAGGATACTGCGGCGTCAATGAAGGTGACAACCTCCGCAGCAGACGCGCCCTCCAGGCGCTCACCCTCGCCAGACATGGGTGCCGCCCTCCAATATGCGTAGACGCCTATGACGCCCAACACGCTAGCTGCGGCAAGTGCCGCCAACAGCCGCCTCGACATGACCCTGTCTCCCTATTGGGGATCGATCACCTGGTGCGTTGTCCGGTCGGCTCTCCCGGACGGCCCGCGGCGTCAGTGATCATTGCCTGGACTGTGGCCTCCGGCCTGGTTGGAGCCACAGCAATGCCATTCTTTGCGTCCTGCCGTGCCAATTTGTGGGCCTGTTTCATCTGGGCTGTCATCCCAATCATGCGTGTCATGGGGACTTTGGTTGCGGTGCGTGGCGCGGTGCCATCGTATTGCACGCATCTTGCGCATGCAGACTGTGACGAGAACGACCAGGAACGCAAAGACGGACCCCGCCACCTTCACGTCCCGGTTCTCAGGGGATATGACCAAGAGATAGATCATGATCACGTACGCCACGGCCTCGATCGCCTGCAGCCGGAAGGGCACGATGACTCTTGTCTGGCGGTAGCGCCACATTGTTGCTATCTCCCAAAGCCCCCAGCATGCGGACACAATGCACGTCGCACCATTGAGCGCGGTCAGCCAGGGAGAGCCGCGGGCCGAAAACGCCATAAAACCTGCGAGGAGGGCTACGAGCATGCCGGCCACGAATCAGCCTCCGGGGCAGCGTCAGGTGCCAAGAGCGCCCAGCGAGTTGATGCCGTGTCGCCAGAGACGGCAGCATGCAGCGAACTGTTCGCCAGGCATCAGAGAGCCCTGTGTTATCAGGTTCTGCAATCCAAAAGCGACGAGATCAAGTAACATTCCACCAGCTGCGGCTCCCAGTGCGGCTCCACCCGCGGCTGTCACAACCGCCGGAGCTCCGCCCGCGGCGTCGTACGTGTAGTACGTCTGCGCCCCCGGCTCCAGTCTTTTATATAAAATCGCGCCGGTCGGGTCGTACGCGAAGTAAGTGGACTGGTTGTGCGGGCTTGTGACGCGCGTCCGGTTGCCCGCGGCGTCGTACGCATAGTAGGCCGTGCGATGGGGCGCGACGGTGAGGGCGACCCGCCGGTTCGCGGGGTCGTAGGCGAAGTAGGTCGCGT
>CAZOBJ010000076.1:0-15508 GCA_964577825.1 uncultured Planctomycetales bacterium
AGGACCATGTACACGTCCTTGCTCTCCGGCTCCGGGGAGATATAGATCGCCTCGTCGCGCATGTCCATGAACAGACCGGTCTGGCGCAGGATCCACCGCATGGCATTGCCCAGCGTCATGTCGGTCACGCTCAGGGTCACCGGCGTCTCTCGGTCGACGCTATTGTCCAGGAAGATGTTCATCTTCGTCTGGTCGCGAATATAACTGATCACCTCCCCGAGAGGCTGCTCCTCGAAGTCGATGGGAATCCGCATGCTGTCGAGCTTGTTCTGCATGTCTCGGGCCCAGTCGGCCTGGACCGCACCCCGGACCTGTCGCTCTTGGCGCTGCTTGATCTCCTCCCAATTCTCCGGATAGATCACATTGGCGTAGTCCGGTACGCTCAGCTCCTTGGCCATCAGCAGCGAGTATTCCTCGCCGCGGTCGATGGCGTCGTCGGCCCTGTCTCGGGTCGCGCGAAGATGCCGATCACGCGCCTCTCGCATCAGCACTTCCGCCGCCTCGTACGTGCGGTCCAGGTCCAGGACGCGCTCGGCTACGTCCGCGGCCCTCAGGTAGTCGCCTTGGTCAAAATAGTAGCGCGCGCTCTTCATCAGCTCCTCGATGCGGCGCTGTTCGGTCTCCCGGATCTCGCGCTTGTTGCGCGCGATCTCCTCCCTGGCCTGGTCGCGGCGCAGGGCCTCGAGCTCGTCGCTGATGCGCGTGCGTTCCTCGCGCAGGCCCTGGCGCAGGGCCTCGGTCTGGCGCAACAGGGCGTCGCGATCCAGCGCCGGGGCCACGTCGCCGGAGAGCTGGAGCTCCACCTTGCTCAGATCCTCGATCGCTCGCTCCACGCGCGCGGCGTTCGCCGTCAGCTGCGCCTCCGGGCTGAGGCCCGGATCCGCGGCCGTGCCCTCTCGAATGTCGGTGAGCACTCGACTCGCATGCGACAGGGTGCTTCGAAGCTCCGCTTCCACTTGCTGCTGTTCGATCTCTGTCTTGCGGAGCACGTCCTCCATGAGCGCCTCTTCCGGCCGCCGATCGCGCAGGGCTGGAATGAACTTGCGGGCCTCTTGGATGAGCGCCTCAATCCGGCGGTTGTCCGGGTCGAGGATCTGCGCCTCGCGGAAGAGCCGCAACGCGCCCTCGTAGTCGTGGGCCTCCATCAGCTGCTTGCCGCGCTCGACCTTGGCCCGGGCCTCCGCCTCGTTCATTTCGCGCAGGAGCGTGAGTCTGCGCACCGTCTCCGCGGTCTTTTCATCCAAATCCTGGTCGGACGCGCCCGCGGGGCGCACCTCTTCCGCCGCTGCGGAGCCCGTACCGCCCGGCTCGCCCGCCTCGGCGAGCAGGTCACCTGCGCGCCGCACGCGTTCGGAGTCCGCGATCAGCTCATGCTCGGATGCCCGCGCGCGCTCGGCGCCGCCTTCGTCTGTGGGCTCTTCCGAATCCCCGCGCACGCGTGCGAGCAGCCGGGCGAACAGGCCCTTGCGCTCTTCGGCAGGACGCGCAGCTTCGGCGCGGGCCGGCTCCTCCACGGGCTCGAGCTCGCTCAAGCGCGGCACGGGTTCGGCCATGGGAAGATCGGCCGGGCCGTGGTCCGGGGCCGCTGCGAGCGGCCGGTCGACCGCCTCGGGACCTTCGGCCGTGGGCCGAGCTGCATCGGTCTCCGGCGAGGCGGCCGTCGCCTCGCCCGCAGGAGCACGGACGGTGTCTGGCTTGTCGGGCGCGCCATCGCCCGCATCCTCGGCAGGCGAAGCCGCCATGGCCTCGGCAGCGCCGTCGGCAGAGGCGCTCTCGGCCGCCTCCTCAGGTGTCGTCGACTCCGACGGAGCAGATACGGCCGGAGAGGGCGCCATCATTTCTGCGGGCCTGGTACGCGGATATTCCACCGGCGCGCCGGGCTCGGGCACGAGCTCGTCGAGCATCTCCGGGGCCGGACCCTCGGCAAGCATCTCCGCACGGTCCTCGGCCGCCATCGGCCCGGTCATGCCTTCGGCTCGGCGAGCCGTCGGCAGGGTGGGCGAGATCTCGGGGCCTTCGGAGCCCGGCACAGCCTCGGCGTGACGCAATCGTTCGAAGGCCTGGGGCAACCGAGCGCGCGCCTCCTCTGCGCTTGGCTCGACCGCCTCGGCAGTCGCTTCTTCCGCCGAACGAGGTTGCGGGACCTCTCGATGCGATAGCTCGGCGTGCCGTTCGCGCGGCTGGGCGCGCTCGGCGGATTCCCGTGTGCCTGTCGGCTCAAGGTCTTCCGCAGCCTGGTCGGTGAGGACCCTGCCGGGTTGCGCTGACGAAGCGTCCAGGATCTCCGCCGCAAGATCATCCGCGGTGCGAGATTGTGCCGCCTCCTCGCCGGGGATCGGCAAGGCGGGGGGCAGGATCTCGGCCATGGGCAGGCCGGTCGGAACCCCCTCAGGAATGGTCAGGGGGCCGCGACCTGAGCGTGCTACAGGCTCGCCCCTCGCGGAGGCCTCTTCCGTTGGTTGTGCGTAGGCAGGTCTCGCATCGGGGCTCGCAGAGGCGCCGCGCACGGCGAGAAGCACCTCGTTGCTTGCCCCTAGGGACGCGCCGTGCAGGCCCGCGTGCGCGCGACTGGCTTGGTTACCGGACAGTCCCGGGCGTACGGCATCAAGCTTTTCCGCGGCCCACAGAGACCCGCTGCCCCACGCACAGAGGCTGAAGCAGGCCGCGGTCAATGCCGCACGCACGATACGGTGATTGGCACCGACGGAACCGACTGGCTGCAACCGTCGGCGTCCTGGTAGGCTGTGGCTGTAGTTCATCGGCCCCTTCCCGTTCCCCTGCGCCTTCCGGCGATCAAACCCGCGCCCCGGACCTGGCCCGAGACGGGGTCTCCTCGCGCGTTCGTCGCTCAACGCGCAAAGCGTATGTCCCCAATAGGCGCTATTGCGCCGTTTCCTCTTCTTCTTCGCCTGTCTCTGTCTCTTCTTTCGGTTCCTCTTCGTACTGAGGCGTCCAGTCCTCGACGGCCACCTCCTGATTTCGACTGACGCGCACGGACCTCAAAATGCGTCGGTACCGCGGCTCTTCGCCCTTCGGGTCAAGCTCTCGCACGACCAGGTACTGGGACTCCTGCGGGATCGGCGTGCCCAGGTAGACCTTCTTGCGCTGTGGCTCGCCCTCCTCGTTGCGTTTGACGGTTCCGTCGGGGTTGCGCTCCACCTCGTAACGCACCGTCCGCTTGACGATTTCACAGTCCCGGATATCGACCAGACCCCAGCCCGTGCTGAAGTCAATCTCCCGGTAGTCCCCTTGCACACGCACCCGCTTGGGCTCGCCAATCGGCGCGGGCTCCACACCGCTGTACTTCTCGTGGAACCGCTCGGGCACGGCGGGAATCCCGCGGGCGGCCTCGGAGAGCTCGGGCGCCTGGATCAGGTACCGGGCGTCGTGTTCGCGGCCCTGGCGGTCGGTGAGCACAACGGTGATGCTCGCCGTGTCTTCCCCGAGCCTGCCCGTAAATTCTATCCTCGTACGCACTAACGTAAGAAAATACTCACTGAATCCAAAAGCGGAGTAGCCGGGTTCGGTGGCGTGGCGCATCTTTGCCTCCGCCGTGTCGAACGTAGTCGACCACCAGACCGCGGGATTGCCTTCCACATTCTGGCCTGTCTCGGGCTTGAGTTGCTCGAAACGCAACTGGTTCGCCCTGGCGCCGCGCACTGGTTCGTCCAGCGCCTCCCTCTGGCTCTTGAACTCGTCCTCAAGCAACGCCAGACGCTGACGCCCCATGCGCAGAATGGGCGTATAGCCCTTGAACTTCACCTCGTATCGCTCACGAAGCGCCTCCGGGAGCGGTGCAGGGGGTCCGTACAGCGCAATGCGATACCGGTAGATGGCGTTCTCCTCGACAGGCACCCCGGAGGTCTCGGCATCCTCCACGAGGTAGAACCACTTGTGCCTGGTCGGATCTAGCTCCTGCTGGGTACGCGTCTGGCCATACGCCGCCTGCCGGGGTTCTGGCTCCTGCGGCGAAGGCGCATAGCCGGCCAAGAGCCGATTGAGGAACTGGACCGGGCCCATTCCCTCCGGCAAACGGTCCAGGCCTTGCAGATCCTCGGCTACAAGCCGCCACCTTGTATCGGAAACTGTGGATTTGTCAAGTAACTTCTCCAAATGTCGCTGGCGTTCTTCTTCGAGCTCCCACAAGCGCTCGGCCTCGACCTCGGCCTCCGGTCTGCCTGGCTCCTCGGCTCTCTCTTCAGGGCCCGGCCAGTCTCGGAACTCCATATCTGGTTCCGGCTCATATCCTCTTCTTGGCTCTCTCGGGTATCCGCCAGGATAGGCGTCCGCCGGGTCCGGCCCTAGGCCACCAGCAGGATAGGCGTCCGCCGGGTCCGGCCCTAGGCCACCAGCGGGCGCCTCCGGCCCAAGGTCAGGCTCGCGCCAGGAGCGGCTGGCCCATCCGGCCTCCCCCCGCTCGCGGCGCTCCGGACGCTCTCCGGGTCTAACCCCTTGGCGCACGAATCCCTGCTGCTCCAGGTTCTCCACAAGCGCCTTGTCCACGTCTTGCCCGGCGTACCCGACCTTCTTGCGCCAGACCTTTGCACGCACCCATTCCATCCACCGAGCGCGCGGTCCGACGCGAAAGACGAGCGCAATCCGCCGACCTCGCCCCTTGGCCAGAATCGGCGAAGGCTTGTCCACCGCAGGGCGGAACTGCGGATCCGGGATGGCATGCAGGACCTTGGTGATCGGAGGAGTCACTGGAAGCGGCGGCAACACGTAGGCCGTCTGCCAGCCCTTGACAGTCCAGTAGTCGGTGGCAGACGCGTTGAGAACCTCGCTGACCTTCTCGGCTGGACGAGGAACCTCTCCCTCCGGCTCAACCGGTTCCTCCTTCGCGAGGTGGTCCCGGATTCGCCCAATGCGCGGCCCCGGGGACTTGACGGGGATGCCCAGCTCGCGCACCTGCATGGTGTCCACCACGCCCCAGATGACGAGGAGCGTGACGAGGACGAGTGCCACCTTCTCGCCGTGCGCGATGAGGAACGCTTTGACCTGCTCCATGCCGGGCTCCTCAGGAATAAGCGCCGCTATCGCGTGCGCGCGCTTTCGCCTGCTCCCGAACCTTCAATGAGTTCGAACCTGAAGTTATACACGTCATATTCAAGCACCACGAGAACTGGCGGCTCGTGATCCGGCCGCAGAGTGAGCTCTGGTTCAGCGAGAGCGACTTTCCCGGCGGTCTCGGGTGCCCGCGACCGTCGGCGTCCAGGCGCACGCCTCGGCTCAGGCATCATTCCAGCCCCAAGGCCCATCTCTTCGCTAGGCAGTTCCTCGCTGGGCGCCTCCTCCATCATCATTTCCTCTTCGAATTCGAAATCCTGGAACCGGGGGGCCGTCCTGCTGCGCCTGCCCGGAGCCGTGCGGGCCTCGGGGCGGACTTCCTGGTCTGAGTATCGCGTCACCTGTACGCTGCGGGGGACGAACATCATGCCCCCTTCCGGGTCGTTGGCACTTGCCAGCATCCGACGCATCAGGTCCTGCACCACACGGAGGTGGGCGACCACCTCGAACCGCACAGGATAACGATCATAGTAGGTGTTCGCCCGCTGCACCTGTTCTGCAGTGAGCAATGGTTGTGGCGCACGGGGCCCCTCGGGACGACGCCTGCCGGGAGCGCCCCCCTCTCGGCTCATCCGAGCTTCTTCCTCGCGCATCATCTGCTCTTCGAACTGTCTCATTTCTTCTACCATGATGATCTCTTCGATCATCTCTTCGGTGTAGCTCTGGTATTGCTGGGGCCACTCCTCCTTGGGAGTACCCAGAAGCTGTCTCATTTCCTCGATTGCGGGCGGCGCGGCCGCGCCGGCCGCCGGGACCTGCTCCGACGCCTCGGCAAGGGCCGCTTCACGAGCCTCCAGTGCGACCAACGCGACAGCCGGCTCTCCGATACTGACCTCGCCGAGACGCTCGACCATGCGCCAGTCCTCGACCGGCTCGTAATACATCTCCTCTTCGGCGGGCTGCGCAAGCACCCCCTCCTGGGGCGGCTGTGGCGCTTCCTTCTTTCGGGTGCGAACCTTGTATTCGGCCACCTTAACCCGCGCCTCGGATACGATCTTGTGGATCCGGCGATTGATCTGGAATCGGCGCCACAGCGGCTCCGTGTCCTCCATCGTGCGGTAGTCGACCATGAGGTTGGCAAGCTGATGCGCTTCAGGATCGCCGACGTAGATCGGGTTTTCCTCCGGGTTGTCCAC
This sequence comes from uncultured Planctomycetales bacterium, assembly GCA_964577825.1. Classification (GTDB taxonomy): domain Bacteria; phylum Planctomycetota; class SZUA-567; order SZUA-567; family JAFGNG01; genus CAZOBJ01. Next base: position 6,204 of record CAZOBJ010000076.1, read on the forward strand.
CCCTTCGTGTCGAGCCCGGGCTATCGCGAGGTCTCGGCAGGTCTCCTCACACAGGCGGCTCACCGCTGGGGCGAACTCGTACTCCGGGTTGAACTCATGCATGGTCTCCGGTGCCATCGCCGAGGAGGCTCGCTCCCACAGCTTCATCGCCTCTGCCTGGTGCTCGCGGATCTTCTCAATGCGCCCCCATTCCTGCGCGATGTCGCCCTTGGTGGGAATCTCGCCCTCCTGTACCTGCTTCGCCGCGCGCGTAAGATTCTGCTGTAGCTCCTTGTAGGTCGATTCCTGCGCAGCGGCCTTATTCGCGTAGTCTCGCGTCACGAACACGTGGACCCCCAGCAACACCAGGGGGACAACGGCTAGGACGAGCCAGTACCACCATTTCCTGACGAAGTCCATGGTTGGCCCTCCCTATTCCTGTTCGCCCTGACGGCCCGCAGCCGTCTCGGTCGCCTCTGCCTCTGGGGCCTCAGCCGATGCGGCGGTCTCTGCTTCCTCGCCTTCATCGTCACTGGGGCCTTCAGCGCCCTCCCCTTCACCCTCGGGCTCTTCTTCCACTGTGCCAGAGCCCCCCTGCGCGCCGGCAGTTTCCTCGCCGGCCTGCTCAACCGCTTGGCGCCGGGCCTGCGCCTGGGCCGAGGCTTCGCAGTACACGAAGGATATGCTGAACGTGTAGACCGGCTCGTCGTGTGTCGTGTACTGAACGCCCTCTTGCGCGGCGGCGGTGGCCCGCTGATCGGCCCATCGAATCACCCGCCGCTGGAATTCAATCTGCGCCACCGGCAAGGGATTGGTCTCCGGCCGTTGGCGCCTAACCACGAGGTCGTGCACCCCCGGGACCTCCCCAAACTCCTGGCGCAAGCTCAAGACGTGCCGAAACTCCTCGGGCCTAACGACCACGAACCCCTGGCCGCGCACTTGGGCGACCTCGACGCCCTCTTCCAAGGTCTCGAGCTTCTCGCGCCACTCTTGGCCCTTGCCCGGCTCCTCCCGGTTGAGCTGCGCCACCCGGGTCTGCACCTCCTGCGGAGAGTAGTAGCCGATCACCTCGCCGTCTTCATTGCGCTCCACGGACCATTTCAGCCGATGGACCATCACGTCCATATCTTCCAGGAAGACATTGAGTCGGCGATCCGTGATTCGCCGGGCACGCTGCTCGCACTGGTCTCTGAGGAACTTCTTCGTGCGCACGTACTCCTTGTCCTCGAGGTCCTCCTCGGTCTCATTCTGCAACCGGGCGTACAATTCGGGCGGCATGCGCTCCGAGGCCATCATCTCCGCCCAGATTTGCTCCTTGAGGGCCTCGAATTCACCGGCTTCCTCAACCATCTGGTCGCGGCGGTCATTGATCTCCCTGAGTCTGGCGTAGGTCGCGCTCATGGCCTGGAGCGCCAGTCCCCGCCCCTCCGCGATATAGGCGAGTTCCCGGGATTCCTGCGTGATTTGCTCGGCCTCTCGCCTGGCCTTGTCCAGCTCTTGCTGCTGCTCGGACACCTTGCCGCCGGACCCGACCCACTCCTGCATGCGCTGGATGTCCGTGGTCCACCGCCCGGACCGATTCAAGGCTGCCACGAGGCTGACCACGGTGAGGATGGTCAACAGCACGGCTGCGGTGACTGCGTACGGGTATTTGCGCCACAGCAGTTGCTTGCGCTGAATCTCGGGCGGCAGCAGGTTGAACTCGATCGGCGCCGCACCCACCCCCTGGAGAGCCAGTCCGGCCGCCGCACCCATGACCTGCCGCTGCCTGTTGAACGCCTCCGCGTCCACCCCCGAGGCAAAGTCCACGTTCTGGGCCGGCTGGATCCGGCGGGGGGGCACGCCGAGCGCGTCCGCAATATGCTTGTCGACCCCGGCAAGTAGAAACGTCCCGCCCGCGCAGACCAGGCCCTCGAGACGCGTGCCCCGGTGCTGGCTCTTATAGAAGCCCATACTGCGCTGCACTTCGCCGGTCAGCGTGCGCAGCACGGGCGAGATCACCTGGAACACCCGGTCGGCCTGCTTGCTGCGGGCCATCTTGCGCTTCAGGCTCTCCGCGTCGGCGTAGGAGAGGTTGAACTTGCCCATCAGGGCCTTGCTGAGGTCCGCGCCGGCCACCGCGATGCTGCGCAGCCAGAATTTGCCCTGGTCGAGCAGGATGAAGTCCGTGGCCCGCGCGCCCGAGTCGAGCAGCAACGTAACGCCTTCCTCGGGTGGTTGATCATAGCGCAGGAAGTTGACCAGGGCCACCGCGGTGCTCTGCACGCCCTGGACGTTGAGTCCCACCGTCTGCAGGAGCAAGAGCAGGTTCGCGACGATGTCTCGCCGACAGCAGACCAGGCTGATGTCCACTTCCGCGGCCTGCGGATCGGAACGATGCACGTGGTACCCCCACAATACCTCCTCCAGGGGGTACGGGATCTGCTGGCGAGCCTCGTAGGCCACGATCTCGCCCAGCTTGCCCGATCGCATGGCCGGCATGGTGAAGTCGCGGTAGAATGTCGTGAAACCGGAAAGCCCCACGTACACCGGGTCGTGGCCGACGTCCTTTTCCTGGATCAGCCGCGTGAGGACCGCGACGACCTTCTGGTCGTACTGCGGGTCATCCGGGGGACTGTCCAGGGGGACGGAGGCGAAGTCGGTGATCTGCACGCGGCCCTTGTGACGATGCATCTTGACCAGCCGCACACCGCACTGGCCGATGTCCAAGCCCCAAGCTTCGTTTGCCGCCATCGTGCGCCCCTATATGCAGGGAGCCTGTGTTGCGCCTTTTCGCGGACGGCGCTCGAACCGCACCTCTACGAAAGGAGTCCACACCTCTCTATGGCATTTAGGGGACGTCACACCCCTCTGTTTGGCACACCGCCGTTCCCATTGACCCGCCGGCCAGCACTGGTCCTCCACCGCCCGGGGCCTTGGGTAGAGCCCCGGCTCAACACATAGACTATCCACAACTCCGCCTACGTGTCAAGGCCCTTTCATCGACCGGCGGCCGCGCGCATTCTACGCAATCTTACCCCGTCCTTGCCAGCAAAAAATACGCGGGTAGCGCGAATTCCGGCCATCGGTGAACTCTTTTCCCGTGGGGCCAGGACGGCCTCCATCTGACGATTTTCGGGATGGCACAGCCGCCCGGGTCCTGATATGCTTCCCGTCTCTCTAGGAAGCGATCCGCGATCGGAGGACCTCCATGACTTGCTTCTCGAATCCGAAGCGCATCCTGTCGCCGTCCAACTTCGCTGCGCATCCCAGCACCGACTGGGTGGACTGCGTGCTGTCCTTGCCCGCGCATCGGCGCACGCACGTATGGGTGCGCACCCGCGCGCGCAAACCCGGCGTTGCCGTGAGCACGGCCCGGGGCATGACCCCGCTCACCCGCGCGCAGGCCGTGGACGGCAGGGCGCGGTACGTGGGCTTCGAGCCTACCGAGCTCATGAGCCGAGGCGACTGGTATCAGATCCGCATCTGGGGGCTGTCGGATCCGCCCGCGCCTGACGACCGCCTGATCCTGAGCACGGACGGCCCCCTGTCCGTGCGCGCGCTGCGCCGCGCGGGCACGGTGGCGCAGCTGGAGCGCCATCTGTGGGGCATCACGCGCGCGGACGCGGGCACCACGGCGCTCGAGCCCTCGGTCATTCCCGTGGGCGCGGCGCACGACCTGCGTCTGCACTACCGGGCCACGGCCAAGCTACCCGCGGGCGCAGTGCTCCGGTTCGTGTTCAACGGCGGCGTGTTCCTGCCCAAGGAGCCGTACGAACTTGAGATCTTGCAGGGCAAGAGCCTCCTGCGCTTCCAGGGGCCGGAGCAGATAGGCCACGGCAAATCGGCGCTCGGCTTCCGGCTGCGGCGCGACCTGGCGCCCGGGCGCGAGGTCACGGTGGCCCTGCGTCACGACCGGGCCGTGGCCGCGCCGTGCAGGCTGGGGCCCGCGGTTGTGGGCTCCTGGTACGAGCCCCTGCCCGTGTTCGTGGCCGAGGTCTCCGTGGACGGCGGACGCAACTTCGTAAGCCCGCTGCCGGAGAACATGCACTCCGCCGAGTACGCGCCCGGAGAGGCCCGGACCGCCATGCTCTTCCTGCCCGGCAGGCGCCGCCGCGGCCAGGACCTGGTCCTGCGCGGCTACTACGCCGACCGGTTCGGCAACCCCACCCCGGCCCACGGCACGGTACCCGTGGGCGCACGGCTTCAGCTGTTGCGCGGAACCCGGCCCGTCCGGGAATTGGGGCCGCTCTCCTCGTTTCGCACGGACCCCACGCACGTGCGCGTGCCCCTGCCCCGGCTGCGGCCGGGCATCTGGCGCGTCCAGCTCGTAGCGCCGAATGGTCGATCCGTGATTGCCCGCTCGAACCCGATGGAGATCCTGGCCGACAACGATGCCCGCGAGCTCTACTGGGCGGGCCTGCACGCCCACAGCGAGGACAGCGACGCCATCGGCGAGCTCGCAGAGGTGTACCGCCGCGCGCGCGACGACCACGCCCTGGACGTGGCCGCATGCGCGGACCACACCGGGTACTTCAGCGAGAACACCTGGCGCCGCAAGCAGGAGACGAACGCCGCCTGGTCGCAGCCGGGCGCGTTCGTGGTCCTGCACGCGTACGAGTACAACATAGGCGGCACGTATCAGGGCCGGCGCACGCGCTTCGACATCAATCCCTACAGCGTACGCCCCCTGCCCCGAATCACCGGGCATACGCCGCTCGACAAGGCGCTGCCGATTCTCACCGGCCGGCGGGATACGGTCCTGGCCACCCACCACTTCGGCCCCATGGTCCTGGGCCTGACCGAAAACGCGCGGGCCAAGCGCAACATCCGGCTCTACGAGGTGTGCAGCGTGCACGGAGGCGGCCTGTACGAGACGGGCCCCGGCGCCCAGGGGCTGCTGGCCGCGGGCATGCGGGTGGGCTTTCTTGGCGGCGGAGACTCGCACACCGGGTACTGCACGCTCGGGCCCCGGGTAGTCCCGCGCGCGCCCATTGCCGCGCATCACCTCTCCTCGCCCATCAACGCGCGCAACGGGGTCACCGCCGTGTGCGCGGACCGCTGCACCGCGCCGGCCGTGATCCGCGCCATGCGGGAACGGCGCACCTACGCCACCACCGGGCCGCGGATTCTTATCGACCTCACGGTCAGCGGCGTGCGCATGGGCCAACGCGGGCGCGCGGACAAGGCGCGCGTCAACGCGCGCGTGCACGCCTGCGAGCCCATCAAGCGCATCGTGGTGATGCGTGACGGCGACGAGGTGCATGTCGTGCGGCCCCGCCGGCTGGACGCGCGTCTGCGATGGACCGACCCGCACGCCGAGCCGGGCGCCCATACCTATTATATACGCGTGGAGCAGACCGACGGCGAGCTCGCTTGGTCGAGCCCGGCGTGGCTGCGCATTGGCTGAGCGGCGCGGCGCCGAACAGACACTTCCCCCCTTGACGCGCGCGGGGCCCTGTGCCATGGTGCCTGCCTCCGGTCGGCATCCGTGTTGCTGACCGTTCGCGCCGTCTCGGACAAGGAGCCCAAGCCCAATGCCTGTCGACCGGCCGAACATCGTGTGGATCATGGCAGACGACATCGGGTACGGCGACGTGGGCTGTTACGGGGCCACCAAGATCCAGACCCCGAACATGGACCGCCTCGCGTCCCAGGGCATGCGGTTCACCGACGCCCATGCATCCTCGGCCGTGTGCACGCCCAGCCGGTACGGGGTGGTCACGGGCCGCTACTCCTGGCGCACCCGCCTGGACTGGGGGGTGCTGTGGGGCCACTCGCGCCCGCTCATCGAGCCGGACCGGGCCACCGTCGGGACCGTGCTCCGGAAACAGGGCTACGCCACGGCCGCGGTGGGCAAGTGGCACCTCGGCCTGGGGTGGGCGTTCAAGCCGGGCGCACGCGAGCTCTTCCCCGAGGACCTGGACACCTACAAGTGGAGCCGAGAGACGGGCGAACACATCGACTACACCAAGCCCTTCACCGGCGGCCCCACCGCGCTCGGCTTCGACTACTTCTTCGGCATCGCCGCGTCGCTGGACATGCCGCCCTACTGCTTTCTGGAGAACGACCGCACCGTGGGCCTGCCCGACCGGGAAAAGGACCCGTACAACGCGCAGCAGCATACCGGGTTCATGACCGAGGGCTGGCGCGACGAGGACGTGGACCTGACCCTTGCACGCAAGGCCTGCGAGTGGATGGCCCGGCAGGGCCGAGCCGAGCCCGAGCGGCCGTTCTTCCTGTACCTCACCCCGTCGGCGCCGCACCGGCCGTGCAAGCCGCCCGAGGGCTTCCGCGGCATCAGCCAGGCCGGACCGCGCGGCGACATGGTGGCCGTGGTCGACCACATGGTCGGCCAGGTGGACGACACGCTCCACGAGCTCGGCGTGGCCGACGACACTCTGATCGTGGCCACCAGCGACAACGGCGCGCGCCCCTATGACGTGGACGGGAACACCTACGGCCACAAGGCCTGCGGCGACTGGCGAGGCGTCAAGGCCGACATCTGGGACGGCGGCCACCGCGAGCCGTTCATCGTCCGGTGGCCGGGCCGGACCCCTGCGGGCAGCACGTGCGAGCAGACGGTTTCGCTCACCGACCTCATGGCCACCGCCGTCGACATCCTGGGCGTCACGCTGCCCCCGGAGGCCGGGCCCGACAGCCTGAGCATCCTGCCCTACCTCCTCGGCGAGCGGCCCGACCGCCCGCTTCGCGAGACAACCATCCACCATTCCATGGACGGGATGTTCGCGGTGCGCCGGGGCCCGTGGAAGTGCATCCTCGGCCTGGGCTCCGGGGGGTTCTCCCCGCCCCAGCGCGCGGAGCCCGAGCCCGGCGGCCCGGCGGGCCAGCTCTACCACATGGACAGCGACCCGCAGGAGACGACCAACCTGTGGCTTCAGCGGCCGGACATCGTGGAGGAGCTCTGCGCTTTCCTCGAACGCGCGCAGGCCGAAGGCCGCAGCGTGCCCAGGCCGTAACCCCGCTGCCCGCCAGCCCTCGGTGACCCTTCACACACAGCCGTGCAGCTCGCTCCTCAGCCGAGCGCCTGGGCGTGACGGCCGGCCAACGGGTCGCCCGCCGCGTGCGCGGTCCCGGACGCGCCGTCGAGCACGAGCATGACCGGAGTGCCGATGGCGCGCTGGACCCGGTCGACCGTGTGGCCCCGGGCCGCGAGCTCGCGCTCCACGTCGGCGGCGACGCGCGCGTCCAGCTTGACGAGTCCCCGCGCGACCACCGCTTCTTTCCGGTCCGCGTGGGGCCGGAACGAATTCTCGTGGTGGGAGGTGCTGAAGCGTGGCGCGGACACGGCCTCGCGGGGCATCATCCCGAACTCGATGTGGTTGAGCAGGCAGTTGAGCGTGGCCTGTTCCTGTAGGTCGCCGCCTGCCACGCTCACGGCCAGCACCCGGCCGTCCGGGTGCGTGACCAGGGTGGGCGTGAGCGTGACGCGCGGACGCTTGCCCGGCTCGATCCGGTTCGGGTGCCTGGGGTGGGTATTGAGCGAACGCAGCCGGTTCCCGTGCGCGATGCCCAGGGCCTCGCATATCGCATAGGGCCGGTTCGCGCTCGGGGTGGCGGCCACGACGTTCCCCCACCGGTCGCTCGCCACGCACGTGGTCGTGCCGCCGGGCCCGAGCCCGGACGGTCCGTCCCTGTCCAGGAGCGGCCGCATGCCGCGCGGGTCGCCCGGACGCAGATCCATGGACGCGTGATCCGGGTCGATAAGCTCGCGGCGCAGGCGCGTGTACGCGTCGGAGAAGAGCTCCTCGAGGGGCACGTCAACGAACCGCGGATCCCCGTAGTGCGCGTCACGGTCCGCGAACGCGAGCTTCAGGGCCTCCACGGCCACGTGGATGCAGCCCGCGGACAGGTGTCCCGCGCCGCGCAGGTCGAACCCCTCCAGGAGCCGCAGCGCCTGGCACAGGCTCGGCCCCTGGGTCCAGGGCCCGCACTTGTACACCCGGTACCCGCGGTAGGCGACGCTCACCGGGTCCTCCACCCGGGTCACATGCGCGGCGAGGTCGCGTTTGTGCAAAAACGACCCCTCGCGCACGTAGAAGGCCTCCAGCGCATCCGCCACGTCGCCGGCATACGCCCGGTCGCGCGCGGCCAGGATCTTGTCCTCGCGCATGCCCGTGGTGCGCCGCTCCGTGTCGGCGAGCTTCTCCAGCGTGCGCGCGAGCGCCTCGTGCCACGCCTCCGTGCCCGCGGCCAACAGCCCGAGCGTGGGCGCGGCCACGTCCGCAAAGGACCGGGTCCCGCGCATGAGCAGGACCGTGAGGCACAGGTGCAGCGCCCCCGGGACCGGCGTGGCCCGCACGCCGCCTTTCGCGGGGATGCCGTGCTCGGTGTACCAGGCCATGGCCTCGGATGAGGCGGGCGCGGCGCCCACGCCGCTGAACGCCTGCACGCGCTTGCGCTTCGCGTCCCACAGGAGCAGGGGGATCTCCCCGCCGATGGCGAACGACCCGTAGTCGGTCACGCTCAGGGCCAGGAGCGTGGCCACCGCGGCGTCGACCGCGTTGCCGCCCTGTTGCAGTTGCGCGATGCCCGCCGCGACCGCGCCCTCGCCCCCGGCGGCCACCGCGCCGCCCGCTCCGCTCGCGTGCCAGTCCACGTTCGCTCCCTTTCCTTCATTCGGTGCGCGAGACGTGCTGCGCGCTCGTCAGTGCCGGGAACATCCTGCCGTGCGCGCCTGTTTATCGCAAGTCCTCGGGCCACACGAAGGCATTGCTGCGGCCGCCGCACCGTTCGAGCACCGGGCCCCAGCGCCGCAACGCTCGCAGAACATCCAGATATTGGGGTGGGTCCAGCGTCTCGCACCACGCCTCCATGTCCAGACGCAGCCGCCCTCGGGGGCCGGGCGCGGTGTACTGAAGCAAGGTGCGCATCCGGTCTCCCGCGGACCGGTCGACGGCCTTCATAAGCTCGTAGCTAACGGCGTAGGGGTCGCGCGTGCGCCGAGCGGCGAACCGCCGGCCCCACGGCCCCCACGTGCGCCCGGTCCGCCGGGCCATGTGCTCGGCGAACACGCTGCACAGGCCTTCCATGTGCCAGTCGCGGATTCGCGGGTTGAGCAGGTGCGCGGTCTCGTGCGCGAGCTCCAGCCAAAACGCAGGAACCTCGGGCGGACTTTGGACATAGAGCGCATACACCCCGCGCGCGGGATCAACCGTCTCGCACAATTCGAATCCCTCGCGCAACCGAACCCGGCGGTCGGGCGCGGGCAGCACGCTGTGCGGGAGCAGACGCGCCAGCCGTTGGCGCCCGCGCCGCTCCAACGCGGCTTGGGCTTCGGGATCCCGGTCCGGGCCTGCTCTGCGCGCCGTCTCCTCGGCCTCGGA
>CAZOBJ010000077.1:0-7298 GCA_964577825.1 uncultured Planctomycetales bacterium
CGGCGCGCCGATCGCAGGCGTCCCGGTGCGGCTGGAGAGCTCGCTGGGCGAGGACTATGAACTGGAAGAGCGCACGGACGCGCAGGGAAGCTGCCGGCTCGTGTGCCCGGCCTCCGTGCGGACCATGGAAGGACGCACCGAGTCCCTGAACACCGTGTCCGTGGTCTTGGACGGCGAGCCGCATCCGGTGCGCGAGGACTGGACGCCCACCGAAGACGTCGCGCTGCAATGGACCGCACCGTAACGCGCGGGCGAGCGGCTCAGAGCAGGTCTTCGTCCACGAAGCTCGTGTACGCGCTCTCGCCCACGATCACGTGATCCAGGAACCGCACGCCCACCACCTGCGCGGTCTCGGCCAGGCGGCGGGTGATGGCCAGGTCCTCCGGGCTCGGCGACGGGTCGCCGCTGGGGTGGTTGTGCACGAGCGCCACCGCGGCGGCGGCCTCGCGCACCGCGGGGCCGAACACCTCGCGCGGATGCACCAGGCTCGCGGTCAGGGACCCCTGGGAGACCTGCGCCTCGCGGATGATGCGGTTGCGCTGATCCAGGAGCACCACCAAGAACACCTCCTGTCGCAAGTCGCGCAGTCGACGATGATACAGGTCGTAGAAGTCCTTGCCCGAGCGCACGACGGGGCCCAGGCGGCGCTTCTCGTCGGCCATGCGCTCGGCGAACCCAACCGCGGCCAACAGCCGCAGGGCCATGGGGCGCTGCACGGCAGCGTAGCTCTCTAGCTCCGCGGCCGCGGCCTGGGACAGCTTACGCAGGGAGCCGTACCGTCCGATGAGCTCCTGGGCCACGCCCAGACTGTCCGAGACGCGCCGGCCTCCGCCCAGCACCAAGGCCAAGAGCTCCTCGTCGGCCAGGTCCGCCGCGCCGTCGCGGCGCAGGCGTTCGGCGGGTCCCAGCCCCTTGTCCCGGCGGGAGGGGCGCGGCGGCGCATTGTAGTAGGCGCAGATCCGGGTGAGCCCGCACCGGTCGCACAGCGGGGGGTTGCCGCAGATGCCCTGGGGAAGCACCCCGTACAGCCCGTCCGCGTACAGGCGGAACACGACCGAGAGCACTGCGGGCGTGCGGTCCACGGCCTGGGCGATCTCGCGCAGGATCTCCTCGGTCCGCTTCTCTCGAGCGGGGCCGTCCAGGCCCTCGAGCCAGCCCAGCCGCCCCATCAGGCGCGACACGTCCGCCGCGGCGCCCAGAGGCAGGCTCTCGCGCACGCCGGTCGCACGCACGTCCGAGAGCACCTGGGCGAGCGTCCCCTCGCCCATCTCGCCCTCCAGGACCCGCGTCATCCGGGCGTAGATTGTGGCGGGGCGCTCGTCCCCGGACGCCTTGCTCGGCTTCGGCTTACGCATACAGGGCTCGTCCCGCGGGCATGCTCAGCTCGCCGCTTCCTTCACCTCGTCCGTGGGCATGTCGGGCTTGTAGGCATCCGTCATGCTCGCGTAGATCGGGAACCGGTCGGCGAGCGCAAGGCTCTGGGCGCGCAACTCGCGCAGGCGCGCCTTGTCCTTGCGGGCGCGCAGGGCCTCGTCGATGATCGCCACGATCTCCTCCATCTCCGGCTCGCGCATTCCGCGGGTGGTCACCGCCGGGCTGCCGATCCGGATGCCGCTCGTCTGCTTCGGCGGGCGGGTATCATAGGGGATCAGGTTCTTGTTCACCGCGATGCCCACCTGTTCCAGGACCGCGCTCGCCCGGCGGCCGGTCACGCCCTGCTCGCGCAGGTCAACCAGCAGCAGATGATTGTCCGTGCCTCCGGTGACCAGGCGGTATCCGCGCCGCCGCAACGCGCGGGACAGGGCCTTGGCGTTCTCCAGGATCTGGAACTGGTAGTCGTGGAAGGCGCCGGTCAGGGCCTCCTTGAAGCTCACCGCCTTGCCCGCGATGATCTGCATAAGCGGCCCGCCCTGCACCCCGGGAAAGACCGCGGTGTCGATCTTTTTCGCATGCTCGGCCCGGCACAGGATCACGCCGCCGCGCGGTCCGCGCATGGTCTTGTGCGTGGTCGCGGTCACCACGTCGCAGAAGGGCACCGGGTCCGGATGCAGGCCCCCGGCCACGAGCCCGGCCACGTGCGCGATGTCGGCCACCAGGTACGCGCCCACCTCGCGGGCTAGGTCGTACCAATCCCGGAACGCGAACACGCGCGGATACGCGCTCGCGCCGACCACGATCATGCGCGGGCGGACCTTGCGCGCTTGCTCGGTCACCTCCGCGATCTCCACGCGCTCGGTGTCGCGGCTGACCCCGTAGAAATGGAACTCGTAGTACCGGCCGGAGAAGTTGACCTTGGTCCCGTGGGAGAGGTGTCCGCCGTGGTTCATGTCGAGGCTGAGCACCCGGTCGCCCGGTTCGAGCAGCGCCATGTACGCGGCCATGTTCGCCTGGGTGCCTGAGTGGGGCTGCACGTTCGCGTGCTCGGCGCCGAACAGCCGCTTGGCGCGCTCGATGGCCAGGCGCTCGGCCACGTCCACGAAGTCGCACCCGCCGTAGTAGCGCCGGCCCGGGTATCCCTCCGCGTACTTGTTGGTCATGACCGATCCCTGGGCCTCCATCACCGCGGCGGAGGTGTAGTTCTCGCTAGCGATGAGCTCGATGGCGTCCTGCTGGCGGCGAATCTCGCCGTCCAGGGCCTCCGCGATCTCGGGGTCGATGTCCAGGAGTCGTTGGGTCTGCATGCGTGTCCCCCTTGTGTGCCGTTCTCTTCTTTGTCTTTCCGCGGCCAGAGACGGGTGCGCTCCTGCGCCGCGTACCTGGATGAGCCGCCCGGGCTGTCCCGGCGGCCCGGATGCGGCGGCGATCACGCCCTCTTGCGCCGCCGCTGGACGTCCCAGCGCAGGAACGCCTCCTCGAACTCGTCCAGGTCGCCGTCCATCACGGCCTGGATGTTCCCGTTCTCGTGCCCGGTGCGCGTGTCCTTGACCTGGGTGTAGGGCTGGAACACGTAGTTGCGGATCTGGCTGCCGAACGCGATCTCGCCCTTCTCCGAATACAGGGCGCCCAACTCCTTCTCGCGCTTGGCCTCCTCCATGCGCTGGAGCTTGGCCTTTAGCAGGCGCAGGGCGATGGCCCGGTTCTTGTGCTGGCTGCGCTCGTTCTGCACGGCCACGACGACCCCGGTGGGCACGTGCGTGATGCGCACCGCCGAGTCGGTCTTGTTCACGTGCTGGCCGCCCTTGCCGCTCGAACGATACGTGTCCACGCGAAGGTCGTTCTCGTCGATGTCCACGCTCACATCCCCGTACTCGGGCATCACGTCCACACCCACGAACGAGGTCTCGCGTTTGCCGCTGAACGGGCTGATGCGTACGATCCGGTGGACGCCCATCTCGCTGCGCAGGTACCCGTACACGTTCTCGCCGGACACGCGATAGGTCGCGCTACGAATGCCCGCCTCCTCGCCGGGCACGGTGTTGAGCTCCTGGGCGCGCCAGCCGCGGCGCTCGAAGTGGCGCAGGAACATGCGCAGCAGGATCTCCGCGCACTCGCACGCGTCGTTGCCGCCCGCGCCCGCGTGCACGCTGAAGAACACGTCCTTGTCGTCGTTCGGGCCCGATAGCAGGGCCGCGGTCTCCAGGCGGTCGACCTGCCCGGCCAGGGCCTGCGCGTCGCGGTCCACCTCGTCCATGGCCTCGGCGTCGTCTTCGGCCTCGACCAGGTTCGCGAGCTCGGCCAGGTTCGCCTGGTCCTCGGCGGCCGCCTGCACGGGCTCGGCGCGGTTCTTGAGACGCTTGAGCTCCTCGAGCACGCCCTGGGCGGCCTGCGGATCGTTCCAGAACTCGGGCGCCTCCATCCGGGCGCTGAGCTCGTCGATTCGCTTGTTGAGCGCATCCACGTCCAGGGCCTTGCGCAAGGCCTGGATGCGGTCTCCAAGCGCCTCCAGCCAGGCATGGAGCTCGGCCGTTTCGACCATCTGACGTCCCCTCCCTAGTCCTTCGTCGCGCTCGACGCAGGCGGCGCGATGCGAACAATGCCGCCGTCCACGCGCAGCCGGCCCTGGTGGAACAGGCGGATCGCCTCGGGATAGGCGATGCATTCCTCCCGGAACACGCGATGGGCCACGTCCTGTGCGGTGTCCGTGTCGAACACGGGGCACGTGCGCTGTAGGATAATCGGGCCTCGGTCGTACTCGCCCGTCACAAAGTGGACCGTGCACCCGGTGACCTTGACTCCGGCGGCCACCACGGCCTCGTGCACGCGCATGCCCCACCATCCCCGGCCCCCGAACGCGGGCAGGAGCGCGGGATGGATGTTCATGGCTCGTTCCCGCAGCGCCTCGGGCAACCGGTAAAAGCACAGGAACCCCGCGAACACCACGAGGTCGGGCTCTCGGGGCAAAATCACCTCGTCCAGGGCCGCGCTCATGGCCGCCCAGTCCGGCGCACCATTGCGGCGAAAGCGCCGCGAGGGCACCACCGCGACCTCCACGCCCCGGGATCGCGCGCGCTCTACGCCCGGGGCCCGGGCGCGGCTGGAGACCACAAGGTCGACCTGCGCGTCCAGGTCGCCGCGGTCGATGCGGGCGAGCAGGTTCACAACCGTGGTGCCGCCCCCGGAGATGAGGGCAACGAGCCGAAGCGGGCGGGCCATACCTGATCCCTGTCCGGGGTTGCACCCGTCCCTGCGGGCGTAACTGTATTGTAACAGACGGGCCGATTTCAGGCAAGCGGCGGTCTGGGGACGGGACGCAAGCGCATTGGCCCGCTCCGCCAAGCGCTTGCCGCGATTCAGGCGCGCGCGATACGCACCCGAACCTCGTGCCCGTCGATCGTATGCAGGCGCGTGGCAGTGCGGTCTTCGGCGGGCTCGCCCGGGGCCCCTTCCTCGCGCGAGGGCGCCTGCGACACGACCGAGAGGTCCGCGCACAGGGTCTCGGCGCGGATCATGTCGGCAAACGCGTCGGCCGCCTCGGCCAGTGGGTCCGCGCAGGTGAGCTGCGCGGTGATGCGCGCCTCGTAGGGCAGGTCGAGCTCCTTGCGCAGAGCCTGGATACGATTGACCATCTCGCGGGCCAGGCCCTCCTGGCGCAGCCGGGGCGTGATCTGGGTGTCGAGCACCACCACGGCCTTCGGCCCCTGGGCGGCCACGTATCCCTCGCGCGCGCGCACGCGCACGTCCAGGTCCTCGGGCGCGAGCGCCTCGGTGCGGCCGTCCCAGGAGACCTCCACCGGCTCGCCGACGGATGCGGCCCGGGCCACGCGCGCGGCGTCCATGCGCGCGAGCGCGCCCGCGCAGGCCTGTACGTCCTTGCCCAGCCGCGGACCCAGGCGGCGGAAGTCGGGCTTGACCTCATAGGCCACGTAGTCCTCGGCCGCCTGAGCGAACGTGACCTGCTTGACGTTGAGCTCATCGGCGAGCACGTCCGCCAGGGTTGCCACGGCCTCGCGCTCGGCCAGGTCGGCGAGGATCACCACGGCCTCGGCCAGCGGTTGGCGCACCTTGAGCTTCTGCGAGGCCCGCGCGGACAGGCCCAGGGACGCAATCTCGCGGGCGCGGTCCACGCGCGCCTCCAGCGCCGGGTCCACCGCGGCCCCGTCCGGCTCGGGCCAGGGGTGCAGGTGCACGCTCTCGGGCAGGCCGTCGACCACCTCGGCGGCCAGACGGCGATACATCGCCTCGGCCGTAAACGGCACAAAGGGCGCGCACAGCAGGCTCACCCCGGTCAGGCACTCGTACAGGGTCCAGTACGCGGCGCGCTTGTCCTGGTCCTGTTCGCCGCGCCAGAAGCGGCCCCGGCTGCGGCGCACGTACCAGTTCGACAGCCCGTCCACAAACGCGCTCAGTCCCTGGCAGGCGCCCAGCACGTCCATGCCGTCCAGCCGCTCGGTGACCGTGCGCACGGTGGTGGACAGCTTGGAGAGGATCCAGCGGTCCAGCAGGCTCCGCTGCGCCGCGGGCACGTACCCCCGCGCCCCGGTCAACGCGCCTGCGCCCAGGGCCTGCACCGCGCCCAGGCCCTCGCCGGGAGAGAACCCGTCGATGTTCGCGTAGATCACGAAGAACTGGACCACGTTGTGCAGACGGACCAGGAATTCCTTCTGCGCGTCGCGCACGGCCTCCTTGTAGAACCGCACAGACACCCAGGGGTGGTTGCTCGCGAAGAAGTACCAGCGCATGGCGTCTGCGCCGTTCTCCGCGATCACTTCCTGCGGGTCCAGGTAGTTGCCCTTGCTCTTGGACATCTTGTACCCGTCCTCGTCGCACACGTGCCCGAGCACCAGGCACCGGCGATAGGGGACCGGAACGGGCGTGGCAAGGAAAGGCTCCAAGGCGGGGTCGACACGCTCGCGCGCGTGGTCCGGGTCCGCGGCCTCGCGCTCCTGTCGTTCGGCGCAGACCTTCAGGAGCGTGGCGATGGCCAAGAGCGAATAGAACCACCCGCGGGTCTGGTCAATCGCCTCGGTGATGAAGAACGCGGGGTAGCTCTCGCGCAGGCGGTCCATGCTGGCGGACGCGTGCGGGTACCCCCACTGAGCAAAGGGCATGGCCCCGGAGTCGAACCAGCAGTCGATGACCTCGGGCACGCGGCGCATGGTTCCCCGACAGTCAGGGCAGGTGAGCGTGACCTCGTCCACCCAGGGCTTGTGCAGCTCCAGATCCGCGGGCGCGTTCGTGGCGCGCGAGACGAGCTCGTCGCGGCTCGCCACGGCCTCCACGCGCCCGCACGCCTCGCACGTCCACAGCGGCAGGGGCGTGCCCCAGTACCGCTCGCGCGAAAGCGCCCAGTCCACGTTCGCGGCCAGGAAGTTGCCGAACCGGCCGTCGCGGATGTGCCGCGGGTGCCAGTCGATGGCCGCGTTGTTCGCGAGCATCCGGTCCTTCACCTCGGTGGTGCGGATGTACCAGGCCGGCCGGGCGTAGTAGATGAGCGGGCTGTCGCACCGCCAGCAGAACGGGTACTCGTGGCGGTAGCGCTCGGCCTTGAGCACGAGCTTGCGGTCGCGCAGGTTGCGGATGATCTCGGGGTCCACGTCCTTGACGAACCGGCCCTTCCAGGGCTCGACCGCGTCGGTGAACGTGCCGTCGGCCTCTACGAGGTTGACGACCGGGAGGTCGTTGTCCACCGCCGCGCGATAGTCGTCCTCGCCGAAGGCCGGGGCGATGTGCACGATGCCGCTGCCCGCGTCCAGGCCCACGAAGTCTGCGGCGATGACCCGGTAGGCGGGCTTGCTCGGCCGGGCGAAGTCGAACAGAGGCTCGTACTCCCAGCCCACCAGCTCGCGGCCCTTCACGGTCTTCGCGACCTCGTGCGGGATCTTGCCCATGCAGGCCTCGCGCAAGGCGCTCGTCATCAC
>CAZOBJ010000077.1:7398-15366 GCA_964577825.1 uncultured Planctomycetales bacterium
CGACCTCGTGCGGGATCTTGCCCATGCAGGCCTCGCGCAAGGCGCTCGTCATCACCAAGGTCTCGTCGCCCACGCGCACGTAGTCGTAGTCGTAGTCCGGCCCCACGGCCAGCGCCATGTTCGAGAGGAGCGTCCAGGGCGTGGTCGTCCAGGCGAGGAGGCTCAGGTTCTTCTGGCCGCGCACCTGGAACGCCACGAACAGGGACGGATCTTCCACCGTGCGGTAGCCCAGGCCCACCTCGTGGCTGGAGAGCGGCGTGCCGCACCGGGGGCAGTAGGGGACCACCTTGTGCCCGTGGTACAGCAGCCCCGCGTCCCAGATCGTCTTCAGCGCCCACCACACGCTCTCGATGTACTCGCGATGGTAGGTAACGTACGGGTGGTCCAGGTCGATCCAGAAGCCAATCCGCTCGGTCATCCGGGTCCACAGATCGGCGTACTGGAACACGCTCTTCTTGCACTGGGACACGAAGGGCTCGATGCCGTAGGCCTCGATGCCGTCCTTGCCCTCGATGCCCAGCTGGCGCTCGACTTCGATCTCCACGGGCAGACCGTGGGTGTCCCACCCCGCCTTGCGAGGCACGTCGAAGCCCTGCATGGCCTTGAACCGCAGGAACACGTCCTTCATGACGCGCGTGAGCACGTGCCCCGGGTGCGGGGCCCCGTTGGCCGTGGGCGGGCCTTCGTAGAACACGAAGGGCCTGTGCTCGCGCTCCTCGCGCGCGCAGGCGTCCGCGCTGTTCCGCGCCACCTGGCGGGCGAACACGTCCCGCTGGCGCCACCAGGCGAGCACCGCTTCCTCGGCGCCGGGGAAGTCCATGGGGGTCTCAACGGGTTCGAACGCGGGCATGGGCCTCACCATTGCTTGCGCAGAACGTCGTACTGCGCTTCTTCCATGTTGATGTGGCGGCCCAGATGCCCCCAGACGCCCGTGAGCGGGATCGCGCCCGGCGGCAGGTCCTCGCGCAGCGCCTGCATCTCACGGCGCAGCTTCGCGCGCGCGCGCACGGCCTCGGTCACCCGCCGATGCACGTCCCGGGCCACGGCCTCGGCCTGTTCGTGCGCGCCCGGCGCGGCGGTCACCTCCACGCGCAGCCCGCGCGCACGCACGCAGTACATTGGGCCCTGCCCCTCCTCGTCAGGCGGACAGGCGCACAGCTCCACCACGCCCTGGGCTCGGTCGCCGCCGGGCGGCTGGGCGGCGGCGGCGTCCACAGGCTTGCAGGCGCACGCGGCCTCCTCCTTGGCCGCGCCCTCGCCGTGCTCGCAACCGTCCTCGACGTGCGCGCCCGCTTCGGGCTCGGCGTGCTCGCCGGTTGCCTCTTCGGAGGGTTGGGCTTGCTCGGCCTGCGTGTTCGCGGACTCGGCCTCCGAAGCGTCGAGCTCTTCAGGCTGCGGGGCCTCGTCGTCCGCGCCCTCGTCGGGCTCCCGGGTCGGTTCGGGCTCCGCCTTCACGGGCAGGTACCCGACTGGATACGAGGAGAGATACGCCTGCACCACGGCGGCCGGGTCCGCGGACTCGTCCGCATCGGAAGCTCGGTAGGCCACGAAAGCGTATCCATCCAGGTCGCCGTGCGGGCGGACCTTGTCCACCAGGGCCTCCTGCTCGTCGGTGAGGTCTTGCAGGCCCTCGTCATCTCCACCGTCACCCAGGCCGCTCACGTCCACCCATCCGCGGCCGTTGTACGCGACCACGCGCCGCTCGGCCACGGTCAGGCCTTCCGGGCCGGTCGCGGGCAGGATCTGCTCCAGGTACCGCCGCCGCTCGGAGGCGCGCTCGGTGTCCATGCGCGATGTGCACCCTGCGGCGAGCACAGCGGCGCCCAGCATGAGCGCGACCAGACGCATTCCCTCACCCCATTTGCGCTGCTGCATTCCCAACTCCCCCTCGGTCTCTCCCGTGCTCACAGGTTCGCCCGCGCCAGAGTCTCGCTCACGAGCGTCTCCAACTTGGGGCCGGCCTCTCCGGCCACAGCGACGATGGTCTCGATCTTCGCGGGCTCCAGCGCGTCGGGCAGGCATTGGTCGGTGATGACGCTCATGCCCAGCACCCGCAGCTTGGCGTGCACCGCCACAATCACCTCGGGCACCGTGCTCATGCCCACGACGTCCGCGCCGATGCCCCGCAGGAAACGGTACTCGGCCCGGGTCTCCAGGCACGGGCCGGTCACGCCCACGTACACGCCCCGATGGGCGCGGATGTTGTGCTCCAGGGCCACGGCCTCGGCCAGGCGCAGAAGCTCCTGGTCATAGGGCTCGCTCATGTCCGGGAACCGCGGGCCCAGGGACTCGTCGTTCGGGCCGACCAGGGGGTTGACGCCCATCAGGTTGATGTGGTCGTCGATCAGGATAATGTCGCCGGGCTCGTGCAGCGGATTCATGCCCCCGCAGGCGTTGGTGACCACCAGCGCCTTGGCGCCCAGAGCCTTCATCACCCGCACCGGAAAGGTCACCTGCTCCAGGGTGTAGCCCTCGTAATAATGGAACCGGCCTTCCATGGCCACCACGTCCTTGCCCGCGAGCGTGCCCGCCAGCAGCCGGCCCGCGTGGGTCTCCACCGTGCTCTCCGGGAAGAACGGGATGTCCGCGTAGCTCATGCTGCGCGCGTCCTCCACGCGCTCGGCCAATCCGCCCAGTCCCGTGCCCAGGATGATGCCCGCCTGGGGCCGGCACTCCAGCTCGCGCGATACGGCGGCGGAGGCCTCTTCCACGCGGGCGGCCAGGTCGTGCTTTGCCATCGGCTCTCTCCTCGCTCCGTCTTCTCAAGGCGTCTCGTACGCGGCCAGGCGGGCCCTCACCTGCTCGGCGCGCATCCCGTGCACCCGGACCCGCTTGCGCGGCCGGGCGGCGCCGGTCTTCACCGTCACGGCCGACCGGGGCAGGCCCACGGCCCGCGCGAGCAGCGTGCACACGGCCTGGTTGGCCTTTCCCTTGTCCGCGGCGGCGGCCACCCGCACGCGCAGGGCATGGTCCCGCACCCCGTCAAGGCCCTCCCGCCGCGAGCGCGGATAGGCGCGCACGGTCACGAGCGCCCCGCCCTCTGCGTCCGCGCATTCGAGCCCGGCCACGTCCATCCGTCTATTCGGCGGCCAGGTCGCGCGAGCGCTTGACCGCCGCGTGCACCGCGCTCGTCAAGATCCGCTCGAACGCGGCCGCGTCCAGGCGCGCGAGCGCCGCGGCGGTGGTGCCGCCTGGGCTGGTGACCTGTTCGCGCAGCTCGGCCACCGCTTCGTCGGTCTCCGACAGCATGCGCGCCGCGCCGATCACGGTCTCGCGCGCGAACCGCTCGGCCTGGTCCACGGGCAGGCCCGCTTCCACACCGGCCGCGGCCAGGGCCTCCACGAACCGGAACACGTACGCCGGACCGCTGCCCGAGACCGCGGTGACCGCATGCATGCGCTCCTCGGGCACCTCGTCGGCAATGCCCCCGGCCGCGAAGATCGCGCTCGTTCGGGCCACGTCCTCGTCCGTGGCCCTGGCCCCGCGCGCCACCGCGGCCACCCCGCGGCCCACGGCCATGGGGGTGTTGGGCATCACGCGCACGACCCGCGCGTCGGCGCCCAGGCCCGCCTCGATGCGGCCCGTGTCCACGCCCGCGGCGATGGACACGACCAGGGCCTCCCCTCGTAGCGCACCGGCCAGGCCGCCGACCACCTCGTCGAGCACCTGGGGCTTCACGGCCAGGACCAGGATATCCACCTTGCCGGCGACCTCCTCGTTCGCGGCGCTCCCGATGCCCAGCTCCTCGCGGAAGACCCGCCGCCTGGCCTCGTCCGGGTCCGCGCACAGAAGCTGGCCCGCGCTGACCCCCGAACCCAGGAGCGCGCGGGCAATGGCCTCGGCCATGTGCCCCGCGCCGATGAACCCGATCGTCTGCCCCTCCAGAAGCGAGTGAGCCACGGTCAGCCTCCTTCGCCCCGCGCCGCGACCGGTGAGCGGGCCGCTTTCTCGAGCATGCG
The DNA here is from genome assembly GCA_964577825.1 of uncultured Planctomycetales bacterium. Lineage (GTDB taxonomy): Bacteria > Planctomycetota > SZUA-567 > SZUA-567 > JAFGNG01 > CAZOBJ01. The sequence continues at coordinate 11,358 of CAZOBJ010000077.1, forward strand.
CTCGATCGGCACCCGCGCGCGCGCCGCGATCTCTTCAGGCACCTGCACCCGGCCCGAGCGTTCCTCCAGGCACCACGCCAGCTTCTCGAGCGTGGTCAGCTTCATGTCCGGACAATCGGCCACCTGACTGGCCGGATAGAAGGCCTTGTCCGGGTTCTCCTTGCGCAGGCGGTGGAGGAGCCCCACCTCCGTGGCCACCAGGAACTCGCGCGCACGGCTCTCCGCACAGTACCGCACGATCCCGCTGGTGCTGGCCACGTGGTCGGCCAGGTCCACGATCGCGGGCCGACATTCCGGATGGGCCACGAGCTCGGCCTCGGGATGCTCCGCGCGCGCCGCAGCCACGTGCTCGGGCAGGATGCGCTCGTGCGTGGGGCAGAATCCGTTCCACGGAACGATATCCTCGCGGTCCAGGGTGCGGGCCGCGTAGTCGGCGAGGTTGCGGTCCGGCACGAAGAGCACCTTGCCCGCGATGTCGCGCACCACGTCCACGGCGTTCGCGGACGTGCAGCAGATGTCGCTCTGCGCCTTGACCTCGGCGGTCGAGTTTACGTACGTCACCACGGTGGCGCCCGGGTGCTGCGCCTTGAAGGCCGCGAGCTCGCGCCCGGTGCACATGTTCGCCATGGGGCAGCCCGCGTGCGGGTCGGGCATGTACACGGGCTTGTCGGGATTCAGGATCGCCGCGGTCTCGGCCATGAAGTGGACCCCGCAGAACACGATGCACGCGGCCCGGGTCTGCGCCGCCTGGCGGGCCAGGCCCAGGCTGTCGCCCAGGTGGTCGGCCAGATCCTGGATGGGCCCGGGCTCGTAGTTGTGCACCAGGATGACCGCGTTGCGCTCGGCCCGCAGGCGCGCCACGCGCTCGCGGAGGTCCTCGGGCATGTGCCCCGCTCCTCGGTTTCGGCTCCTCGGACCCGGCCCGGGTGCCGGGCGCCGCCCCCACGTCGGCTCCGCCCAACTGCCGGGATCCGCAGAGAGCGGGATTCTACCCCGGCCCGGCCCTAAGTCAACCCGGAAAAGGACTTGACACCGGACGCCGCCCGAGTTAGGAAGGAGGAGACCGGACGCGGGCGCGGCCCGATCCGGCCTCCTACCCAAGATCGGGGCGTGGCGCAGTTTGGTAGCGTGCTTGACTGGGGGTCAAGAGGTCGCCGGTTCAAATCCGGCCGCCCCGATTTTTCGTTCCCCTGGCGGGGCGAAAAATAGAGCAGGCGGCTTGAGAGCCGCCCTGGTCGAAAGGAGAGAGGAGAAAGGAGACAGCCCGCTGCCTCCCTTCACGCCCTTGGCGCCGCCTGCGGTCTCCTCTCTCCTCTCTACTCTCCGAGGCTTCGCATGAGATATGGCCTTCGCCTTTGAAAAGCTGAAGGTCTACCACAAGGCCCTGGACTTCGCTGACATCGTCTCCAACCTGACGCGACAGTTTCCCCGAGGCTGCTTCTATCTGGCAGACCAGCTCAACCGCGCTTCCCTGTCCATCGCCGCCAATATTGCCGAAGGCAATGGCCGGTTTTCGAAAGCCGACCGTCGGAACTTCTTCGGCATCGCCAGAGGCTCGGTCCAGGAGTGCGTTCCGCTCTTGGAGCTGGCTCGGCGACGCGGGTTGGTCGAAGACTCCGATCATGCGAGACTGAAGGGTGATCTCGAAGAAATCGCCCGCATGCTGTCGGGCCTGATCACCGGCCTGGACAAGCGCAAGACCTAGGCCGTGGCCTGGCGTGCGGTGAGCCTAGCTCCGGCCACGCCTTCGCTCGCAGACACTTCTGGTAGCGTTGACCGGACACGCCGCTCGCTGCGGGCAGATGACGGGCGATGAGGGTAGCTCCGGCTGGGCTGCCCTCAGCGCGCGTGCAGACAGGCGGGGCTGCCCCACCGCCGCGGTGCCGTTACACGCCGGGGGCTTGCCCGTCCGACTCGTCGGTGTCGTGCGGTTCCGATCGCTCGGGGTCTGCTGCGACGTCGGGGCGCGCCTTTCTGCGCAAGAACCGAACCACGCCCAAGCCCACCCCGCTCACAAGAATGCCCGCCAGACCGCCCACAATGATGCCGTACAAGATGTCGAACTTGACGGAGGCGAAGGCCCCGGTCCGGATGAACCAGGCGGCAACGCACACGATCGCGGCCAGCGTGATGCACGCTTGATAGACGTTGTCCCACTTGCCCTTTCCGTCTGTAGACATCGCACGCCCTCTCTGTCCGGGCCCCCGTCATGCGCTACGGTGCGGCGCGGCACGAAACCCCGCGCCTCGGCCCGCAGGCACGCCTCCAAGGCGTCGTCACGCGGAAGGAGCGCCCTGCCCCGACCACGATGCACATCTCTGGGTGCGTAGCCGGCCGCGGTGCCGGCCTTACCGCCCTCCCTCGCCCCCTACCCCTGTTCATAGAAGAACCGCACGTCGCGCGTGTCCCGCTCCGATCCGGTGGGCTCGGTCAGGGGGCCGTACAGCTCGGGCCGGCGCGAGCGGATCCAGCGCATGCCCGAGTTCGTGCGCCACCCGGCGGACCGGTTCGGGCGGTAGGTCTGAAAGGTCCAGCTGCTCGCCCATCAGCGTCACCTTGTCGGTAGACATGTCCGCATAGGGGGCGGGTAGAGGGGGGCAAGTCATCATAAGGGATCCGTCACGAGCGATGGTGAGTCCGGAAAGATCAACGACGAGGGTCTCACGCCTGTGCTTTGCCATCATGAGACCTCCAACAACGAAGGCGAGGACCGTGCACAATACACCAAGAGCGAACCCAATGCCAATCTGCTTTCTATCCGCCATGATCGGCCCCCCCTTCCTATTCATCTTCGCGGCGTTGCGGCCGTTGTCCAACTGGCTTCGGTTCAAGCCCCTCGGCATTCTCTACGCTCGCCTCCTCTACGTACCTACGATACTCGTCCCAGTCGAAGCGCACTCCGCGGTGGAATTCCGCCATCAAGCCAAACTGTAGCCCTGTACCCAGGCTTTCCTCCCAGGGCGTCTGCGGTGCCAAGAGCAGCCTTCGCAGTGCCCAAGCTGCCCATTCCCTGTTCTCATCGCCAACAGCGATGTCGAATTCCGCATTCGGGTCAGCGAGAAAGGCCCAACCACCATAGACCTTTACCCAGGTGTGAACCCGGAAGTCTGCCACTGGAAGGTCTTCGAAGAACCTGGAGAGAGGCGTGTTGCCAGACTGGTATACCCCGACAGGGGCACCCGCCCATCGATACGCGTATATCGTGGCGTGACCGTTCTCTACGCACACCATCTTCGGCTCGCTGTAGGTGTGGAAGGGGCAATAGAAAAGCTCTACCCCGATCAGCACTGCGAGGCCGAGCGCGCCGAGCTTAACCGCCCTTCGCCACCACGCGGCGTTCGCACAGGGCTCATTTGCGCTTCTCTTCGAAGAAGAAGCGTTCAAAGCGAGTCTCCCGGCCGAGGCCCGGCTGCTTCAACTTCAAGTCCCTCCGGCAGTCGGGCGATGTACGGTCCACACACGGATGCCCGCGTGCGAGGCCGCGCTCGGACGAATGCATATGCCCAGACCTCACCGTTGCTCCGCGCTGCTTCAAGTAGGCGATCCGCTCCGTCGTACGCGTAGTAGACCACGGTCCCGTCCTCGCGCTTACCCGGACGCCTATTCGACGGTGTCCTGGCAGGGGTTGCGCTGTGAGCTCCATGCGGGATGGGCATTGATCAGCGCCCTTGAGAGTCCGAGGTCCGTCAGATGCTTGACGGACCCGTCGAGGAAAAGAACCCAAAACGCCAGATCATCCGAGTCAGGGTCCCGGCGCCAGAGGCAGGGAATCTTGCTTGCGCTCACGCCCTCTGGATACCTGTACAGGCGATGGTAGCGCTCTCCTTCTCCGTCGCCGTGGAGGACCTCCGGCAGGGGGTTGTCGGCCCAAGGCCGTACGCTTACTTCCGGGTGCAGCGTCTGGACGTACGTACAAAGGGACAAAAAGTCATCGAACTGGGCCTCTGGAGCGCCTATGAGCTCGCCTCCGAGGTTCCGCAGGTTGACCCGGATGGCTGTGCTTTCCTTC
>CAZOBJ010000078.1:0-15056 GCA_964577825.1 uncultured Planctomycetales bacterium
CTCGGCCTGCTGGAACCACTCGCCGCCCTTGTGCCGCAGGGGACGGCCCTGCCACCAGTCGGGCTCTGCCGTGTACTCGACCGGTACGCCGTCTCGCGAGCCGGGCGCGTCCGGGATGGTCGTCAGGAAGTACTCGGACCCACGCATGTCCGGACAATGGGTCTGCATCAGCACCCCGGGGCCGACCGGGTCCGCGCGCGTGTTGTAGTTGCCCTGCATGTGGTAGTGGGGCATCAGGGTGGGGTTGATGTTGTTGTGCCAGGACAGGGCCACTGCGGCGCTCACCGGCTCGGCCGTCGTGTTCTCGACGCGCAGCGTGAAGAAGACCATGGGCACGGAGCTCGCCTCCGGGTCATGGGGCACGAACGGGCTGAACGCCTCGATCGAGACCTTGCAGGGCAGGTGCTCGTCGTGGTACTCGATTTCGGTGAAGGGAAAGTGGCCGCAGTAGGTGAGTCCGGCCACGGGCGGCAGGTCGCCCACGGGCTCAAGCTGGAGCACGCGTCCGGTGCGCTTGTCCTTGGTGCTTGTGTGCACGCTGAAAAAGGTCCCCGCCGGGCTCACTCGCTTCTTGTCCGCCCAGTTGTTCTGCACGCAGATGTTCGCGATGCGCCCGGCCCGGTCGATCTCCAGGGTGCCGGTGCCCAGCCCGCCCATGGACACACCCAGGCGGCGCTGTTCGGTGATGTCGGTCAGCTCGCCCTTGTACACGATGCCCGGTCGATCCATGACGATTCCCTTCCTATGCAGCGGAATCCAAGCGCCGCTCCGGTGATGCTCGCAACTCGCCCACACAGCCCTAGCCCTGCCGCGCAAGGCCGTCAACCCTGAAAATCGTTCCACGTCGGGACTGTGGGCAACCCAGGCAGAGCGGACAGTGGCGCCCATGAGCAGGGGCGCTGCGCTCAGGTGGCGCGCCGCCCGCCGCGCAGGAGCAAATACAGGAAGAACGGCCCGCCCAGGAGTGCGGTAATCACGCCGACCGGCACCTCGGTGTAATCGAGCGCGCCGGCGGTGAGCCGACTGTACAGGGGAAAGGCCGCGCGCGCGAGCGTGTCGCAGACCACGAGGAACGCGCCCCCGAACAGGAGCGTGGCGGGGGTCAGCGTACGGTGGTCGGGCCCGGTGAGAAGCCGGCAGATGTGCGGGCTCATGAGCCCCACGAACCCGATGGGCCCGCACACGGACACCACCCCGCCCACGGTCAGGCTCGCGCCGAAGAAGAGGAGGTGCTTGACGCGGCCGACGGCCACTCCGCGGCTCGCGGCCAGGTCCTCGCCAGTGGTCAGGAGATTGAGCTCGCGGGTGAAGGAGCCGATCAGCGCGCTGCCCAGCAGCGCCAGCGGCCCCAGCGTCCACACGCCGCGGTAGCCCACGGTGTCCGACAGCCCGCCCATCAGCCAGCGGAGGATGCGGAAGCTGTCGAACGGGTCGCTCAGGTACTGGAGGCACACGATGAGGCTTGAGAAGAAGAACGCCACCGCCACGCCCGCCAGGAGCAGGGTGTCGGTGGCGAATCCCTTGCGCAGCCGGGTAAGCCCATACACGAGCCCCACCGCGGCCAGCGCCCCGCAGAACGCGGCCACGGGCAGGCCGGCCGGCCAGGCCACGGCCAGGGCCGCAGAGGCGTACAGGTACGCCGCCGCCCCGAGAGACGCGCCGCTTGCCACGCCCAGGGTGAACGGGGTGGCCAGGGGATTGCGGAACATGGCCTGGAACGCCATGCCGCTCACGGCCAATCCCATGCCCGCCAGGAACGCCACCGCCACGCGGGGGACCCGGATCGTCCAGAAGATGCGCGCCGCGCCGCCGGCCCGCGGCCCCTGGAGGACCGATTCGAGCGAAATCTCGGTAGGCCCCACGAACGGCGCGCCCAGGAGCACCGCGAGCGCCACGGCGGCCAGGACCAGGAGGACGGCGAAGCGTCTCACGGCTGCGCCTCCTCGGGCACCACCACGGGACGCCCGTTCTGCGGATGGGCCGCGTACAGGAACGGCTTGCCGTAAATGGACTCCAGGACTCCGGCGGCCATGAGCTCGGCCGGGCCGCCGTGAAAGGCCACCCGGCCCCCGCGCAAGGCAAGGACCCGGTGGCTGGACAGGGCCGCGCGGTTGATGTCGTGGGTGACGTTGACTACGGCCACGCCTTTGTCGCGGTTCAGGTGCGCGAGTACGCGCCCGATATTGGCCGCGTGCAAGGGATCGAGGAACGTGGTCGGCTCGTCCAGGAGCAGGAGCCGCGCGCCCTGGGCCAGGGCCGCGGCGATGTACACGGCCTGCCGCTCGCCGCCGCTGAGCGTGGGCAGGGTCCGGTCGGCAAACCGCTGCGTGTCCGTGGCCTGCAACGCGTCGCGCACCGCGGCCTCGTCCTCCGAGCGGGTGCTCGTGAACGGGCTCAGGTGCGGGTACCGGCCCATGAGCACAAACGCGTGGACCGTGAACTCGGGCGCGTCGCCCATGGCCTGGGGCACGTAGCTGGCGAGCCGCGCCAGGGCCCGCCGCCGGTACGCGGACAGGGCCCGACCGGCCAGACGCACCCGGCCCCGGTCGAACGGCACGAGGCCCATGAGGCAGCGCAGGAGCGTGGTCTTGCCGCTGCCGTTGGGCCCGAGCACGGACAGGAACTCCCCCTCCTGCACCTCGAAGGAGACCTCGTGCAGGATCGGCTTGCCGCCGAGGCGGCAGGTGAGATCCCGGACCTCAAGGAGCGGCGTCATGATCTGCGTCCTGCGGCCGGCGGCCCGGTTCGGACGCGGGCGCAGCGTCCGGAAACGCCTCGGGGTGGAGGCGCCGGGCCAGGTCCTCGACGAACCAGACGAACCGGGGTCCGGGCACGGCCGCGTACTGGTCGGTGAATACGTGGACGGGCACCCCGCTCCCGGGCCCGAGCCCGGGCACGGACGCCCAGTCGGCGGCAAGCTCCTCGGTCGAGCGTCCGGCCTGCGCCAGGTGCGAGGCCAGATCCACGACCGCATCCAGGTCCATGCCGGCCAGGCCCTCCATGCCGACCACGGGGTAGGGGCCGGCTGCGGCCTGTACGGCATTGCGCGCGCCCACGGTATGCAGGACCTGGTCATACAGCGTGTCGGGGCCGGCTGCATAGACCTCGCCCAACGGCGAGGAGCCGAAGCTGCGACCGATGGACACGAGCACTCGGGGTCGGGCAAGCCCGCGCGTGCGTGCGCGCACGTCTGCAAGACGCGCCTCCAGGCGGGAGGCGAGCTCCTTGCCTCGCTCCACTTGGCCGCAGACCTCGCCCAACTTGCGCGCGGCGGCGGCGATGTCGGCCAGGCGGCGGTGGTCCACCACCACCGTGGGGATGCCCAGCTTCTCCAGTCGCTCGCGCTGGGCCGCGTGCGCGGGCAGCAACGCCACGAGGTCGGGCTCCAGGCCCAGAAGGGCCTCCCAGTTCGGGTCGTACAGCCCGCCGACCTTGGGCAGGTCGCGCGCCGCGGCGGGGTACCGGCAATACCGGGTCACCCCCACCACGCGCTCTCCCGCCCCCAGGGCGAAGAGGAACTCCGTGACCGAAGGCGCGAGGCTCACGATGCGCCGGGGCGGCGTGGATGTCTGGAGCGAGGCGGGCTCGGCCGCGTGTGCGGTGGCAAAGGTGAACAGCGCCGCACCGAGGACCGCGGCGGCATGCCTTCGCATGGGTCGGTCTCCGTACTGAGCGCCTCGCGGCTACTCCAGGTCGTAGAGCCGGTCGTCCGGGGACAGGAACCCGGTGCCGGGCGCGAGGTTGGCTACGCCTCCGTTGTAGGCCGTATCGAACGACGAGACGTGTCCGTCGCAGAAGCACACGTTCGTGCGGCCGTTGTGGCGGAAGTCCTGGGTGCCGGACTCGGGCCACAGGAAGAACGAAGCATGAGGACGGTCGGCCCGAGGCGCGCGCATGAACCGGTTCCCGGACTTGGTGCCGAAGTTGTTGCCCGCCCCGTCGCCGAACAGGGCGGTGTCCTGCGGGTGGCGGATGCGTACCTGCTTGGCCGGGGTCTTCGGGGTCTCGCCCGTGCCGTGGCCGATGTAGGTCGTGTTGTAATTGTAGCCGACGTAGATGCCGGGCGTCTCGTCGAGCTCGAACGACGGGCACTGGTGGATGGCCGTCTGCTTGGTGTCTCGGCCGCCGTAGAGCAACCCGGCGCCGATGTTCTGTTCGGGCCAGCCCTGGGTCTTCACGTCCCAGTTGTGAAAGTAGGACCAGTCCGGCGGATAGCGCACGGCCGGGAAGTAGTACCCGTCGAAGTTGTTCAGGTACAGCGTGGCGAAAGTGCTCATCTGCTTGAGGTTGTTCGTACACTCGGCGGAATGGGCCGCCTGGCGCGCCCGCTGCAGCGCGGGCAGCAAGAGCCCGGCGAGCACCGCGATGATGGCGATGACCACCAAGAGCTCGACCAGGGTGAACCCTCGCCGCCTCATCCCTGCACATGCGCGCGCGGTTCTGTCTCGCGGCATTCGGTGCCATCCTCTCCGTGCCCCGTTTCTCCAGACAGACCGGCGGTCCGGCCCCGGGGCGCGCGAGGACCTGCCGCCAAACGAAGCCGCCCCGTCCTCGCGACAAGGACAGGGCGGACACGGTCGGCACAGACCCCATACAGAAAGGCGCTGGCGCGCGCCGCGCCGGTCCCAGTGCGCGGGGATCGGTCGGCCATTGCGTTCGCGCGGGTCTTCTGGCTTCCGGGGGCTTGCGGGACGCCGCCTTCCCAGGCGTGGGCCCAGTGGCGGCGTCAGCCGTCGGTCCCGGTCACAGCAGCGCGTCTGCGACGGAGTTGCACCGTCTTCCGGAACGCGGGAACGCAATTTGGTTGTCAAAACAGCAAGTGCATCCAGAACAAGGAACCTATACGGGCAAGCAGGCGGCGCGTCAAGGGCTTTTCTCTCTCGTGCCGCCCTCGTCGCGGACCGCCAATGGGGCGACGCAGTGTTGTACAAGGACCGGCCCGCGGATACCATGAGCGGCCGGTGCGCAGGAGAACGGCATGTCGGCACAGAGCCGACGGGTACTGTATTCCGGATCGGTGCAGGGGGTGGGGTTCCGGTGGACCGCCCGCCGCTGCGCCATGGGCCACCGGGTGAGCGGCTACGTGCGCAACCTGCCCGACGGACGGGTGGAGATCCAGGCCGAGGGCGAGCCCGCGGAGCTCGACGCGTTCCTCGGCGAAGTGCGCGCGGCCATGCGCGGATACATCCGCAACGAGTCCACGCAGCAGGGTCCGGCCACGGGCGGGTTCGCGGGGTTCGAGATCCGTCACTGAGCCCGTGCGCAGGAATTCCCATCGCGGCAAGACAGACAGAGCACGAGGTTTGCGCGAAAGCGCAATATTTTCAGTTGCCAACCGGCCCTGAAACCTGTTCAATCGCGGCTTCGGTCCAGGGAGGATAGGCGCATGCGGTACGCCATATTCGCGGATGTTCACGCGAACCTGGAGGCGCTTGCGGCCGTGTTCGACGCGCTCGAACAGCAGGCCCCCGACGAGTGCGTGTGCGTCGGGGACCTGGTCGGATACGGCGCCGACCCCGAGGCGTGCGTGGACCTGGTGCGCGCGCATGGGTGCCTGTGCGTGGCGGGCAATCACGACCACGCGGCCTTGGGATGCGCGGATACGAGCGAGTTCAACCTGTACGCGCGCGAGTCGGCCGCATGGACCGGGCGCAACATCTCCAAGCAGACCGCGGCGTATCTGGCCCGTCTCGGGTTCGTGGAGCATGCGCCGGAGGCGGTGTTCGTGCACGGGTCGCTGGACAGCCCGGAGTCGTTCAGCTACATCCAGACCGTGCGCGACGCCCAGCGCAACCTGGCGCTTTTGGACAAGCCGCTTCTCTTTTGCGCGCACAGCCACATTCCCGTGGCGTTTTTGGGCACGGAACCGCCCACCTACTCCCTGGACGCACACATCGGCCTGGAGCAAGGCGTGCCCACGATCGTGAACGTGGGAAGCGTGGGCCAGCCGCGGGACGAGGAGCCCCGGGCTGCGTACGCGATCTATGACACCGAGGCCGCGGCCGTGCACATGCACCGCGTGCCCTACGACGTGGACACAGCGAGCCGCAAGATCCTGGACGCCGGCCTGCCCGAGATTCTGGCCCAGCGCCTGCGTACCGGCAACTAACCGCGCCCCGGGGCTCGCAGGAGCCTGCATCATGGACCCGCTCACCATCGGGCGCAAGGTCGCCCGGCTGCGCAAGGAACAGGGCCTGACCACCACCCAGCTCGCCCGCCAGGTGGGCCTGAGCCAGCCGCAGATCAGCCGGCTCGAGAACGGGCACCAGGGCTTCCGCTCCGCGACCCTCCAGCGCATCGCCGACGCCCTGGGCGTGCCCAGCGCGTATTTCTTCGAGGAAGATGCGGCCCTGGTGGAGGCCGCGCAGAAGCGCCGACGCGCGCGGCGGCGCGAGCTGGGCCGCGACCTGGCGCGGGACATTGAGCTCCAGTACGGTACCGTGGCCGTGACCCCGGGGTACCAGGCCATGCTGCGGCGGCTGACGGCCGCGCTGGCCAAGCCGCAGACCGACCCGCGGACCCTGCGCCGGCTCGTGGACCGGATTCTGAGCCTGTCCAACGAGGAGCGCACCGAGCTCCTGAAGCGCCTGTCGCGCAAGTAGCGAGCTCCGGCCGCTCGATCTCTCCGCCACGCCCCTGGCGACTTGTTCAGCGCGCGTACAGCTCGGGCCGCTCGGCCGCGTGGCGGTCGAGCCCGTCCATGATGGCCCGGCACGAGCCCTGCCACCGGTCGGGCGGGATGTCCTCGGTGATGCCCATGAGAAGCCCGTCGACCGTGTCGAGCTCTTCGAGCAGGTCGAAGGTGAACCGCTCCACCTCCTCGTCCGGGCGCAGATGCACGGAGGAGGGGAAGTTGAGCCACAGCACCTTGTCCGGCCAGGCCGCGCGCGCCTCGGCCAGGGTTAGGTCCGTGTCCGGGGCCGGGGTGAAGGCCTCGATGTAGTCGAGCGCGGTGCGCGCGATGGCGTGCTTCAGCACGCCGCAGTTCGCGTCCAGGTGGCTGCCCACGAGCTTCCCGTGCGCGTGCATGTGCTCGGCGGCCTCGTTGTAGTTGGGCACGTAATAGGTCTCGAACCCCTCCAGGCCCACGATCTCGGGCACCACGTTGCCGCCGTAGTTCGCGTGCAGCGCGGGGCTCGCGGCCACGAGCGGATAGACCTTGCGGTGGTGCGCGACCAGGGCGTGGTACAGGTCCAGCACCTCGTCGCGGCGGTCCATCCACTCGTAGCAGAACGCTTCCGTGCCCATCCAGTTGCTGATGAGCACCTGCAGCGGCTCGCCCGCAAGCTGCGGGCGCAAAATCGCGTCCCCGCCCCAGGCGCGCCGGGCGTCGACAAAGGGCCGGTAGCAGGGCGCGAAGACCTCGTCGTCGATCAGGAACCGCAGGACCTTGTAGTCCTCGGGCCCCTTGAACAGGCGCTCCCGGAACCAGGAGGTGAACCCGGCCGGCTCGCGCACCATGGAGACCGCGCCGACCGGGGTCTCGTGAGTCGTGCGCACGAGGGGCCGGCCGTCCTGCGTGGACCGGGTCTCGGTGGACTTCACGTTCGGGCGAAGGGCGGTGACCACCTTCACGCGCCGGTCCACGATGCACAGGCCCCGGTTGCGCAGGTCGCGCTCGGCGCGGCACTGGGGGAGTTTGTTCTCGTACATGGTGAAGGGCACCCGGTCCGCGCGCCCGCCGCGCAGCACGCGCTCGACGCGTTCGCGAGGGGTCATATGGGCAAGGGTCATGCGGGGCTCCTTGACGGCGCGGGCGGGGTCAGTCCTCCGACGCGTGCCGGCCGTCCTCCGGCCGCGTCAGCTCGTCCCAGTTATCCACGGGCAGCGGCGTGACGGTGCCATCCGCATTCTTGAGCCCGATGCCGGTCTCGGTGTTCACGATGCGATCCTTGTTCTCCTGCCACCAGGGGGCCCACATTCGAGACAGGTATTCACGCCAAGTCTCTTCGGGACCGCGCTCCCCTGGCAAGGGGGGATGATCACCGACAAGCTCGATCAGCGACGCGTTCGCCATATCGGCCTCTGCCTCGGATGCCTCGGGATTGCGCAACGTTGTGATCAACGCGTTCATGCTTCCTCGGCTAGGAAGGCTGCCCAGTAGAGCGAGACAGTGCCGTCGCACATCTTCGTTCGGATGATCCAGATTCTGGATCAGGCACGGGACGGCGCTTCGGCCCTTCGCGATAATCGCGTTTGCCGCGGTCGGATCGTAGTGGCCCTCCAGCAGGAGCGCTTCTCCGCCGATGCGTATATCGGGGCGAGACGCATAACGCAGCCGCTCGATCAACTGTTGCATCTCTTCGTCGCACGCGGCGCCCGTGTCGTGCGGCGTGGGCGAGGGCCATAGCGCGAACATCCCGATGAGGGCCACACTGAAGACGGCCAACAGCACCATGCCGATGCGCTCGGTACGCGTCATGGGCGTTGCCTCCTTTGCGAGTGCGCCATCGTGCGCACATGATCGCTCGCAAGCACCTCTACCGCACCAGCGCCGGGTCCTGCTCCGGCGGACCCAGCTTCCACGCCTTCCACCCCGCGTCCGGCTCGTCGCCCGCGTACCAAAGGACCTCGTCGGCGGGGACGCAGATCAGGCGCAGGCAGGACGCCTCTTCGAGCGCGCCGCCGGACGTGCGATGGGGCAGGATGTTGGGCTCGTCCCACAGGTCTTCGGCCTGGTCCGGGTCCAGGCCGGCCCGCATCTCGAGAATCGGGCCGATCCCCGGCGCGACATAGTGGCGGCCCACCTTGCAGGGGTCGCCGCGGTACGCGTGTCGAGGCCGGTCGATGGAGGCGAGTTCCCAGCACGGCACCAGGGCGTCGCCGCACGCCACGTTCCGGGCGGCCAGGAGCATTCGCTCCGACTGCGCGTCCGTCCACCGCCAGGTGCCCGACGCGGGCGCGTTGATCGGGAAGTCTTCCACAAGCTGCGTGTCTCCCGTGTTCTCGAGCAGGGCCTGGATGCCCACGGCCTCCACGATGCGCTGGAGCCGCTCCATACGCCGATGGGCGATCCATTCGCGGGGGTCGCATCCGATCCGGTCGGCCCATTCGTTGTCCATGATGCGCAGGGGGTGGCACAGCGGACTTCCCTGGCCCGGTCGGAGCGCTCCGTAGGTATAGGCCTCGGTCAGGAAAAAGCTCTCGCCCCCGTCCATGGTGCGGAAAACGAAGTGGAGCAGCGCCGCCTGGTCGCCGTGCGCGCGCGCCGCGGCCGACGCGGTGGCCTGAAGGAACAGGCGCACCACGGCCGGCGCGGCCTCCAGGGCCTCGCCCTGCGCCCAGGCGGGCAGGCCCGGCGTGGGCATGTCCTCAGGGACATAGGACACGCCGCGCGGGCGCGGATACCCTTTCTTGTCCGTCGCCAGGGGCCGCACGAAGTCGGCCACGCAGTCAGCGCGCAGGACCATGGACATGGAGCCCGGAATCCACAGATGGCCCTCAGGGGACGGGTCGGAGCTGCCCTTTGCGGGCACGGTCTCCAGGATGACCAGGTGCTGCGCTCCGGGCCAGGAGCGGGGCGTGATCCGGGCAGGGGCGGCCGCGCGCTTCTCTTCGATCGTGTGGGCCGGCAGGTGTCGGTTCGGCTTGCGAAACAGGAGCCACGCGCCCGCGAGCAACGCCGCCGCCGCCACGAGCCCGCCGAGCCTCGCGAGCGCCCACGTGCGCTTCTGCATGGTCTCATCCTCTCAAATCGGCGCGTCACGATCTGCAACGCGTGCGCACGCGGCCGAAAGGCGCAAGCGCATCGCCCTATCGCACGAGCGCCGGGTCCTGCTCCGGGGGCCCGAGCTTCCAGGCCTTTGAAGCCGCGTCCGGCTCGCCGCCCGCGCACCACAGCGCCTTGTCCGCGGGCACGCAGAGGCAGCGCAGGCACCGAAGGTGCGCACGCTCGGCGCCCATCAACCGGTCGTAAGGCAGGTCGCGCCTGTCCCACAGCTCCTGAGCCTCGCTCGGAGGCATGGAGGCCTCTTGATACAGGACCCGGCCGACGCCGGGCGCGACGAAGTAGCGTCGGACCGGGACCGGATCGCTCGGCCTGTCTCGCTGCGGCAGGATCAGGCCTGCGATCTCCCAGCACGGGACCAGCGCCTCGCCGAAGGCCACGGTCCTGGTGCCCAAGAGCTTTCGCTTGGAGCGGCGAATGGTATCCTCCCACGCGGCCGGCGCGGGGACATCCACCGGGAAGTCGTCGACCAGGGGCGCGTCCTCCGCGTTGTCTATCAGGCCCTGGATCCCGAGGGTGCCGACGATGCGCTGGAGCCGCTCCAATCGGGAGTCCGTCTGCCACTCCTCGAGTTTGCACCCGATCCGCTTGGCCCACGCTGGGTCGCGCAGGTCCAGCGAACGCCGGGTCATTCGTCCCCGGTCCGGGTCGGGCGGCCGATAGGCATAGCCGAAGCCCAGGGACAGGGTCTCGCCCTCGTCGGTCGTATGGAAGGAAAGCTCCAGCAGGGGCGTCTGGTCCGCGGGGGCCTGTACCGCGCGGCTCGCGATCTCCAGGAACAGGCGGACCAGGTCCGGGGCCGCCTCCAGGTCCGGGCCCCGGGCCCAGGCGGGCAGGTCCGCGGTGGGGATCTCCTCGGTCACGAGGGCGCGTTTGCGCCTGCTCATCATCTGGCGCCGCACGCGGGCCACCTTCCCGTCCTCTGCGGCGGAAGGACGCAGGGCGCGCGCGTATCGGTCGGAGTCGGTTCTCAGGTACTGGAGGAGGTCCTCCACGCGGTCGGACCGCAGCGTCACCTGGATGGTGCCATGCGGCTGCTGCTCGGACGCGCTGGGCGAGCTGTCCTCGTCGTCCTTTCGCTCTCTCACGGAGACCATGTACACCAGGCGCTCCGCACCCGGCCAGGGCCGGGGCGTGACCGGGGGCTGGGCGGCCGCTTGTTCGGCCCCCGGTGCGGATGGGCGCTGGGGGCCCGGTCGGCCCGTGGTCTCGCCGTGCGGCAAGATCCACCAAGCGAGGCCACCGAGCACCACCACCGCCACGAGCGCCGCACCTACCCATGCGAGCTTCTTCATGGCCCGGTCCTCCGGACGGGGTTCGGGGTTGGGCTCCCGTTGCCGACACGTCCCCGCAGCCGACCGTATGCGGGGCGCTACTCCACGAGCGCCGGGTCCTGCTCAGGCGGACCCAGCCTCCACGCTTTCCACCCCGCGTCCGGCTCGTCGCCCGCGTGCCAGAGGACCTCGTCGGCGGGGACGCAGATCAGGCGCGCGGCCTGCATACGCTTGATTCCGTTGCTGGGCATCTCGCTGAATAAGACTGTCGGATCGTCCCAAAGCTCTGCAGCCGCGTCCTCGGATGGATAGCACGTCCACCAAAGAACGTATCCCGATCCGGGACCCACGCCCCCTGGGCAAACGAAAAGCCTGTCGACGCCGACAGGCTCCCGCCCCTGCAAGGGCGACAGGCTATGCACCCACGCGACTTCCCAACAGGGGATCAGCCCGTCTCCGAATGCAACCATCCTCGTGCCAAGGAGCTTCCGCCGGACACCCAGGTAGGTGCTGGCCCAGGTTGCGGGGGCAGGGAGCGCTCGTGGCCAATCTCCGGGCAGCTGTGCGGCCTGCGAATGCTCAAGCAGTCCGTCGACTCCGATGCTCTCCACAACCTCTTGGAGCTTTGCCAGACTGGATGCCTTGCGCCATTTTTCCCTGTCGCATCCGATCAAGTCCGGCCATCGCTCATCAAGGTCTACGCGCCTATGCTCGAAGCCATCCTCTTCGTCATTGAACACGGATGCGGTTAGCACAGATAGCCTGAAGTCTCTACCCCCGTGGTACCCCGTAAGGTCCAGATGCAGCATGTCATGCCGACGGCCCTCGCCGTCGGTCTCCTCCATGTCCGTGGCTGCCAAGAATGCGCCCACCAGCGGCGGCATCTTGTCCAAATCGCGGCCTCGCGCCCATGCGGGGATGGTGTCCGCTCGCAGGTCGGCAATCGCATGAGACCATGCAGCTCCGGGGGCAGCAGCGTCCTGGTCTGTTGTCAGAAGCCGCAAGAACTCGGGCGCCACGTCGGCACGGATCGACACCTCGATCGGGTCCGGGATCAGGGGCTTCGGGGCAAAGGGACCCTTGGGCGGCTGCTTCGTCGACATGCGTTCCATGATGACCAATCGTTGCACCCCCGGCCACGGCCGCGGGGTGACGAGAAGTCCGGACTCGGCCCGCTTCTCTTCGATCTGTTGCGCGGTCAGGAGCCGAGCTTCATCCAGGGTCGCGTTGCGCTGCGCCTCCTCGTCGGCGGCCCGCTCGCGCAACACGTGCGCTCGCCACAACAGGCCCACGAGCACGGCCAGCGGCAGGAACACCAGGATCCACACGAGCACCGAGGTGCGCCTGTTCATGACCTGGCCCTCCGGGCTGGGGTTCGGGGTTGGGCT
This sequence comes from uncultured Planctomycetales bacterium, assembly GCA_964577825.1. Taxonomy (GTDB): domain Bacteria; phylum Planctomycetota; class SZUA-567; order SZUA-567; family JAFGNG01; genus CAZOBJ01. The sequence continues at coordinate 12,390 of CAZOBJ010000078.1, forward strand.
CCCGTTGCCGACACGTCCCCGCAGCCGACCGTACGCGGGGCGGGCGAAGGTGTCAAGTCCGGGCGCGGGCTGGACCTGGCCGTCTGCGCGCTTGCAAACCGGGCCTGCGCGCGCTACCATGCACCCGGGCCCAATGGGGGCCGGGCGCTCGCAAAGGGGAGGCGGGCATGGCGCACTGTCCGCACTGTCACCACAACCTGGAGGCCGCGGACCTGGAGCGCAGGGTGTGTCCAGCCTGCGGGCGAGGGCTGCCCGACCGGCTGGAGGCCCCGTCCGAGGGCACGGTGGACCTGTCCACGCCCGCGGGCGGCGGCGAGTCCGGCGCCCTGCCCGATCCGCACGAGCGCACGGTGGAGAGCCCGTCCGGCGCGGCCACGGACCGGGGCGAGGGGCCCGCACCCGAGGAGCCCCCGGCGGCCTCGGGCGAGTTCGACGCGTCGGCGGCGAGCTTCGAGGCGACCATGGCCACCCCCCCGCCCGGGCAGACCTCCATGCCCGGCGCGCGCAGCGACGAGGGCGAGTGGTCCGGGGCCACGCTCGAGACCGAGGGGCCCACGGCCAGCACCGCCGGCCGCGACGCGGAGCTGAGCAGCCGGGCCCTGCTCGAAGAGGGCGGGTGGTCCGAGGCCAACGCCGGGCGCACCATCAAGCAGGAGGGCCCGGCGGGCGCGGGTCCCTCGCAGGTGGCCATCAAGCGGCGGATCCTGGGTGGCGGCGGGCTGCGTCCGGGTCCGGCGGCCGACTACGAGCTTCTGACCGCGCTGGGCGAGGGCGGCATGGGCGTGGTGTACGAGGCTCGGCAGGCGGCCCTGGATCGCACCGTGGCCCTGAAGATGATCAAGACCGAGGCGGCCGAGAGCGACGAGGTGCGCGAGAAGTTCGTGTCCGAGGCCGCGGTCACCGGCGACCTGGACCACCCCAACATCGTGCCCATCTACGACATGGGCGCCAATGACAAGGGGTTCCTGTTCTACGCGATGAAGCGGGTGCGCGGCACGCCCTGGGACCAGGTGCTGCGCGACAAGTCCCTGGAGGAGAACCTGGACATCCTGCTGCGTGTGGCCGACGGCGTGGCCTTTGCCCACAGCCGCGGGGTGATCCACCGCGACCTCAAGCCCGAGAACGTGATGCTGGGCGGGTTCGGCGAGGTGCTCATCATGGACTGGGGCCTGGCTGTGTCCGTGGCCGAGGGCGGCAAGGCCGGCCGGGTGACCCCGCGCAATGCGCTTGCGGGCACGCCCGCGTACATGGCTCCGGAGATGGCCGCGGGCCAGGCCGAGGATCTGGGCACGTACAGCGACGTGTATCTGCTGGGCGCCGTGCTGTACGAGCTCGTCACGGGCCGGCGTCCGCATTCGGGCAAGAGCCTGCGCGACTGCCTGCGCAACGCGGCGAGCAACGTGATCGATCCGGCGGAGGGCGACGAGGAGCTCGTGCGCATCGCGCACAGAGCCATGGCCCTGGAGCCCAAGGACCGGTACGCCAGCGTGCAGGCGTTCCAGGCCGCGGTGCGCGAGTACCTGTCGCACGCGGAGAGCATCGCGCTCGCCCGCCGGGCGGGCGAAGACCTGGAGCGCGCCAGCCACACCCGCGACTACGAGGACTTCGCCCAGGCGCTCTTTCGTCTGCGCGAGGCCATCGGCCTGTGGGAGGGCAACCGATCCGCGCGGCAGGCCCTGTCGCGCGCACACCTGGAGTACGCGGCCTGCGCGTTCGAGAAGCACGACCTGGACCTCGCCTGGGGCCTGCTCGATCCGCTGGACGCCGAGCACGTGGACCTGTGGGAGGCCGTGCGCGTGGCCCGGTGGCGGCGCGACGCGCACGCCCGGCGGCTGCGCCTGGCGCGCGTGGCGGCGCTGACGGCCGCGGTGGTGACCCTGGGCGCGCTCGGGTACCTGGTGCACCTGTCGTTGAGCAAGAGCCAGGACCTCATCAGCCAGACCCAGACCAGCGCAAGGCACCACCGCAGGGCCCAAGGCTACGAAGCGGAGCTCACCCGCCGGCTGGGCACGCTCTCTCAGGTGCGCGAGATCCTGGACGAGACCGGGGATCAGCCCGAGGCCCTGCAAGAGGTGCGCCGGACCCTGGCCCTGGCCCGGGCCCGATGGGGCGAGCGGACGTGGCCGTTCAGCGAGGACGAGGCCAAGCGCCGCCAGCTCGAGACCGCCCATGCCCTGGACCTGCCGGTGCGCCGGACCGTGAACCTGCCCGGCGGGGCGCGCCTGGACCTTATGCTCGTCCCCGCCGGCGAGTTCGAGATGGGCAGCCCTCCGAGCGAGACGAACAGCGAAGACGAGCAGCTGCATCGGGTACGGCTGATGCCGCCCTTCTACATGGGGCGCACCGAGGTGACTCAGGGCCAGTGGACCGCCCTGGTCGACGGGAATCCGAGCAAGGAGCAGGTCGAAGAAGAAGACGTCCGGCGCCTTCCCGTGCAGCGGGTGGACTGGGAAGAGATCACCGAGACGTTCCTGCCGACGGTCAACGAACATGCGCCCGAGGGGTGGCGGTTCCGCCTGCCCACCGAGGCGGAGTGGGAGTATGCGTGCCGCGCCGGGTCCCAGACCCCCTACGCGTTCGGCGAGGACGCGGAGGACTTGACCGCGCACGCCTGGTTTGCCGAGAACGCCGAGCGTCGCACGCATCCGGTGGGCCTGAAGGAGCCCA
>CAZOBJ010000079.1:0-14795 GCA_964577825.1 uncultured Planctomycetales bacterium
CGGACTTCTCCGGCCCGCAGGTGCGCGCGCATCTCTCGGCGTTGGCCCAGGATCCTGCGCCCCGCGTGCGCGCGTGCGCGGCTCGCGCCGTGGGGTTCGGGCAGAAGGCGCCCTTGGCCGACACGCTGGCGCCGCTTCTCTCGGACGAGGCGCGCGAGGTGCGCGAAGCGGCCGCCATGAGCCTGCTCTCGTTTTCTCCGAAGAACGAAGCGATTGCCCGGATCTTCCGGGCGAACCTGGACAATGATGAGTTCCGTCCTCTCTTTCTCCTCGCCCTTGCGCGCGAACATCCGGCCAACTACCTCGACGCCCTCGCCCGGACCGTCGTGGAGAAGACCGAGCCACAGCACTGGTGGGGAGGCCAGATACCGGCCTTCACCGCGTGGGAGATTCTGTTCAAGTATCTGCAGGCCCAACCGGCCGAGGACATACGCTCCGGGAAGCTCGATCGGTACCTGGACGCCATCGAACAGGTGGGCAACTACTCGTCGTCGGAGCCGCGAGACGTCTATGCGTTCTACCTTCAGCGCGGGATGACCGAGCGCGCACAGGCCTTCGGCCGCAAAGCCGTCGCGGCCGCGTCGTATGACCTTGGCCGCTACTTGAACCAGGTGGACGAGAATCCGTCGCTGTACACGCGACAGTAGGCGAGCGCATTGAACACGACCTATCCCCGGAGCAGGACCGGAGGAGAACCGGGCGACACGGACGACAGGACGGGCGCGGTCGGTCGAGGTTTGGCAGTCACAGGGACGGCCCGGTGTTCAGTTGCACAGGAGAACGCCATGAACCGGTGGATGCGGATGGCGCTGATCGTGGTGGTCGGGGTTGCGGCGGGTTGGCTGGGCGGCCTGTGGGGCCCTGTCGGCGCGGGGCGAGCGGGCGAGCCTGCTCGGACCGTGGATCTCGCCCGCGGCCTGGGCCCGGAGGCCGAGGTCAAGGAACTCGCGCGCGGCAACAACGCGTTCGGCGCGGACCTGTACCGTGAGCTGGCCGCCGGCGAACAAGGGAACCTCTTCTTCTCGCCCTATTCCATCCGCACGGCCCTGGCCATGACCTATGCGGGCGCCCGGGGCGAGACCGCGAGCCAAATGAAGGCGGGCCTCCGGTTCACACTGGAGGACACGCGCCTGCACGCGGCCAACCGGGCGGCCGCACAGCGGATGGCGTCGGACGAAGAAAGCCCGCACGAGATGCGCATCGCCAACAGCCTGTGGGGCCGGGAGGGGTACGAGTTTTTTAAGCCCTTCCTGGAGGTCAACCGGACCTTCTACAGCGGGGGGCTTCGCACCGTGCGGTTCCCGGAGCCTGGGCGCACCACCATCAACCATTGGGTCGAGGAACGGACGAACGACAGGATCAAGGACCTGATCCCGGAAGGCGGAGTGTCTGACTTGACGCGCCTCGTGCTCGTGAACGCGATCTACTTCTATGGGTTCTGGGAGTACGAGTTCGACGAGGACCTGACCCGGGACGCGCCGTTCTTCGTCACGCCCGAGCGCGAGCTCCAGGTCGACATGATGCAGCACAAGCTGGGTGGCGTGGAGCGTACGCCGCGATTCCGGTACCTGGAGACCGACCGGTTCCAGGCCGTGAGCCTGCCGTACAAGGGCGGGGGGGTGGAGATGGTCGTGCTCCTGCCCAAGGAGAGGGACGGGCTCGCGGACATGGAGGCCTCGCTATCCGCCCGGGCGCTCGCCGATTGGCTGGCGGACCTGGACAACGCGCCCAAGCGGACCATCCCCGTGTACCTGCCCAAGTGGAAGACGACGTGGGGCACGAAGGAGCTCACCGCCGCGCTGAAGGCCCTGGGCATGGTCCTGCCTTTCGACCCGGGCAAGGCCGATTTCTCCGGCATGAACGGGGCGAGGCCCCCCTCTCCTGAGGCGCTCTATGTCTCAGCGGTGTTTCACAAGACGTTCGTGGACGTGAACGAACAGGGCACTGAGGCGGCCGCGTCCACGGCGGCGGTGATGGAGTTGACCGCCGCACCGGGCAAGCCCCTGGTGTTCCGCGCGGACCATCCGTTCCTGTACCTGATCCGGGAGACGAACACGGGGACGGTGCTCTTCATGGGCCGGGTCGTGAACCCGGCGGCCGGCGTCGGGCCTTGAGTCGCGCTTGGCTCGCTTGGACGAGAATCCGTCGTTTTGCACAGGAGAACGCGATGAACCGTTGCATGCGTGTGGTGGCGATGGTGGCGACCGTGGCGGCGCTTGCCGCGGTGCTGGCGGGCGCGGCAGGCGATCCGGCCGACCGGCTGCGCAAGGCGCACGAGCTTTACAATGACGGCAACTATGCCGAGGCCTATGCGGCCTTTCGCGAGCTCGCGCTGGAGGCCGAGACGCAGGCGGACTCCGCCTTGCTGCGGGGGCTGGACTGCCTCAACCGGCTCGGCCACCAGCACGAGATGGACGCCTTTCGCGAGGCGGTCGTGGAGGCGCATCCGGACAGTGTACGCGTGCTGCGCGCGGCCGGGCGCTCGTACCTGGACTACACGCACTACGGGACCATCATCGCGGGCGAGTTCCGCCGGGGCCCGCACCGGGGCGGGGGCGAGCACGCGAACGCGTTCGAGCGCGACCGCGTGCGTGCGCTCCAGCTTCTGCACCGGGCCCTGGAACTCGCCGAAGAGACCGCCTCCGACCGCGTGGCGGCCGACGTGTGCCTGGAGCTCGTGCGAGCCCTGGAGCAGGGCCGGTCCGGACCGCAGGCCTGGCGCCTCCAGGTGCGCACGGACCTGACGGACCTGCCCGACGTGGACCGGGGTGCGCGTCGCTACCGGTCGTACGGGGGCCCGGCCCGGGGCGCGCCCGTGGACGCGCAGGGCGAGCCCTTGTTCTACGACGTGCCCGAGGGGTTCGACCAGGCCGCCTCGGACGGCGAGCGCGTGCGATGGCTGCACGTGCTCGCGGTCGAGCGCGATCCGAACAAGGTCAACCAGGTACGCTGGACGCGCGCGGAGTTCCTGCGCGGCCAGTTCGGCGTGCACACGCTCGCCTACTTCGGCCGGCGCATCCCCGGCCCGGTGGGCGAGGGCGAGACCGACGAGGCCGCGAGCCTGTTCGCCCTGCACACCCTGGACGAGGACGAGACCATCGCGCGGCTGGCGACCGGGCCGCGCCGGTTCGTCCTGCCGCAGGGGCACAACTTCCTGCGCCTGTACCAGGCGATCGTCGAGAACCCGCGGTCCGGGTATATCGTGCAGGCCGAGGAGCGCCTGGCGACCCTGTTCGAGAACCGCCGCCAGTACGACAAGGCGGCCGGGTGGTGGGAGCGCGTGCGCCGCCACGGCGGGCACTGGGAGCGACGGGCCCGCGAGCACCTCGCCCAGATCCGCCGGCCCTGGGGCCAGTTCCAGCCCACGGACACGCACCCGGCCGGCCGGGGCGCACAGGTCGGGTTCCGGTACCGCAACGGCGACCGGGTGACCTTCACGGCCTACGAGATTCGCGTGCGCGACCTGCTCGCCGACGTAAAGGACTACATCCGCGGCAAGCCGGACCGCGTGGACCACCAGGAAATCGAGATCAACCGCATCGGCTACCGGCTCGTGCGCCAGGCCGAGACCAAGTACCTGGGCGACAAGGCTGCCGAGTGGTCGCTCGACCTCGATCCGCCGGCCGGGCACTTCGACCGGCACATCACCGTCACCACGCCCCTGCAAGAGGCCGGCGCGTACCTGCTGGTCGCGCGCATGCGGGACGGGAACACGAGCCGCATCGTGGTGTGGGTCAACGACACCGTGCTCGTGAAGAAGCCGCTCGACCGCGGGCACTGGTTCTACGTGGCCGACGCGGTTACGGGCCTGCCGGTCGCCGACGCGCAGGTCGACTTCTTCGGGTTCGACACCGAGCGCGTCGACCGCACGAACCGGTACCGCGTCAACATCCGCGAGACCGAGCGCACCACCGGCGCGCAGGGCACGCTCCAGCTCGAAGAGGACGAGATCACCGACGACATGCGCTGGCTCATCACCGCCACCACGGACGAGGGGCGGCTCGCGTACCTCGGATTCTCGCGCATCTGGTATTCCACGCACCACGACCGCACGTACCATGCGCGGCGGGTGTTCCTGATCACCGACCGGCCCGTGTATCGGCCCGAGCAGACCGTGCACTACAAGTTCTGGGTGCGCAACGCCCAGTATGACATGCCAGAGGAGAGCCGGTTCGCGGGGACTACCTTCCCCGTGGAGCTGCGCGACCCGCGCAACGAGAAGGTCGTGGACACGTCGCTGAAGGCCGACGCGTTCGGCGGCATGGAAGGCACGTACGAGCTGCCCAAGGACGCGCGGCTGGGGGTGTACCGGCTGTACCTGCCCGGGTACGGCGGGGGCAACTTCCGCGTGGAGGAGTACAAGAAGCCCGAGTACGAGGTCACGGTCTCCGCGCCACAGGAGCCCGTGCGCCTGGGTGAGGAGTTCACCGCCACGGTGAAGGCCGAGTACTACTTCGGCGGGCCGGTCACCCAGGCCACGGTCCACTACAAGGTGCTGCGCACCGCGCACGAGACCCGCTGGTATCCGCCCGCGCCGTGGGACTGGCTGTACGGGCCGGGGTACTGGTGGTTCCGGCCGGCCTACGGGTGGTACCCGGGCTGGCGCGCGTGGGGGTTCGTGGCGCCCGCGCCGTACTGGTGGCCCGCGCACCGCGACCCGCCCGAGGTCGTGGCCGAGGGCACCGCGCCCCTCGGCTCGGAGGGCACGCTCGAGATTCCGCTCGACACCGCGCCGGCCAAGGCCCTGCACGGTGACACGGATCACCGATACGAGATCACGGCCGAGGTGCGCGACCTGTCGCGGCGGACCATCGTGGGCACGGGGTCCGTGCTCGTGGCGCGCCGTCCGTTCCGCGTGCACGTGTGGATGGACCGGGGCCACTACCGGGTCGGGGACAAGGTGCGCGCGCACTGCGCGGCGCGCAGGCCCGACGGCAAGCCCGTACCCGGCGCGGCGCAGGCGGTGCTCTACCGGATCGGGTACGACGAGGACCGCAACCCCGTGGAGACCGCGGTGCAGGAGTGGACCGTCGAGGCGAATGCGCAGGGCCGCGCGAGCCTGGACCTGCGCGCCAGCCGCGCGGGCCAGTATCGGCTGAGCGTCACCCTCACCGACGCGGCCGGCCACGAGCAGGAGGGCGGGTACGTGTTCCTGGTGCGCGGCGAGGGGTTCGACGGACGCGCGTACCGGTTCAACGCGCTCGAGCTCGTGCCCGACCGGCGCGAGTACCGGCCCGGGGACGCGGCCCGGCTGGCGGTGAACACCGACCGCGCGGGGGCGGCGGTCTTCCTGTTCCTGCGGCCGACCGACGGCGTGTACCTGGTGCCCAAGCTCGTTCGCCTCCAGGGCAAGAGCCACCTGGAGACGATCGAGATCGTCAAGCGCGACATGCCCAATGTGTACGTCGAGGCCCTGACCGTGGCCGACGGGGAGGTGCACACCGTGGTCCGCGAGCTCGTGGTGCCGCCCCAGAAGCGGGTCCTGGACGTGGCCGTGGAGCCCTCGGCCCAGGAGTACGAGCCCGGCGAAGAGGCCCGCGTGCGCCTGCGCGTTACGGACGCGAGCGGCGAGCCGGTGGCCGGGTCCGTGGTGCTCGCGGTCTACGACAAGGCCGTGGAGTACATCTCCGGCGGGTCGAACGTGGCCGATATCCGCAACCACTTCTGGTCGTGGCGCCGCCACCACCGGCCGCGGACCGAGTCGAGCCTGGCGCGCTGGTTCGCGGAGGTGCTGCGCAAGGACGAGACGGCCATGCGCTCGATCGGCGTGTTCGGCGGCCTGCCCGGGCCCGAGGCCCTAACCACCGACACGGGCGGAGCTCGCCTGGCAGGCAATAGGCCGCGCGAAGAGAGCCGATTGAGGCGCCGGCTAGGCGCGCCCGGCGCCATGCCCGAGGGGGAGATGATGTTCGCGGCCAAATCGGAGGCCGCCGACGCGGTCATGGCCGAACCCGCCCCGGCGCCCGCACGGTCAGCCGAGGCGCCCGCCGGGGGCGAGGGCCAGGCCGGGCCCGAGCCCACGGTGCGCCGCGCGTTCGCGGACACGGCCCTGTGGGCCGGGGCCCTGTCCACCGGTGCGGACGGGCGAACGGAGGCCACGTTCCCCATGCCCGAGAACCTGACCACCTGGAAGGTGAAGGCCTGGGCCATGGGCCACGGCACGCGCGTCGGGCAGGCGGCCACCGAGGTCATCACCACCAAGCCCCTGCTCGTGCGGCTCCAGGCCCCGCGCTTCTTCGTGGAAAAGGACGAGGCGGTCCTCTCCGCGGTCGTGCACAACGACTTCGACGCGGACCAGCCCGTGCGCGCGTCCCTGGCGCTCGGAGGCGAGGTGCTGGAGCTCTTGCCCGCCCACGGCGCGCAGGAGCGGCAGATCACCGTGCCCGCGCACGGCCAGGCGCGCGTGGACTGGCGCGTGCGCGTGGTCGCGCAGGGCGAGGCCGTGGTGCGCATGAGCGCCCGCGCGCCCGAGGCGGCCGACGCCATGGAGATGCGCTTCCCCGCGCACGTGCACGGCATGGAGCGCCAGGAGTCGCGCTCCGGGGCGCTGCGGCCCGATGAGGACGAGCAGTCCACGACCTTCGAGGTGCCTGCGGCCCGGCGGCCCGAGACCGCGCGCCTGGTAGTCCGCTACTCGCCCACGCTCGCGGGCGCGATGCTCGACGCGCTGCCGTATCTGGCGAGCTACCCCTACGGGTGCACCGAGCAGACGCTGAACCGCTTCCTGCCCACGGTCCTCACCCAGAAGGTGCTCCAGGACATGGGCGTGGACCTGGCGGCGGTGCGCGACAAGCGCGCGAACCTGAACGCCCAGGAGCTCGGCGACCCGCAGGAGCGCGCGGCCGGGTGGCGCCGCTACGAGGACAACCCGGTCTTCGACAAGGCCCGGGTGGACGACATGGTGGCCACCGGGGTGCGGGATCTGACGAACATGCAGCTCTCCGACGGGGGCTGGGGCTGGTTCTCCGGGTACGGCGAACACTCCAGCCCGCACACCACCGCGCTCGTGGTCCACGGCCTCCAGGTCGCCCGGGCCAACGACGTGCGCGTGGAGGACCAGGTGCTCGACCGGGGCGTGCAGTGGCTGACCCGGCACGAGGCCGAACAGGTCGAGCTCCTCAAGAACGCCGCAAAGGACGACAAGACCGGGCTGCGGTGGAAGTCGCACGCGGACGCCACGGACGCGCTCGTGTACCGGGTGCTCGCCGACGCGGACCGCGAGAACGCGGACATGCGCGCGTTCCTGTACCGCGACCGCACGCATGTTTCCGTGTACGGCAAGGCGCTCGCGGCCCTGGCCTTCCACAAGCAGGGGCATCACGACCAGCGGGACATGCTCATCCGCAACATCGAGCAGTACCTTGTCCAGGACCCGGAGAACCAGACCGCGTACCTGGACCTGCCCAACGGCGGGTACTGGTGGTTCTGGTACGGCAGCGAGATCGAGGCGCACGCCGCGTACCTCCAGCTCCTCAGCCACGTGGCGCCCGAGAGCCGCCGGGCCGCGCGCGTCGTGAAGTACCTGCTCAACAACCGCAAGCACGCCACGTACTGGAACAGCACGCGCGACACCGCCCTGTGCGTGGAGGCGTTCGCCCACTTCCTGCGCGCCTCCGGCGAGGCCGCGCCCGACCTGACCGTCCGGGTGGCCGTGGACGGCCGGGTGCGCAAGACCGTGCGTATCACGCCCGAGACCCTGTTCACGTACGACGACCGGCTGGTGCTCGCGGGCGAGGAGCTGTCCACCGGGCGGCACACGGTCACTCTGCACCGGCGGGGCGATGGGCCCTTGTACTGGAACGCGTACTTCAAGTACTTCAGCCTGGAGGACCCCATCCGCAAGGCGGGGCTGGAGATCCGCGTCACCCGCGACTACTACCGCCTGAACCGCGTGGACGCGCAGGCGCACGTGGCGGGCGCGCGCGGCCAGGCGGTGGCCCAGCGCGTGGAGAAGTACGAGCGCGAGCGCCTGGAGAACCTCGAGGCCGTCACAAGCGGCCAGCTCGTGGAGGTGGAGCTCGTCATCGAGAGCAAGAACGACTACGAATACCTGGTCTTCGAGGACCCCAAGCCCGCGGGGTTCGAGCCCGTGGCCCTGCGAAGCGGGTACGGCGGCCGGGGGTTGCCCGCGTACCGCGAGCTGCGCGACGACCGGGTGACCTTCTTCGTGCGCCGCCTCGCGCGCGGGCGCCATAGCGTCAGCTACCGCATGCGCGCCGAGGTGCCGGGCCGGTTCAGCGCCCTGCCCACGGTCGGGTACGCGATGTACGCGCCGGAGCTCAAGGGCAACTCGGACGAGATCAAGCTCGTGGTCGAGGATTGACCGCCGCGAGCTGCGGGCTCGCTCGTGCGGTCCGCTGGGCCGGCCCTTCGGGGCCGGCCCAGCCTATTGCGTTCGGTGCGCGCGGGGCGCAAAACCCGCTTGTTCGCTTGACGGCGCCTCGCGGCGGGCGTAGGATGCGCACGTGTACGGACTGCGCCCAGCGGTCCGCGTCGAAGGAAGCACGAGGAGCGAGAGGGGCCCATGAATATCTTCGTCGGGAACCTGAGCTACAGCACGACCGAAGAGGCCTTGCGTCGCCACTTCGAGGCGTTCGGCGAGGTGGCCTCGGCCAAGATCGTCATGTCGCGCGAGACCGGGCAGTCGCGCGGCTTCGGGTTCGTGGAGATGCCCAACGACGACGAGGCGCGCAACGCCATGGCCGGTCTGGACGGGCAGGAGCTCGACGGCCGGCCGCTGAAGGTGAACCAAGCCCGCGGGCCCGCGCGCTAGCCGCGCGCGAGCGAAGAGACGCACCTAGCCCCGAGCAGATTCGAGCGGGCCGGCCCGCGCACCGGGCCGTGGAGCTTGTTCCATGAGCGACCTCACGCCCGACGCGCGGTCGCGCGCGCTTCGGCGTTTCCACTTGCAGATCGCGCTCTCCGGCGTGTTCTCCTCCACGGCGCTGGCCATCAGCCCGCTGGTGGCCGACTACGGGATGGAGATCCTGGGCATCGACCGCACGATCATCGGCACGGTCGTGTCCACCATGTACCTCACGGGCATGCTGCAGGTCTTCTCGTTCCTGTTCACGAACCGCGTGGGCGACAAGCGGCGGTTCCTGGTGGGCGTGGGCGTTGCGCAGGTGGTGCTCGTGGCCGCGGCGTTCGTGGTGCCGCTGTGGGTGGGCGGGGGCGCGGACTGGTTTCCGCGGTACCTCACCCTGATGGGGCTGATGCTTGCGGGCAACCTGTGCCTGCATCTGACGCGCCCGATCATCTGGAGCTGGGTCGGCGCGCTCGTGCCCACGGCGCAGCGGGGCAGGTACCTGAGCACGCGGTTCCTGATCCTGAGCGTGGTCAACCTGGTGGCGCCCTGGGTGGGCCTGCAGATCGTGCACCGGTATCACACCGCGGCCGGGTACCTGACCGTCATCCTGGCCGGGTGCGCGGTGGGGCTCGTGCACTACGGGGTGCTCGCGCGCACCGACATGCCGCAGGACACCCACGAGAGCACGTTCAGCTTCCGGGATCTCGTGCGCGCGTTCGCGCGGCCGACCTTCCGCCGGTACATGACCTACGTGCTGATGGTGGAGTTTCCGCTGCACGCGGGCCTCTCGTACCACGTGGCGTTCGCGCGCGAGTCGGGTCTGAACGCCGAGGACATGAGCTACTACTGGGCCGCGCACCACGCCATGAAGGTGCTTCTCATCCGGCCCATCGGGTGGCTCGTGGACCGGGTCGGCACCCGGATCGCCGCGTGCGCGTGCAGCTTCGTATTCGGAACGTCGTTTGTGCTCTTCGCGTTCCTGCGCGAGGGCGGCCTGCCCCTCGCGGTGGTGGCCTGGGCGCTCATCGGCACGGCCGACGCGTTCTGGAGCGTGGCGATCTTCTCCACCCTGTACCACACGGTCTCGGACGGGCCCCGCCGCACGGGCGAGCTGGCCGCCGCGCAGGGCCTCACGGTCCTGTCCATGGCCATCGGACCGCTCCTCGCGCCCATGTACTTCGCCGCGGTGGAGGGGTCGTCCTGGACCGTGGCAGGACTCACGATCGGGCCGTTCGGGCTGTTGTACCTGTTGGCCTCGGTGCCCATCCTTGCCACCATGTTCGTGGCGCGCGGGCTGAAGGACACGCACCAGGTGCGCATGCGCGAGCTCATGGGCAGGCTCGTGCGCGCCCTGGTCTACGGCCCGTTCAACGGCCGGTAGAGATCGGCGAGCTACGGCGCCAGCACCGTTGCGGCCGCGGCGAGCAAGCGGTCGGCGCACTCCGGCGCGCACCCGCCGCCGCGCACGGGCAGGACCTCGTACCCGCCCCGCGCCAAGCATTCGGCCGGGGGCACGTACCCGCAGAACCCGGCGAGCGTGGCCACGAGCGTGCGGGGGAAGGGGCTTTGCGCCTTGAGCGCAAGCCCGATCTCGGTGAAGGGCTCGCCCGGCAGGCTCACGATCGCGGCCGCGTCGCCGAACCGCAGGGCGGTGACCGGAAATCGCCGGACGGCGGGCTTCTGCTCCCGGGCAAAGGCCAGGAGCTCCTCTGCGAAGAAGCGCTCCACCGCGACGCTGCCTCGGGCCAGGTCTTCGCTCGTCATGCCCCCGCCGTTCTGGGCCGGGGCGCGTGCGAGCGTGTCTTCGGCGCGGGCGATCTCTTCGTCGGAAATGGACCGGAACGGCAGGTCCACCTGTGTGCTTCGCACGGAGAGCGCACCCTCAGCGAGCGGACGGGCCCTGTCCAGGGCGCGGGCCACGATGTCGGCATACCCCTCGCCGATGCGGCGGGCCTCCTGGGGACTGGTTTGCGCATCGGGGCGGGCCGGATCGAAGTGGTTCACGTTGCCCGCGCACCCGATGAGCGTGAGGACCGGGACGGGCCCGCCCAGGCGCGCGCCCAGACTGTGCTCGAGCACCCCGGGCCAGTCCGCGCTCACGAGGTCCCCGCCCGTGGCGTCCGCGTGGTTGACGAGGTTCACGAGCAGGCCCGGCGGCCGGCCGTGGCGGTCCACGCGCAGCACGGAGACCCGCCGGTCCACCGGGCCCTCGGGCCGGACCACGTGGGGGTCGTCTTTGCCGGGGTTGGTGACCACCGTGCCGTCGGCCATCCAGTAGCGCCGGTTGAAGGCAAACGGGTTCTCGTCCTTCGCGGCCTCGGACAGGCGCGCGGGCGCAAGGTCCTGTCGCGCTTGGCGCATGGCCTGGGCCGCGGCCTGCGCGACGCGCTCCACCAGATCGGGCGTCGCGGACTCGCCCCCGAACACCCCGCCCAGGTCCGGCCCCGTGTGCGTGTGCGTGGCCGCCGCGATGAGCCGGCCTTCGTCCAGGCCCAGCGGGTCGAGCAACTCGAAGAGGCGCGCGCGCAACGTGTCGGAGAGCACGCACAGATCGAAGACCACCACCCCGCCGAGCGTGGAGCCATGCTCGAACACGCACGCGCGCACGTACAGCTCGTCGAGTACCCCGCGGTTGGGCCGCGGCTCGAAATACCCGGCCAGGGACACGCCCTCGGGCGGGGTGATGCACGCGCGGGCGAACCCGGCGCGCAGGGGTGGGTTGGCCGCGGCCATGGCAGGCTCTCCTGCGCTCAGGACCGCATGTATGCGTCGGCCACCTTGCAGAAGGCCTCTACGCATGCCTTCATGTGGTCGCGCGTGTACACCGGATGCGCGAAGAAGGACATCGTCCGCTCGGAGAGCCAGTGCGCGGTCTCGCAGGTCGCCTGCGTATAGTCGATCTCGCGCGCGTTGGGATCCCGGAACGGATACTGCAGCCGTCCGAACCCGTTCTGCTCGGTGTACGCGGCTTCCTTGTACATCTCGGGCCACTGCACCCCGTACACGGGCACGCCCTCGGCCTCCACCGCGGCCACGAACTTCTTGGCCGTGATCCCCTCGGCGAGCCGGTCCACGTCCAGCACGAAGGGCGCCCACCAGAAGGCGTTCACCCGCTCCTCGGTGTGCACCGGGGTGTGCAGGACCAGGGGATGGTCCTTGAGCGCGCGGATCAGGTGCTCGCCGTTGCGGCGGCGGTTCTTCAGGTTCCAGTTGTCCAGCCGCCCGAGTTCGGACAGGCCCACGATCGACTGCATCTCGGTCATGCGGTAGTTGAACCCCACGCGCTTGTGGATGTAGGTGAGCCGGGCCTCCATCTCCAGGAGGCGCAGCCGCTTCTCCACGTCGTACCCGTGGTCGCGGAAGCTCTTGCACTCCCAGTGCAGGTCGTCGTCGTCGGTGATGACCGCGCCCCCTTCGCCGCCGGTGGTGAAGTGCTTGCTCTGGCAGAAGCTGAAGCAGCCCGCGTCCCCGATCGTGCCCACCTTGCGGCCCTTGTACAGGCCCCCCGGGCACTGGGCGCAGTCCTCGATCACGGACAGGCCGTGCTTCTTGGCGATGCGCAGGATGGGGTCCAGGTCGGCCACCACGCCGTACAGGTGCACGACCAGGATCGCGCGCGTGCGGTCGGTGATCTTCTTCTCTACGTCCTTGGCGTCCAGGGTGTGGCTCTCGTCCACGTCCGCGAACACGGGCAGGGCCCCGGCCTGGAGCACGCAGAAGGACGACGCGATGAAGCTGTACGAGGGGCAGATGACCTCGTCGCCGGGCCCGATCCCCAGCGCCGCCACCGCGGTGTGCAGGGCGCTCGTGCCGTTGGTGGTGGTGATCGCGTACTTGGCCCCGTTCCACCGGGCCCACGCCTCCTCGAACTCCACGCCCTTGGTGCCGGTCCAGTAGTTGACGAGCCCGCTCTTGAGCGGCGCGGTCACCTTCTGGATGGTCGAGGCGCGGAAGTTCGGCCACATGGGAAAGGCCTTGCGGCTGACCGGCCGTCCCCCGTCGATGGCGAGCTTAGCCATGGGTCTCCTCCTGTCCTGTGGGCCGCCGGGCACGCGCGCGGCGGCCGTCCAGTTCTCCGTTCGGCTGCCGCCGGTCCCTCAACGGCCCTTGGCGGGCGCGTACTCGACCACCACCGTAGTATGCACGCCCAGGTCGCGCAGGGTCACCACGGCGTCGCGACCCTCGGCGCGCAGGGTGAGGCGCTTGCGGTCCGGGGCTCGGTACGCCCGCTTGACCGTCCGGCGTCCGCGCGGACGCAGCCGCAGTGCGGCCTCGGCCACGCGGGGCATGGACTCGGTCTCGTCGAAACGCATCGGCCCGGCGATGCCGCCCGCGGAGCGGAACCCGGCCTTGCCCGCCAGCCGCGTGACGGCCGAGCAGGCGTTGACCAGGTTGACGACCAGGTGCTCGCGGCCCGCCTGGGTGTGGGCGAAGAGCTCCAGGGTCTCGGGCCCCTCCAGGCTCACGGGCGCGGCGCGTCCCAGCGCCCGGGCAAGCAGGTTGCGCATCACGGCCTTGATGTTGTACTGGCCGTTGATGCGGTAGTGTACGCCCGGGGTGGACGCGAAGTAGAAGGCCCGGCCCTTGCCCAGGGCGTGCTCCACGAGCCCGGGCCAGTCGGTCGGCTGGAAGAAGTTCACAAGTTGCTGCTGGAGGGGGCGGGCGAGCACGTGCCCGAGCACCTTGGCCCCGGGCACGGCGCGCACGCCCCAGTGCCCGTCGCGCAGGGCCAGGACGTCGCTCTGCCAGGGCCGGCCCTTGTCGAGCAGGTGCTGCGGGACCTTGAGCTGCGCGCGCTCGAACGCGCGCGGCTCCACGTAGTGCACGCCCAGCACGTCCGCGAGCGCGAACTCGCTGTGCGCATGGCCGTTCTCGTCGAAGAGCGAGGTCTCGCCCGTGGTCACGAGCCGTCCGCCGGCCTCCACGAACCGGCGCAGCGCGGCTACGCGGTCCTCGCGCAAGCAGGCCACGTTGGGGAGCACGAGCACCTTGTATCGACGCAGATGCTCGTCCTGGAGGAATTCGTCGGGCACCACGTCCCAGAGGAAGTGCCCCGCCGTGAGCACCTGGGCCCAGCCCTCAAACCCGAGCACGTGGTGCCCGGTCTTGGCCTGGGTGGCCCTGTAGTCGAGCTTGGGCCGCAACTCCGCGGTGTCCTGGCTGCGTACCAGCCCCACGTTGGCCACCGGGTCCATGTCCGCGAACCAGGGCTCGTACTCCTTCTGGTCGGCGTACAGGGCCTTGTTCAGGGCGTAGAGGTGCGGGTCGATGGTACCGTCGATGTTCAGGTAGATCGAACTCGTGGACGCGCAGTTCGTGCAGCGGCCCGTCCACATCTCGGCCCGGTAGCTGTCCAGGGCCTTGGTGGTGGTGAAGTCCGCGTAGCAGACCGTGCTGTCCAGGAGCACGTCGCCGGGCTTGTACCGGCTCCAGCGCCCCAAGAGCCGCGTGCCCCAGCTGATGAACAAGAGCCCCCAGCGCAGGTGGAAAATGTCCTTGGCTAGCATGTCGCAGTTCTCGACCGCGAAGCCCATGCGCTGCATGCTCACGTCGTCGGAGACGGTGTGCAGGTTGTGCGTGAACGCAACGTCGGGGCGCAGGTCTTTGATGAGCTTGGCCATCCTCTTGGCGTAGCGGTCATTCTGCTCGTAGCGCCAGCGCACATAGGCCACGTACTCGTCATGGGTCATCTCCGAGACCGGACGGAACGGGCGGCCCAGGGCCTGTTCGTACTTGGGCTCGCAATAGGGGCAGCGCCAGTCCTCCAGGCCGAACAGGCCCAGGAAGTCGACGTAGTACCCCTTTACCGGGTAGGTGGACAGAACCTCGCGCGTCTGTTCGAGCACGAAGTCGCCGTACGGGCCGTTGAGGCACGCGCCTCCCACGCGCATGCCCTGGTCGGCGTCCGTGGTGTCCAGCCCCTCCGCGGGTGGCAGCTGATGGCACCAGTCCGGATGGTCCTTGGGCATGCGGTGGTCGGAGAACT
>CAZOBJ010000080.1:0-14544 GCA_964577825.1 uncultured Planctomycetales bacterium
GCCCGCGGGCCCGCGTGCGTTTGACAGATCGGCGGGCACGGACTATGCTGAAGGACTCCGACGCGCATCCCGGTGACGCGTACGACCCGACACCCGAGCGAACAGGGGGACAGCATGGCCGAGCACACGATCTTTCGGATTCGCGGCAAGGACGCGCAGGCGGCCCTGGAGCTGCTCGTGACCTGCGCGGTGGGCGACCTGGACGCCGACCGCGCGCGCTGGGGCCTGCTCCTGCGCGGGGACGGGCGGGTCGTGGCCCCGTGCGCGGTGTCCGTGCTCGCGCCGCGCGACGGCGCGGCCGCGTACGCCCTGTCCGTGGACGCGCGCCACGCCGAGGCCGTGCTCGGGTGGCTGCGCGCCGCCGAGCAGGGCACCTCGCCCCTGGACCCGAACGACCCGCACGTGCGCATCGCCGGGTCCCTGGAGATCGACGAACTCACAGACACCGCGCAGGCCGACGCCGCGCGCCGGGCGCTGGCCGCAGCGGGCGAGGCGCCGCAGGCGGACGCGCCCGCGCACGAACTCGCGCAGGCTCAGCCCCACCTCTTCGCTTTGGAGAAGCCCTATTTCGTGGGCCAGGCCGCCGCGTGCCGGGGCCTGGACCTCCCGGCCAAGCCGCGGTGGACGCCCCCCGCCGCGCCCGAGGCGCCCGGCGAGCTGCGGCGCACCGTGCTCAGTGCCTGGCACCGGGACCACGGCGCAAAACTGGCCCCGTTCGCCGGATGGGAGATGCCCATCCAGTACCCGCCGGGCATCTTCGCCGAGCACGCGGCCGTGCGCACCGCGGCGGGGCTGTTCGACATCTCGCACATGGGCGCGCTCGACGTCTCGGGCCCGGACGCGGAGGCGTTCTTGCAGGCCGCGCTCACGAACTCCGTGGCCCGCCTGCGCGTGGGCGCGGCGCAGTACACGTGCCTGCTTCTGCCCGACGGCAGCCCGCTCGACGACGCGTTCGTGTACCGCCGGGACGCGGACCGGTTCCTGCTCGTGGTCAACGCCGCGAACGCCGACCGGGTGCGCGCGTGGCTGGCGGCCCTGCGCGACCGCCGGGCGGTCGTGGACCTGGACATGCCCTCGAAGGAGCTCCCCAACCGCGTGGACCTCGCGGACCTGCGCGACGCGGGCGCGGAGAGCCGCGTGGGCCTGGCGCTCCAGGGGCCGCTCAGTCCCACGCTCCTCGAACGGGTCGCGGACGAGGGCCGCGACGCGCGCCGCGCGGGCCGTCTTCGCCCCAACCGCTTCCGCGAGCTCGCGCTCGCGGGCGCGCCCGTGCTCGCGGCCCGCACCGGGTACACCGGCGCGCCCCGGGGGTACGAGCTCTTCGTGCATCCGGACCGCGCCCAGGCGCTGTGGTCCGCGCTCCTGGAGGCCGGGGCCGGCGACGGGGCGCTGCCGGCCGGGCTGGGCGCGCGCGACAGCCTGCGCGTGGAGGCCGGGCTGCCGCTCTTCGGGCACGAGCTCGACGGCGACCTCGCCCTCTCGCCCACGGAGGCCGGGTACCCGTTCGTGGTCCGGTTCGAGAAGCCGTTTTTCGTGGGCCGGGGCCCGTACCTGCGCGCGCACGCAGCCCCGCGGCGCAAGCTCGTGCGCCTGCGCGGCCGGGGGCGGCGCACCGTGCGGCCCGGGCATCGGATCCTCGGCGACGACCACCGGCCCGCCGGAACGGTCACGAGCTTCGCGTTCCTGGACGCCTCGCAGCGGTTCGTGGCCCTGGCCTGCGTGGCCGCGAACTTCGACGACGCGCCCGGCCGGCGGGTCACCGGCCTGCGCGCGACCGAGTGGCCCGATCCCGAGCCGCCGCCCGAGCGCAAGAGCGTGGACCTGACCGTGCTGCCGCGCTTTCCCGACCGGGCGGAGAAGGACGGGTGGCCCGCGCAGTACGCGAACGAGGCCCCTTGACGGTCGGCCGCCCTGCGGGGAGACTACCTTGGCCCCTGCGCGGCCACGCGCAGCAGGACAGGGGCGCAAGCGCCGCGTCGGCGGCTGGGAACGCGATCCGGAGGAGGACGGCATGAACCCGAAGGACCTGAAGTACACCCGCGAGCACGAATGGGTGCGCGTGGAGGGGGACACCTGCACGCTGGGCATCACCGACCACGCGCAGGAGGCGCTCGGCGACGTGGTGTACGTGGAGCTGCCCGAGGCCGGCGACCGGTTCGACGCGGGCGAGGCCTTCGGCTCCGTGGAGAGCGTGAAGGCGGTCTCGGACTGCTACCTGCCCGCGGCCGGGGAGATCCGCGAGGTGAACGGGGCGCTGGCCGACAGCCCGGAGACCGTGAACAAGGACCCCTTCGGCCAGGGCTGGATGATCAAGTTCGCGCCCGAGGACCCCGGCGCCCTGGAGGCGCTCATGGACGCAAACGCGTACGAGGCGTTCCTTCAGGAAGAGGCAAACAAGGGGTAGCCGGCCGCGCCGGACCCGGACGGCCGGATCGCACGCACGAGACCGAACTTCGTAGTAAAGGAGGGGCCTGTGGCCTACAGCCCGCACACCGACGCCGACCGCGCCACCATGCTCCGGGCCGCGGGCGCGCACACCACGGACGAGCTGTTCGAGGACATCCCCGAACAGATCCGCGATCCGCACCTGGACCTGCCCGACCCCTTGTCCGAGCTCGAGGCCGTGGAGGCCATGCGCGACCTCGAGGCGCTCAACCGCTGGCCCCTGCGGGCCAAGGATTACTTTATCGGCGGGGGCGCCTACCGCCACCACGTGCCCGCGGCCGTGGCCGCCATCGCCGCCGAGCCCAGCCTGTACACCGCCTACACCCCCTACCAGCCCGAGATGAGCCAGGGGATGCTCCAGGCGATCTTCGAGTACCAGACCGCCATCGCCCGGATCACGGGGCTGGAAGTGGCCAACGCCAGCCTGTACGACGGGTCCACGGCCGCGTACGAGGCCTGCGCCATGGCCGTGCGCCAGACCCGGCGGCGGCGGATCCTATTCGACCGGTCGCTGGACCCGCACACGCGCGAGCTGTTGGCCGGGTACGGCCGCACCGTGCGCATCGAGATGATCGAGCAGGACTACGCCCGCACCGGGGCCGAGGGCCCCGACCAGCTGGCCCAGGGCATGGACGACTCGTACGCCGCGGTGGTGGTGCAGAACCCGGACTTCTTCGGCCGGATCACCGACTGCACGGCCCTGGCCGAGGCCGCGCACAGGGTCGGGGCCTTGCTCGTCATGCGCGTCAACCCGGTCAGCCTCGGGCTCTTGAAGACCCCGGGCGAGATGGGCGCGGACATCGCCCTGGGCGAGGGCCAGCCTCTGGGCCTTTCGCTCAACTACGGCGGCCCGTACCTCGGGTTCCTGGCCGCGCGGCGCAAGCTCATCCGGCGCATGCCCGGCCGCATCGCGGGCGAGACCGTGGACGACCAGGGCCGGCGCGGGTTCGTGCTCACCCTCCAGGCGCGCGAGCAGCACATCCGCCGCGAGAAGGCCACGAGCAACATCTGCTCCAACCAGGCCCTGTGTGCGCTCACGGCCATGGCGCACCTGAGCGTGATCGGCCGCAAGGGCCTGCGCCAGGTGGCCGAGCTGTGCCTGCACAAGGCCGCGTACGCGCGCGAGACCCTGGGCGCGGTCGACGGCGCCGAGCTCGTGTTCGAGGGCCCGCACTTCAACGAGTTCGTGCTGCGCCTGGCCAAGCCCGTGGCCGACCTGTTCCGGGAGATGGGCCACGCGTTCGAGCCCGGCATCCGGCTCAACCGCTGGTATCCGGAGCTCTCGGACTGCCTGCTCGTGGCCGTGACCGAGATGAACACGCGCGAGAGCATCGACCGGTACGCCCGGCGCCTGAAGGAGTGGCTATGCAGCTGATCTTCGAGAAGAGCACCTCGCAGCGCAGCACCCCCCAGTACCCGGCCCTGGACGTGCCGGCCGGGGACGTGGAGGAGCTGACCGGCGGCATCCTGCGCGAGCGTGATGCGGCCCTGCCCGAGCTCTCGGAGCTCGAGGTGGTGCGCCACTTCCGCGCGCTCGCCCGGCGCAACGTGGGCGTGGACGACGTCTTCTATCCGCTGGGAAGCTGCACCATGAAGTACAACCCCAAGATGGGCGAGGCGGTCGCGGCCATGCAGGGGTTCGCCGGCCTGCACCCGTACGTCGAGTTTTTCCGGGCCCAGGGCACCATGAAGGTGCTGCGCCACATGGAGCGGCTCCTGTCCGAGATCACGGGCATGGCCGCCTACACCCTGCATCCCATGGCCGGGGCCCACGGCGAGTTCGTGGGCATGAGCATCATCCGCGCCTATCACGACGCCCGGGGCACGGGCCGCACCCGGGTGCTCGTGCCCGACTCGAGCCACGGCACCAACCCCGCCTCCGCGGCCATGGCCGGGTTCACGGTCGAGCCCGTGGCCACGGACGAGGGCGGCGAAGTGGACCTCGCGGACCTGAAGGACAAGCTCGGCGACGACCTCGCCGGCATCATGCTCACCAACCCCAACACCCTGGGCGTGTTCGAGACCCGGATCCTGGAGATCGCCGAGCTCGTGCACGACTGCGGGGGGCTCCTCTACTACGACGGCGCGAACCTGAACGCGATCCTGGGCAAGTGCCGGCCCGGGGACATGGGCTTTGACGTCGTGCACCTGAACCTGCACAAGACCTTCGCCACCCCGCACGGCGGGGGCGGGCCCGGCGCCGGGCCGGTGGGCGTGTGCGACAAGCTCGCGCCCTTCCTGCCCGTGCCCCGGATCGTGGACAACGACCGGCCCGACCCGGAGATGCCGCTGGTGTGGTCCATGGGCTTTCCCCGGTCCATCGGCCGGGTGTCCGGGTTCTTCGGCAACGTGGGCGTGGTGCTGCGCGCGTACGCGTACATCCGGGTGCTCGGAGCCCCGGGCTTGCGCGAGGCCGCCGAGGACGCGGTCCTGGCCGCGAACTACGTGCGCGCCCGGATCGCGGAGGACTTCCCGGCCGCGTTCGACCGCACCTGCATGCACGAGTTCGTGGCCACGCCCCACCCGCGGCTGCGCGAGGCGGGCGTGCGCGCCCTGGACGTGGCCAAGGGGCTCATCGACCGGGGCATCCACCCGCCCACGGTGTATTTCCCGCTCATCGTGGCCGAGGCCATGATGATCGAGCCCACGGAGACCGAGCCCCTGGCGGGGCTCGACCGGTTCGTCGAGGCGCTCGCCGACATCGCCCGCCAGGCCGACGCCGACCCCGAGGCCCTGCAAGCGGCCCCGACCACCGCGCCCGTGGGCCGGCTGGACGAGACCAAGGCCGCGCGCGAGGCCCGGGTGGTGCTGCCCGAGCCGCCCGGCGAGATAGACCCGCAATGACCGCAATCCCTGCCCTGTCCCTCCCCCTCACCCCCTCCCGAAGGGAGGGGGAACTTGCCGCCCGTGTTCCGCACGGTTGCCTCTACACCCGGGAGAGGGCCAGGGTAGAAGTCGTTACGCGCACCCCTACCGCTTATCCCCTCTCCCCCCGGGAGAGGGCCGGGACGAGGGACGTTGCGCGCGCCCCTACCGCATATCCCCTCTCCCCACGGGAGAGGGCCGGGACGAGGGACGTTGCGCGCACCCCTACCGCATATCCCCTCTCCCCACGGGAGAGGGCCGGGACGAGGGACGCCACGAGCGCTCTCATTCGCTCGTCTCCGCGTGAGCTGCGCGTTCGGATTCGCCCGCTCCAACGTAAGCTGTGCACTCCCATTCGGGCATCGGGCGGTACGCAACAACCTCTCCCTCCCCCTCACGCCCTCCCGAAGGGAGGAGGAACATGCCGCCCGCCTACCGCACGATCCCCTCTCCCCCCGGGAGAGGGCCAGGGTGAGGGACGCGGCGCGAACGCTCGTGCTCGTTCTTGTCGGGATGCCCAATGCCTCCACCGGCAACAGCCCCTCGCTCCGCGGTCCCCCCTCCCTGCGGGAGGGGGGACCGCGGGCGCGTGTGCGCGAGGACGTGCGGCGTGAATGACGTCCCCGTACTGCCCGTGGCCGAGGCCCTGGCCTGCGAACGCGCGCGTTTGCGCGCGGCGCGTCTCGGGTTCTGGTGCTGGCAGCCCGCACACGAGGCCGTGGTCCTGGGCGCGAACGGCGACCCGGCCCGAGAACTGCGCCTCGACGCAGTGCGCGCCGACGGTCTGGCCGTGCACACCCGCCGCTCGGGCGGGGGCGCGGTGTACCTGGGCCCGGGGGTGGTCTGCTTCGGGTTGCTCCTGGGCCCGCGCCGCAGCCTATGCGACCCCCGGGGCCTGGCCCGGGAGGTGCTGCCCGTGCTCGCCCGGGGGCTCGCGGCCCTGGGCGCGCCCGCGCGGCTGCAGGGCCTCGGCGACCTGGCCGTGGACGGGCGCAAGGTCGTGGGCACGGCCCAGCGGTGGACCCGGCGCGCCGTGTTGTTGCACGGCAGCGTGCTCGTGGACGCGGACCTGGACCGGCTGTCCCGCTACCTGCGCCATCCGCCCCGCGAGCCCGCCTACCGCGCGGGCCGCGCCCATGGCGCGTTCTGCACCACGCTCGCCGCGCTCCTCGCGCACCCCCCGGCCGCCGCCGACGTGGCCCACGCCCTGGCCCGCGCCTGCGCGCGCCTACACTCCTGAGCCCGCGCGCCGTCCCTCACCCCGACCCTCTCCCGAGGGGAGAGGGAGAACTGCCCGTGTCTGAGGCCCAGCCGATCCGCACGCGTCCCCCCTCCCTCCGGGAGGGGGTGAGGGGGAGGGAAAGAGAGCGTTCTCAGCGCGCACGGTGCGGCGCGGCCGCTGTGCGGTCTAGAGGTGCGGGAACGCGCCGGGCGCTCGGCCGTGCTCTCGTCCGGGACCGGGCCGGAAGTCGGGCGCCTCCAGGGGCACGGACCCCTGCTCGGCCGAGGTGGCCGCCAGGATCGCGGGTGCGGCCGTGTCCGCGGCCGTGTACACGTCCAGGGGCGGCGTCTCGCCCGTGCGAACCGCTTCCACGAACGTGGCCATGGGATAATAGTCCGCGCCCCAGTGCCCGGTGCGAAGCGCGTGGCTCGGGGTGGTGCGCGGGTTGTAGTTCCACTGGACCTGTGCAGGCTCGACCACGTTCTCTTCGGGCAGGAACATCTTCATGCGGTCGCAGTCGGCGCGGTTCGTCTCGACCGACCCCTTGGTGCCCTTCACATGATACCAGTGGGCCCCGATGTTGCGCACCGTGGGCGAGGGCGGGTTGAAGGCCGCGGCCATGCGCAGGATCGTATCCTTGTGCGTGTGCATGAGCGCCAGTTCCATGTCCGAGATCGGCACGCCCGGATGCACGTAGCTCTCGCGGCGCGTGGCCATGCCCACCACGGTGCGCACGCGGTCGTCGAGCACGTGCAGCATGGGGCTGAGCTCATGGGGCAGGTACCAGATCGGGTGCTCGCAGTTGCGCAGGCGGCTGGGGACCGCGCGGGGACGGTTCTTGGCCTCCGCCTCGGGGAAGGCCTCGCCCGTGTCCGGGTCCCACCACCAAAACGAGCGCTCCGGGAACCCGTGGAAGTACTGGCCCTCGACCAGGAGCACCTTCCCGAGCCGCCCCTCGGCCACCATGCGCCGCCACGCGGGGACAAACGGCCAGTACCGGGTCTGCTCGGCCATCTGGAAGGTGCGGCCCGTGCGCTCCACCGTCAGGACCACGCGCCAGCAGTCCTCGAGCCGGTACCCCAGCGGCACCTCGCAGAGCACGTGCTTGCCCGCCTCCAGCGCGCGGCACACGAGCTCCGCGTTCACCTCTGTGGCCACGCACACGAACACTCCGTCCACGTCCTCCGCAGCGAAGAGCTCGTCGGCGTCGGTCAGGAACCGGACGCCCTCGCCAGCCAGGTGTTCGCGCGCCGCGGCCAGCCGGTCCGCGCGGCCGTCGCAGACCGCGGCCAGGCGGTAGCCTGGAATGCCTTCGTACTTCTGCGCGAGATGCAGACCCCGGTGCGCTCCCAACAGGCCGATGCGCACTTCTTCCGAAGACTTGCCCATCCTAGTCTCTCCAACGCTGCGCGCCTGCGACGCTTTGGCCGTGTCGGCGGGCTCGGTTGGGCGACCGGCCTTGCGCAGCCATCTGCCGCAAGAGCTGGTGAAAGCAGGCTATCCGAATCCAGACTCGCGCAGCTTCTCCTCGGTGAGCCCGCCCCCGGCGCCCAGGACCTCGCGGTGGCGGGCCACGTACCGGGCCAAGACGTCGGCCTCCAGGTTCACCCGCGCGCCCGGGGTCAGGTCCCCGAGCGTGGTGCGGGCCAGGGTCTCGGGGATGAGCGCCACGCGGAACCAGTCCCGGCCCGCCTCGACCACGGTCAGCGACACGCCGTGGACCGCGATCGATCCCTTGGCCGCCACCAGGGGCGCAAGCGGCTCGGGCAGGGAGATCCGCGCTTCTCGCCCCTCGCCCACGGCATGCGCCTCCAGGATGCGGCCGGTCCCGTCGACGTGCCCCAGGACCAGGTGCCCGTCCAGGGGCGCGCCTGCGCAGAGCGCCGGTTCCAGGTTCACCCGGTCGCCCGGGCGCAAGTCCTTGAGCGTGGACCGTGCCACGGTCTCGGTCACGGCGTGGAACGACACGCGCCCGCCCTCGGCCCTCGCCACGGTCAGGCACACGCCGTCCACGGCCACGCTGGCCCCGGGCTCGGGCTGTGTACGCAGACCCGAGGCGTCAATCGTGAGCCGCAGGCCACCGCCGGAAGCCGGCGTCGACTCCTGCACGGTGCCGATGGCCCGGATGAGTCCGGTGAACATATCTCGGTCCTTTTGCGCATGCGTCGCGCTGGGACATCATACTCCGCGCGCGTCCTCGCGCAAGCGCTCCGGTCCGGGGCCGTCCCCGGGTCCGCGCCGTTCGAGTGCCCACAGCCAGCCGGCCACGCCCATAATCGCGACGAGCGGCAGGAGCGGATACCGGTACCGGATCATGGCCGGGTACAGGACGTGGATCGCGGTGAAGTATCCTGCATAGACCCAGACCCAGACGAACCGCCCCCGCCACGGCCGCGCGCAGAGGCACACGACCGCCCCGATCAGGAGCAGACCCTCCACCACGAACACCGCGGCGCGGAAAAGGTGCGCGCTGGGCCCCTCGACCGCGCGCAGTTCGATCCACGGACTCCAGGTGCGCGCCACGCGCCGCGCCCAGACCGGCACGAAGTCGGTCCAATGCTCGCGCAGATACGCCCAGGCCGCGCGCGTGCGCGCCGCGTCGACCTGCGCCTCGGTGCGTGCGCCGGCCGTGTACGGGGCCACGTGCTCCTGGGCCCAGGCGTGCGCCGCGTCGCGCTCCCCGAAGGCGTAGGTCTCCGCGCGGTGGGGGTTCACCCCCGTCAGGAGCACATACCCCCCGTGATAGGTGAAGAGAATCTCGCCGTGCGCGTACCAGTTGCGCACGGCCCAGGGCGCGAGCACGACGAGGAGCATCGCCCCGCTCAAGGCCCAGGCGCCCAGCCGGCGGCGGCGCGACTGCGCCCCGTGCCAGCACAGGACGATCGGCACAATCGCAAGGTGGAAGTAGAAAGGCTCGGCCCGGCACAGGGCCGCGACCCCGCCCGCGAGTCCGGCGAGCGCCGCGCGGCCCGGGCTCGGCCGGACCGCGAGCCGCCACAGCATCCACATCCAGGCCAGGAACAAGACCTGGAAGAGCGTCTCGCTCATGAGCACCGCGTTCCAGTAGATCATGCCCGGATACACCGCCAGGAGCGCGACCACCCAGAACGCTGCGCGGGCCCCCAGCCTCGCCTCGCGCGCGAGGAGCCAACTCAAGCCCACGGCTACGGTCCCGAGCACGGCCTGGGTGAGCTGGGGCGGAAGGGCTTTCACACCGAAGACGCGGTAATGGCCCGCCAGGAAGAGCACATACAGGGGCGCACGTTCGCTCGTGGGCCGGCCCTCGGGCGTGGACAGGCCCCTGCCCTGGGCCACGGACAGGGCCAGGCGGCGGAAGTTGGCCGCGTCCGGATCGGCCCGGGCGAGCTCCGGCAGGGCAAGGACCAGGCCCACGCGCGCGGCCAGGGCGACGAGAAGCAGCCCCGCCAGCGCACGCCGGGCCCGGCCCTGCGCCGTTCGCTGCAGAGGGGTCTGGGGCGCGGTTGCGCCCTTGCCGTGCGTCACGGGGCGATCTCCCTGCACCGGACCGGGGCAGCTGCGGCCCGCATGCGGGCAGTGTACGTGCCTCGCGACGGTTGGCAAGGGTGTGTGCGAAAGGTCGAATGCCGCGAAAAAAGATTTTGACTTGCCCCGGGCGCGGCATATACTGGCGAGCGTCGGAAAGTCGGTACGTGTGGCTCGGAGAGGGCCGTCCTGAATTGCGGCCCGCAGTGCCCGTCGGAAACTGTGCGGAGGAGGGGGACCATGGCTGGCTGGAAGGAAAGCAAGGGATTGATGGTCGTACTGCTGGTGATCATCGTGGTGGCGGTGGGGTACCTGATCAGTCGTTCCACTGGGGGGGACGAAGGCCTTCCCCAGACCTATTGGGACGAAGCCCAGGGCGGGCCAGTTACAGTCACCGGGGACGTGTCAGGTCTTTTTCCTCCCTACAGACACCCGGAAACTGGACAGAGTACGCTCTACAAGGCCTACATCTGCACGAACCACGAAGAGCCGGTGATCTTTCCCTATAAGCCCGAATTCCCGGAAGGCGTTCAACCTCCGGAGCCCGATGCTTCGTCTGAAGTGATCGAAGCCTACGAAGCCCAGTTGAACCCTCCGATCCCGACCTGCCCGGAGTGCGGCGAGACGATGGCGTCCGAACACGTGGAGCCTTACTTCACGCAGGAAGTCGAAGAGGCGATCGAGGCAGAGGGGGCCGAGCGCCGCGGACAGTAGCCGGCTCGTGTTGCTGCAACGAGTCTGATGCTGCTGTGAATGCGTTACGGGTGCGAAGAGGCGGACGAGGCCGCGATTGGACATGAACACGTTCAGCGCCACCCAGCTACGACTTACGCTGCTGGCCCTGTTGCAGGGCGCAGGGAGGGCGTTGTCCGGCTGAGTGCGGCTGATCCGAGTGAAGAGACCTGAGGCCCGCCCCGGACGACCGGGGCGGGCTTTTTTGTGAGACACCAAACGCGTGCGGGGTTGCGCCGCGCGCGATCCTGGGATGTAATGCCCGATTGGAGACGAAAGGAGAGCGAGATGTCCGCCACCGAACAGGTTCGCAAATACAGACCGCCCGCGTCCATCGACCTGCCGGACCGGCAATGGCCCGCGCGCACCGTGACGCGCGCCCCGGCCTGGTGCTCGGTCGACCTGCGCGACGGCAACCAGGCCCTGCCCAACCCCATGAACCCGCAGCAGAAGCTGGAGTACTTCCAGCTCCTGTGCGGAATCGGATTCGACACGATCGAGGTCGCCTTCCCCTCCGCGAGCCAAGACGACTTCGACTTCGTGCGCCTGCTCCTGGAGAGCGGGCACGTGCCCGACGACCTGTTCATCATGGGGCTCACCCAGGCCCGCGCACACCTCATCGACCGCACCTTCGAAGCCCTGCGCGATGCGGACCGGGCCATCGTGCACGTGTACATCGCCACGTCCGCGCTGCACATGCGCCACGTCTTCGGCATGGGCCGCGACGAGGCCCTGCGCACCGCGGTGCGCGCCGTGGAGCAGGTGCGCGACCTGGCGGCCGCCCACCCGGGCGACATCCGGCTGCAATTCAGCCCCGAGGAGTTCACGGACACGGACCCCGGCTTCGCGCTCGAGATCTGCACCGCGGTCCACGAGGCCTGGGGCCGGGCGAGCCAGGAGAAGCCGATCGTCCTCAACCTCCCCGCCACCGTGGAGCGCCGCCCGCCCAACCAGTACGCAGACCTCATCGAATGGTTCTGCCGCGCGTTCCCGGCCCGCGACGAGGTGTCCATCTCCGTGCACGCGCACAACGACCAGGGCATGGCCGTGGCCGCCACGGAGCTGTGCCTCTTGGCCGGGGCCCAGCGCGTGGAGGGCACGCTCTTCGGCCACGGCGAGCGCACGGGCAACGTGGACCTGGCCACCCTGGCGCTCAACCTGTACACGCGCGGCGTCGACACCGGGCTCGACTTCTCGGACATGCCCCGGATCGTGGAGACCGTCGAGCGACTCACCGGCATGCCCGTGTACTATCGCCAGCCGTACGCGGGCGAGTACGCGTTCACCGCGTTCTCCGGCTCGCACCAGGACGCCATCCGCAAGGGCATGCACCGCCTGCCCGAGGCGGCCGAGGCCTTTGGCATGGGGTGGAAGGTGCCGTACCTGCACATCGACCCCGCGGACCTGGGCCGCAAGTACGAGAAGCTCATCCGCATCAACAGCCAGTCCGGCCGGGGCGGCGTGGCCTGGGTGCTGGAGACCGACTACGGCATCTCTCCCCCGCGGCCCATGCACGCGCAGATCGGCGCGGCCATGCAGCGCCTCTCCGACAAAGTCGGCCGCGAGGTGACAAGCGGCGAGGTCTGGGCCCTGTTCGAGCGTGAGTTCCTCCATCCGGAGGGCCCCTATGAGCTCGTCGGCTACTGGCCTCGGCCCGACAACGAGGACCCCACCCGCGTGCACGGCGAGCTGCGCCTGCGCGTGCACGGCGAGGAGCGCACGGTTGCCGCCGACGGCAACGGCCCGGTGAGCGCGTTCGTGCACGCCCTGGGGGAGCTGGGGATCGGCGGGTTCGCGGTCGACGACTTCGACGAGGAAGCCGTGGGCCACGGCGCCGACGCGCGCGCCATGGCCTATGTGCCCATGAAGTTCGAGGACGGACGCACGGTGTGGGGCGTGGGCTCGGACACGAACATCGACCAGGCCGCGGTGCGCGCCATCGTCGCCGGGCTCAACCGCGCGGTGCGCGACCGGCCCGTGGAGTGAACGGAGTCGCGAGGGGACAAAGGGAAGAAGGACCGTGACGGCACATTCCACCCCAGGCTCGCCAAAGGTGCTCCGCCTCGGCCGCGGGGCCGCGTTCCCGGCCTCGGTGCTCCTGGCCGCATACGCGATGGCCCTCGTCCACCCGTGCGCGCGCGAGGCGCGTGCGGCCGAGATCCAGCCCGGCGCGCGGGCGCTCCAGGAGCAGATGATCGAGGCCGCCCGGACCGTGACCCCGGCGGTCGTCAACGTCACCGGGGTATACCGGCGCACCGTGTACGTGCTCCCGCGCAGCCCATTCTGGGACTTCTTCGGCCCCTTCGGCGTGGAGCCGCGCGAGCACGAGGCCACGAGCTCCGGGAGCGGCGTGATCGTGCGCCGCGAAGAGGACCACGCCATCGTGCTCACGAACGCCCACGTCGTGGCCGACGCGCACGAAGTGCGCGTGCGCACCGTCGCCGGAGACACGCATCCGGCCGAGGTGCTTGCCGAGGACCCGGACGAGGACCTGGCGGTGCTGCGGATCCCGATGGACGGGGAGCCCGTGACCGTGGCCGAGATCGGCGACGCGAACGACCTGCGCGTCGGGCAGTGGGTGCTCGCCATCGGCAACCCCTTCGGCCTGTCGAACACCGTCACCCAGGGGATCGTGAGCGCCGTGGACCGGGTCCTGCCCGAGGAGAGCCGGTACCGCGACTTCATCCAGACGAGCGCGGCCATCAACCACGGCAACTCGGGCGGGCCGCTGGTGACCCTAAAGGGCAAGGTGGTGGGCATCAACACCGCGGTCGTCAACCCCACCGCCGGCCGCGGGGGTGCGGCCGCGTTCGCCGGGATCGGCCTGGCCGTGCCCATGAGCGAGGCGCGACTCGACTCGCTGCTCTCGGCCGGGCGCGTGGCCCGGGTGTCCCTGGGCATCGAGGCCGTCGCCGTGCCCCAGGAGCGGTTCGCCTCGGGCGGGGTGCTCGTGCAGGCCGTGCGCAACGAGCACGTGCGCGCGGCCGGACTGCGCGCCGGCGACGTGCTCGTGGCCTACAACGGCCGGCCGGTGCGCACTCCCGCGGATCTGGGCCGGTACCAGGCCGCCACCGAGCCCGGCGACGAGGTGCGCCTGACCGTGCTGCGGGGCGAAGACCGGCGCACGATCACGTTCACGGCCAAGGCCGCCGCCGCCCCGCCCGTGAACTGGGCGGGCATCGAGGTGGCGCCCCTCACCGACCGGGCGCGCCGCCGATACGGGTACACCCGCCGGGCCGCGGGCGTGCTGGTCGAGCGCATCCGCACCGGGTCGCCCGCCTCGCGCACGGCGCTCGGGCCCGGGGACCTTATCATGCGGGTGAACAACGCGCAGGTGGACGACCCCGAGGCCTTCCACAAGGCCATGAGCCGCGAGCAGGACGCGAACGTCGTGTATCTCATGGCTTACCTGCGCCGCGCGCGCGAGGTGCGGTTCGTGCGCGTGCGCCGCGAGGAGGAGTGAGCGATTCTCCCTGCCCTCACCTCAGCCCTCTCCCGAAGGGAGAGGGAATGTGCAGATGCCGCGCGAGATGTGCGTAGGGCGCGCACTCGTCCCCCCTCCCTCCGGGACGGGGCGAGGGGGAGGGAGAGGTTGGTCCGGCGGCGAGGCGGAAGGCTGGGCGAGCGACGAATGAGAGCGCACGCACCGTCCCGCACCCCAGCCCTCTCCCGGGGGAGAGGGAATGTGTGGAGGGCGCGCATTCGCGCACCCGCATGTAGAAGACCGGAGGCCCCATGGACGAACTCGAACTCGTGGACTGGCTGTGTGAGCGCCT
>CAZOBJ010000081.1:0-14518 GCA_964577825.1 uncultured Planctomycetales bacterium
TTCGACGACTTCGAGGTGCAGAGTTACCTCGGCGGGTTCGGCGAGGTGACCCACGTGTACGCCCAGGCGGCCGGCGGGCCCGAGCTCTACGGCCGGCCGGGGTGGAGCGGGTACCGGTTCGCCGCCGACCTGTCGTTCCCGTACGGGCGCACGTGCACTGCGCGGATGCTCGCCGCGTACCGGAGCCCGTTCGATACCGTGGTCTACAAGGTCACGGCCGTCAACGGCCGGCCCGCGCGCCACGCCCTGGTGCGCGTGGACGGCGACCCGCAGGAGGCCCGGGTCCTGGCCGAGGCGCCGCTTCCCGAGGGCGAGGGGGGCCTGCGGGGGCGCGCGCGGATCGTGCTCGACCGGGGCCTGGTGCGCGCGCAAACGGGCGGGGCCCTGCCCCTGTACGCGTACGTGGGCGGTCAGAGCGCGGGCCAGTGCGGGTTCGCCGCGGACAGCCAGGCGGTGCACGGGGCCGTGGACCTTGCGCCCGTGCTGCCGGTGCTGCCGATCACGCGGCTCACGGAGATCTTCGACGAGGAGCGGCTCATGGCCGCGTGGAGCGGAGCGGCCGGGGACTGGCGGCAGGTGCGGTCCGCGTCGGACCGGTACCGGTCCGTGTACTGGCACCGGGCCCTGCTCTACGGCGAGACCGAGATCGAGGCCCTGCTCGGCGAGGACGGGGACCGCGCGGCGCGCTCGCGCCGCGGGCCAGAGCGCGAGGTGAGCCTGGGCCTGGCCCAGCCGCCGGACGCGCAGGACCGGCTGGCGGGGTATGTGCTGCGCTACCGCCCGGACGCGGACGCGGAGAGCGAGGCCGAGCACGCCTCGGCGCTTGTGCTGTTCCGCCAGGGCGCGCAGGTCGCGTCCGCGGACCTCTCCGGCGGGGGCGGGGCGCATCGGCTGCGGCTGCGCCGCGGCGGGCCGTTCGTGGTCGCGTACGTGGACGACCGCGAGGCCCTGGTGTTCCGCGATCCGGAGCCCCTGTCCGGCACGCGGGTCGGCTGGGCCGCGCGCGGGGTGCGCCTCGGGCCCGCGCAGGTGGTCGTGTACAACGCGCACCAGCGCACCGAGCTGTTCAACAGCGCGCCCGTGGACTGGCGCGTGGGGAGCGGCGTGTGGGAGGTCACCAACCGCTGGGAGTGCGACCCGCGGTGGAGCTTCTGGGCGGGCATGACCGGCCCGACCGCGCAGCGCCGGGCCCAGGCGCTCCTGGGCACGGGCAAGCAGCAGTCGACCTGGCGGGGCCGGAGCATTCTGGCCCAGTACCGCAGGCTCCCCGACCCGGACGAGAAGCACGTGGTGCTGTGGCACAAGGAGTCATTCTCCGGCGACCTGATGGTCGAGGTGTACATGGCCCAGATGATGGACCGGGCCCGGGGCGGGTACGAGAAGTACATGCGCGACTTCAACGTCACGATCTGCGCGGACGGGCGCGACCTGTCGACCGGGTACTCGTGCATCTTCGGCGGGTGGAAGGGCGAGCCCGGCCACAAGCCGCGCAGCGCCATCGTGCGCGCGGGCGAGGTGGTGGCCGAGCAGCCCGGGGCCATCCCCTCGGACGGGTCGACGCACCGGCGCTGGGTGCGCCTGCGCGTGGAGCGCCACGGGCCGACGGTGACCTTCTCCGCGCACACCGAGCACGACCCGAACAAGGGCGAGCGCGAGCTCGCGCGCCTCTCGTACACCGACCCCGAGCCCCTGGCGGGAACGCGGGTGGCCATCTGGAGCTACGACTGTTCGGTGCTTCTCGCCCGGGCGCGGATCGCCGCCCGCGAGGTGGGCGCGGCCGAGTCGCCCCTGGCCGACTGGCCGGACGAGGTGCACAGCGTGTACCGGCCCCGCCCGCCCGAGCCGCAGGACGGCGAGCCCGCCGACCAGGTGGCCGCGGCGGGGGAATGAGGGGAAGAGCCCCCCAAGTAGCGCGACCAGTGTGCCAGCTTGCTAGTCCTTGCCCTGCCCCTCGTACGTCTTGTTAATCAATGGGTCTAACTTGGGCTTGAGGGACTCGAACAGACTCGTGTAGTCGTGGCGGGACGTCCGAATGTTGGCCGGATGTGCGAGCAGCTTGTTGAGCGTCTCTCTTGGCGAAAGGCAGCGGCCTTGGGGGCCCTTGTCATGGTAGGCGCTCTCTAGTTCGATTCTCAGCCGGTCGATCTCACACGACTGCTTACAGGGAAGGTCGTCCAGCTTGATATCGGGCGTCTTTGTGGTCTTGGGTGGTTTCGAGTTCTTGGGCAGAAGCATGTCTGTCAGAATACGAGTGTGCAAGAGCAGGCTTTCGGTGAGCGCATTGCCAACAGCCCATGCGTGCTCGCAGGCTTCATGGCTGTTCTCACCCGGCACCTGAGGCAACTCTTGTGTACCGGACGATTGCGCGGCGTCCGAATCAGAGTGCTGAGGAGGATCAGCGGACGTGCTGCCAGTAGGCCTCACGCGGATCCGATAGGTGGCCTCTTCTCGGGACGTATCCATGAGTTGTTTGAGCGCGCGCCACATCCGAGCTTCGTAGTCGGACACCACCCACGGGTCGTTTGCTTGACCCTTTTGCTTGCACGCCATACTGTCCCTCCTGCGCGGTCCCAGGGCCAGGGGAGCTCGTCCCCCTACGCCTGGCCCGCGGAGTTGAGCACCTTCTCGCACTTGTGCTTGTACAGGTCCTTGAGCGCGTCGCGCGCGGGACCCAGGTACTTGCGCGGGTCGAAGTCCTCGGGGTGGTCCTGGAGGTGCTTGCGGATGGCCGCGGTCATGGCCAGGCGGCCGTCCGAGTCGATGTTCACCTTGCACACCGCGCTCTTGACCGCCTCGCGGATCTGGTCCTCCGCGATGCCGATGGCGTTCTCCAGGTTGCCGCCGTTGGCGTTGATCATCTCCACGAGGTACGCGGGCACCGAGCTCGACCCGTGCATCACGATGGCGAACCCGGGGATGCGCTTCTCCACCTCGCGCAGGATGTCCAGGCGCACCTCGGGCACCTGGCCGGGCTTGAACTTGTAGGCCCCGTGCGAGGTGCCGATGGAGATGGCCAGGCTGTCGACCCCGGTGCGCTTGGTGAAGTCCTCCACCTCCTCGGGCTGGGTGTAGATGTGCTTGGCCGCCTGCACGTCCTCCTCTACCCCCGCGAGCACCCCGAGCTCGCCCTCCACGGTCACGTCGTGCTCGTGGGCCATCTCCACCACCCGGCGGGTGAGCTCGATGTTCTCCTCGTAGGAGAGGTGCGAGCCGTCGATCATCACGTTCGAGAACCCGTACTCCACGCAGCTCTGGCACAGCTCGAAGGAGTCGCCGTGGTCGAGGTTGAGCGCGATCGGGATGCGCCCCGCGTCGCCGGCGAGCTCGGCCGCGTACTCCACCGCGCCCTGGGCCATGTAGCGCAGCAGGGTCTGGTTCGCGTACTTGCGCGCGCCCTTGGACACCTGCAGGATCACGGGGCTGCGCGCCTCGGTGCAGGCCTGGATGATGGCCTGGAGTTGCTCCATGTTGTTGAAGTTGTACGCGGGCACCGCGTACTTGTTGTCCACGGCCTTGGCGAACATCTCGCGGGTGTTGACGAGTCCCAGGTCCTTGTAGCTGATCATGCGCAGGGCTCCTTCACGTTTGGCGGAGGCGAACGGCTCTGGATCATCCCGGCCGCCGCGACCGGAGCGAGCGCCCGCCGCGGCAGAGCGGCAGTGTAGCCGCCGGGCCGCGGGGCGGCAAGTTTCTTTTCCACGTCCGCGTCGGCGCGCCGCGGACGCGCGGTCAGCCCTGCGGCGCGGGCGGGCGCTCCTCCAGGTTTTGGCGCAGGATCAGCGTCGTGCCCGGGGGCACGTCGCGGTACACGATCACCCCGGGGCCGATCACGCACCCGGCGCCCAGCTTGCGTCCGGGCATGACCGTGGCCTGGGCGTTGAGGCGGGCGCGGTCGCCCACGAACGCGCCCAGGTTGAACCAGCCCGAGGCGAGCAACTCGCCGCGCACGCGGCACTTCACGGGCTCGCCGCGGTTCGCGGCGACAATCACCCCGGCGGCCAGGGCCGCGGCCTCGCCGTACACGCCCATGCCGAAGTGGCCGTGGTGCGCGAACCCGCTGTTGCCAAAGGCCACGGCCACCGGGAACTCGGTGGGACAGCCGACCTTGGTCTTGGGCCCGAGCACGGACCCGCGCACGAGCGCCAGGGGCCCGATGCGGCAGTCCTGCGCCGCGGCCGCGTGCTGTACGTACGAGTGTTCGAGGACCTGCGTGCGCGCGCCCAGGCGCACGTTGTCGAGCACCGCGCCCGCCTCCACGACCACGTCCTCGCCCAGGTCCACCGTGTTCTTGAGGATCGCCTGCGGGTGCACGCGCGCGGAGGCGGGGATGCGCCGCACCGGAGCGTGCGTGTCGAACAGGAGGTCGAGCCCGAAGTAGTTGGCCGCCAGAATCTCCCACGGGTAGTCGAGCACCGCGAAGCGCCGATCCGCGCGCACGCCGCGCAGGCCCGGGCCCCGACGCACGCAGGCCTCCAGGAGCGCGGCGAAGGTCTGCGGCTCTGCGTCGGCCGCGAGGTCGGCGAGCGCCTGCGCGCCGCCCGGGGGCACGGCGAGGCATCCGGCGGGCATGCTGTCGAGCGGGGACTGCTGGCTGCCGCGAGTCTCGTCCGGGCCCACGGGGCAGAGCTCCTGCACGCGGCCGTCCGGGCCGGTGCGCACGCGCGGGTGGTACAGGGGATTCACGTTCGTGGCGAGGGCCACCAACGGGGGTGCGTCGGCCGGACTCTCGCGCAGCGCGTCGGCGAGGGGGGCGAGCAACCCCGCCTCGGCAAAGAGCCCGCTGTCGGCCACGAACACGGGGCCCCGGGCCTCGCGCAGGGCCTGCGCAAGCGCGGGCGCCGCGCCCTCGGCCGGCTCCACGGCCCGCCAGCGCAGCGCCACGCCCGCGGCGTCGCGGCCCATCTCCTCGGGTAGGCGCTCGCCCAGGTGGCCGGTGAGCACCAGGGCCTCGGTCACGCCCGCCGCGTGCAACGCCCGCAGGGTGTGCACGAGCACGGGTTCGGCGAGCACGGGCACCAGCGCGCGGGGCCGGGTCTCGGTAAACGGGTCCAGGCCCTCGGCGCGCTCGTGGGCCAAGACTACGGCTTGCATGGCGGCCTCCGTTCCGATGGACGATGCGCGCGGGCGGCTCTTCAGCCCTCGCGCCGGTTTTGCAGGGCGCTGGCGAGATTGGCCGATCCGGCGAACTCGATGTCCGTGCCCGCGGACAGGCCGCGCGCGAGCCGGGTCACGCGCACGTCCAGGGGCTGGAGCCGCTCGGCCAGGTACGTGGCCGTGACGTCGCCCTCGGCCGTGGGATTGGTGGCCAGGATCACCTCGCGGACCTCGCCCTGGCGCACGCGCTGCAGGCACTCGGCGATCTTCAGCTCCTCCGGGCCCACGCCCTCGGCCGGGGCCAGGTGCCCGAGGAGCACGTGGTACAGGCCGCGGTAGGCGCCGGTCTTCTCCAGGGCGATCACGTCGCGGGGCATCTCCACCACGCACAGCTGGGTGCGGTCGCGGGCCGGGTTCGCGCAGATGTCGCACAGCTCGCGCTCGGCCAGGTGAAAGCACTGGCGGCACGAGCGCAGATTCTTCTTCAGGTCCCGGATCGCGAACGCGAAGTCCATGGCCTCGTCCTTGGAGCATTTGAGGAAGTAGTAGGCCAGGCGCTCGGCCGTCTGGCGGCCGACCCCGGGCAGGCGCGAGAACGCCTCCACCAGGCGCGTGAGGCTGGGCGGATACGGGCTCTGGGTGTCAGGCATCGCGGCTCCTCGTCTTTCGCATCTCGCCTCAGGTCTCTGTCACGTCCCTCACTCCCACCCTCTCCCGAGGGGAGAGGGGGAAGCACGGCCCCTCAACCCCGGCCTCAGCCGTTCCCCCTCCCTCCGGGAGGGGGCGAGGGGGAGGGAGGCGGTCGCACGGCCGCGCCACCCGGCGACGCGAACGTCCCTCTTCCCGACCCTCTCCCGAGGGGAGAGGGAGAAGTACAGGCCCTCTTCCCGGCCCTCTTCCGTTCCCCCCTCCCTCCGGGAGGGGGTGAGGGGGAGGGAGGCACGCCCGGCAGCGTACAGGCCCTCACCCCGACCCTCTCCCGAGGGAAGAGGGAGAACTACAGCCCCTCATCCGGGCCTCAGCCGTCCCCCCTCTCTCCGGGAGGGGGCGAGGGGGAGGGAGAGGCGCGCAGGTCAGCCGGTCGGCGGCTGCGAGCCCATCAGCCCGGAGAGGTCCAGGCCGCCGGTGAGCTTGCCGAGCTCTTCCTGCGCGGCCGCGCCCACGTTCTTGCGCGCCGCGGCCGCGGCGGCCACGATCAGGTCCTGGAGCATCTCTCGGTCCTCGGGGTCCACGACCTCGGGCTCGAGCGTAAGTCCGGTCATCTCGCCGAGTCCGTTCATCTCCACGGTGACCATGCCGCCGCCGGACTCGCCGGTCACGCGCACCTCGCGCAGGCGCTCCTGCATGTCCTTGGCTTGCCCCATCAGGGCCGGCAGGTTCTTCATCATGTCCAACATGCTCATGGCTTCGTGTCCTCGTCTGCTGGCTGCGCGGGCGGCGCGCCCGCGTCGAGCGGAAACCGTTGTCGCACGAATGCGCGCGCCTCGTCGGCGGTGCGCACCCGGTCCTCGAGGCGCGCGTCCTCGACCGCCTCCAGGATGCGCGCGAACCGCGGTCCGGGGGCGTAGCCCATGTCGATGAGGTCCTGGCCCCGCAACAGGGGCTCTGCGGGCTCGGGCCGGGCCTGCTCTTGTTCCCAGGCGCGGCGCGCGTACGCGTACACGTCCAGCTTGCGGTGGCTGGCCTGGCAGTCCAGCCGATGGAGCTCCAGGTGCAGCGCGAACAGCGGGTCGCGCAGCGTGCGCCGTCGCTTGGCCTCGCGCATGTCCGCGAGCGCGGTGAAACGCATGTGCCCGCGCACGAGCGCGACCACCGCGTCGACGAGCGCGGCGGACCGGCGCAGGCGGCGCAGCAGGGTCGCGGAAATCTGTGCGCCGACTTCGTCGTGGCGGTCGAACCGCTCGCGATCGGTGACCCGCAGCGTCCGGGGCTTGCCCACGTCGTGCAGGAGCGCCGCCCACGCCAGCCGCGCGTCGCAGCCCGCCGGCAGGTCGTCGAGCATGAGCGCGGTGTGCTCGAACACGTCGCCCTCCGGGTGAAAGGCCTCGGGCTGGGGCACGCCGCGAAGCGCCGCGACCTCGGGAAGCGCGTGCAACAGGAGGCGCGTCTCTTCCATCAGGCGAAGCGCCGCGCCCGCCCGGCCCGAGGCGAGCATGCGCTCGAGCTCCTCGGCCGTGCGCTCGGCGGCCACCAGGCGCACGAGCGCGGCCATGCCCGCCACGGCCCGGCGGGTGGCCGCCTCCAGGTCGAAGTCGAGCTTGGCGGCGAACCGCACCGCCCGCAGCAGGCGCAGGTGGTCCTCGCGGAACCGGTCCGCGGGCGCGCCGATCGTGCGCACGAGCTTGCGGTCCAGGTCCGCGCGCCCGCCCACGTAGTCGATGACCTCTGCGGTGTCCGGGTCGTAGAGCAGGCCGTTGACCGTGAAGTCGCGGCGCAGCACGTCCTCGCGCGGCCCGCAGAACCGCACGGACGCGGGGCGCCGGCCGTCGCCCGCGGGGCTGTCCGCGCGGAAGGTGGCCACCTCGATCTTGCGGTCCTGTTCCAGGACCAGGATCACCCCGAACGCGCGGCCCACGGGCACGGTCTTCTCGAACAGGGCCTCCACCTCTTCGGGCCGCGCGCTGGTGGTCACGTCCCAGTCCTCGGCCGTGCGGCCCAGGAGCATGTCGCGCACGCACCCGCCGCACAGGAACGCCTCGTACCCCGCGCGGCGCAGCGTGTGCACCACTCCTCCGGCGGCCGGGTCGACCGCGGCGGCGTGCCGCACGGTCTCCGCGGGCATGGCCTTGCGCTGAGACGCGTTCATGGCTCCAGGGTACCCGCAGACCGGGCAAGGGTCAAGCCGCGGGCCGATGTTGTCGATACCTACGAATCGAGGAGGAACAGATGAGCGAGAAGGCATTCGCGCGCCGCGCGACACGACGGGAGACCGGGGGCAAGCCGAAGATGAGCGACAAGACGATCGTGCTCAAGAAGGACGGCCACCACTATATCCTGCGCAGCGCCAGCGGGGACGAGCGCGAGATCCTGCTCACCATCCTGGAGTACGCGGAGAACCGCCGCTACAACATCGGCAAGAACGAGGTGATGGCCCTGCTGCGCAAGCTCGGGTACCAGGTGAGCGTGCACAAGGACTTCGGCGTGGCGAGCTGACGCGGCTCGCGCGCTATCTTTCCTTGTCAGGCCGCACTTCCGCCGGGCCGCGCGTGAACTTGGGCGTGTTTCCGGCGATCACCACCACGACCTCCCCCTTGACCGCAGCCCCGGCATAGTCGGCCGCGAGCTCGGAGAGCCACCCCCGCGCCACGCGTTCGTGCATCTTGGTGAGCTCATGGCACACGGCCGCGCGCCGGTCGCCGAGCACCTCGAGCGCCTCGGCCAGGAGGCGCCCCACGCGGCGGGGGCTCTCGTACAGGATCAGGGTGTGCGGGAGGTCCTGCTCCTGGGCAAGCCATGTGCGGCGTTTGCCCGCCTTGGGCGGGGGGAACCCCTTGAAGGTGTAGCTGGCCGTGGGCAGGCCGGAGACGACGAGCGCCGCCTCGGCCGCGCCCGCGCCGGGCAGCACGCGGACCTCGGCGCCCTGGTCGATGGCCGCCGCCACGGCCCGGTAGCCCGGGTCGCTGCGCGCGGGATACCCCGCATTCGAGCACAGGCCCACCGTGCATCCGGAGCGCAACAGGCCCGCGACGCGCTGGGCCGCGCGCGCCTCGTTGTGCTCGTGGTAGGCGAACAGGGTGCCGGGCCGCGGGACGCCGTGGCGTTCGAGCAGGCGCGCGGTGATGCGCGTGTCCTCGCACGCGAGCGCGTCGAGCTCGCCGAGCACGCGGCGCGCGCGCAGGGTCAGATCCTCCAGGTTGCCGATGGGCGTGGCGATCACATACAGGGTCGACACGGCGCGCTCCTCGGCTGCGCGGGTGCGGGCCGATTGCCGGGGCCCGCGACGCGGCCACTCTAGGGCCCTTGCGCGCGGGCGTCAACCGTGCGCAGCGTCCGGCTGGTGCAAAGGCGCCGGCTGCGGCGGCTCGGACTTGACCGGCGTCCTCTCCCGTCCTATTAGGATAGATGGATAGGGGCACGGAATCGCAGTCCGCGGTTGTTCGGTACGGGAAAGGGGGGCCG
Organism: uncultured Planctomycetales bacterium; assembly: GCA_964577825.1. Taxonomy (GTDB): domain Bacteria; phylum Planctomycetota; class SZUA-567; order SZUA-567; family JAFGNG01; genus CAZOBJ01. Next base: position 9,214 of record CAZOBJ010000081.1, read on the forward strand.
AGCATGTTGGGTCCGCGCAGGCTGTACTGGACCAAGCGCCTGGGGTCGGCCGGTGTGCTCGTCGGGTTCGTGGGGATGGTGCTCGTCTCGCTCGTGCACCGCGGTTTGGCGCATTGGGCCGACCGCATGGACCAGGAGTTCTTCTACTTCGGCCGGGAACACCATCCCACCAGCGGCCTGCTCGCCGTGGCCGCGGCCGTTGTGCTGGGCCTTGTGGGCGTGGTGGTGGGGCTCGTGGTGGACCGGTCCCGCGGCGCGGACGAGTAGAGGCGCTCGACACGCAAATCCTCTTTTGTGTCCGTTGCGGGCGGGCGCGCGGCGATCGGGCCGGGCCTCGGGCCATTGACCCTTTCCTGTGCGCGCCTCTACAATGCCCGGCGACCGGATACCGAGGAGAGCTGCATGCTCCTTCCCGTGGACGTGGTGGTGGCCGTCCTGTACTACGCGCTCACCCGGCTGGAGGCCCCGGCCGCGGCTGCGGGCCCGGCGGGGCACACGCTCCTTGCAACCGCGGGGGCCGTGGCCTATGCGGCGGTGGCCAACCACCTGATCGTGCGCCTGGCGTGCGGGTACGCGTATCGGCGGATGGTCCAGGCCTCGGCCGGGCGGGAGCTTTTCACCGCGGCCTCGGGTCTGTCGCGCGGCCTGCTCCTGATCGTATACCTGTACACGCTCGAGGCCCTGGACTGGCCCGCCGGCCTGCCCCTGCGTCTCGGGGCCGGGGACAGCCTGCTCGTGCGCGGGGCGGTGGGCCTGGCGCCGTACCTGGCGGCGCTCGCCTTGTCGTGGGTGAGTCTGCGGCGTCTGGACGAGCTCACCAGCCCCCGGCGGTGGACCCGGCGGGCGTACGTGGGCTTTCGCGCGCGGGCGAGCCTGTTCGTGCTGGTGCCCTGGCTCCTGGTTCTGGGCCTGCACGACGTAGGCGCGTGGCTCTTGCCGGGCGGCGCGCATCCGGGCTCGCAGTGGGCGGGCGTGCTGGAGCTCGCCGAGCTCGTGCTGGTGCTGGGGCTTCTGGCCGTGTTCGCGCCCAAGTTCCTGGCGTGGATCTGGCAGTGCGAGCCCCTGCCCGCGGGCCGGCTGCGCGAGCGGCTGCACGCGTTGGAGGCCCGGGCCGGGGTGCGGTTCCGGCGCATCTACCGGTGGCGGCTGGGCGGCTCGGGGTTCCTCAACGCCGCGGCCCTGGGGATCGCGCGGCGGTGGCGGTACCTGCTGCTCTCCCAGGGGCTGCTCGAGAACCTGGACGACGAAGAGGTGCTCGGCGTCGTGGGCCATGAGCTCGGGCACGTGCGCCACCATCACCTGCCGTGGACGTTTCTGTACACGGTCACGTTCTTCTGGGCCATGCTCTTCGGCCTGGAGGAGCTCGGGCTCACCGACCGGCGGCTCATGGCCGTGCTCCTGTGCCTGGGCATGGCCGGGTACCTGCGGTTCGTGTACGGGTTCGTGTCGCGCCGGTTCGAGCGCCAGGCGGACCTGTATGCGCTCGACCTGTTGGGCCGGTCCGAGCCCCTGGTCCGCGGGCTCGAACGCCTCGCGGAACTGAGCGGCGGGACGCGGCGCGCGCGAAGCTGGACGCATCGGAGCATCGGCGACCGCGTGGCGTTTTTGCGCGCGGCCGAGCGCGACCCCGGCCTGGCCCGGGCCCATCACGCGCAGGTCGCGCAGATGCGCCGCCTGGGCGTGGCCGCGTGCGCGGTGGTCCTGGCCTGGAGCCTGACCTGGCTCGTGCCCCGGCCCTCGCCCGGCCGGGCCGGCGGCCTGCCCGCGGGGTTCTACGGTCCGGCGGCGCATGCGCGGCGCCTCGCGCGGCTCTTGCCCGAGGACCCGGAGGGGCCGCTGCGCCTGGCGCGGCTTCTGCTCGAGGGCGAGGCGCAGGGCCAGCCGTCCGGCGCCGCGGCCGCGCGCACCTGGGCCCAGGAGGCCCTCGACCGGGCGCAGACCCCTGAACAGCGCGACCGGGCGCGCGCGCTCATCGAGGCGGCCAGGGAGGCGTCGGGCTCGTAACGGGCCGCCGGTCAGTCCCCGCGTCGGCGCGGATTGTTGAGTTCGTCGAGCAGACGATCGGCCTTGCGGTGGGCGGGGTCGTTCTCGCGCGTGGTGCGCAGCACGGCCCGCAGCTCGCCGGCCGCGGCCTCGCGGTCCCCGCGGCGCAGCAGGCGCTGGGCGAGGTCCAGGCGCCAGGTGGCGGCCAGGGCCTGGTTTTGCATGGCCTCCAGGGCCGCGCGGTGGCGGGTCAGGCCCTCGTCGAACCGGCCCTCCAGATAGGCGAACCGCGCCCGCTCGTACAGGACCTGGGCCTGTTGGCCGCGGTTGCACCGCATCTTCTCCAGCGCGGCCAGGTGCTCGGCCTGCCGGGTTCGAAGGTCGGCGCGGGGGGCGATCTCCAACAGGTCGTTGAGCGCGTTTACCACGTCCACGCGCACCTGCGCGCCCTGGGGCGCGAGGCGCACCGCCTCGTCCAGGAGCTCGGCGGCCCGGTCGACCGCGCGCAGCGGGCGGTAGAATCCGCTCGCCCGGATGAGGACCTGCGGCTCGCGGGCGTGGTGGGCGACCAGGCCCTCGATGGCCTGGCGATAGGCCTTCTCACGCGGCTGCCACGGGACCTGGGCGAAGTGATGGAGCACGAGCCGCGCGTCCTCGCCCCGGGCCACGGCCTCGACCACGGCGTCGGCCAGGGCCTCGCGGAAGGGCCGGTCGCGCAGCTTCTGGATGGTGTATCCCTCCAGGCCGCGGACCTCGCGCTCGTGCACTTGGGGCCAATGGCGGCGCTGGCTCGCGACCACGAAGGCCTGCACAAAGGCCTGGGCCGACTCGTCGTGCCGGCCCAGGGCGTGCAGGAGCTCGGCGAGCTGCACCCGGGCGCTCAGGTCGTTCGCGTCCGCGGCGATCTGCGCTCGCAGCACGCGCTCCTGGCGATGCTCCAGGCCGAGGTTGACGGTCTTCTCCTCTCCGGCCGAGAGGTCCACCGACTCGTGCGCGGGCACGTGGTCGGTGAGCAGCACGGCCAGGTGATAGGCGCCGGGCGCCAGGTCCTCGATCGCGCAGGGCGTGCGCCCGCGCGGGACCCCGTCGAGGAAGACCTCGGCCCCAGGCGGGCGCGTGCGCACGGCCAGGCGCGCGGGCGCCTGGGGCGCGAGGCGAATGCTGCGCGAGACCGTGCCGGCCAGGACCACGCGCTCGCGATGGGGCTCGTACCCGTTCCGGGAAAGGTGCAGCGCATGCGGCCCGGGCGCGAGTCCGGTGAGCGCAAGGGGGGTAAGGCCCTGGTACCGCCCGTCCACGTACACCGCGGCCCGGGGGTCGCTCTCGACGCGAAGGCGCGTGTCCCCGGCGGGTCGGCCGTCCGCACTTCCAGGGGATTCGGTCGGCGGCGCGCCCGGGGTCAGGAATCGGATCGCGACCAAGGCGCTCGCCGCAACGGCGGCCGCCAGGACTGCGACCAGGGCGGCTTGGCGAGTGCGGTTCACGTCCTTCCTCCGCGTGCCCGCCTCCATGGACTTGACGCGGGCCGCCCGGGCCCGGGTCTCGCTATTCGTCCGCGGGCTGGGGATTGCGGTGTTGCTTGGGTACGGACCGGATCAGGCGCGCCGCCTGCCGGCGCGCGGGGTCGCGCCGGTCGCCCTTGTCCAGGATCTCGCGCAGCAGAGGCCCCGCGTGGGCGTAGTCCTTGTCCCGCAGGTACCGCTGGGCCAGGTCGAGCCGCCACGCGTTCGCGGTGCGGTCGTTCGGATGGGCGTCGATCGCGCGATGCATGAGGTCGTGGCCCTCCTGGTCGCGCTCCTCCACGTATGCGAACCGGGCCTGCTCGTACAGGTACCTGGCGTTCTGGTCCCGGTTCTTGGAAAGGTCCGCGGTCTCCTGGATGTACCGGCGCTGCCGGCCGGCGAGCACCGCGTCCTGGCGGCGGTTGGAGAGGATGTCGTTGAGCTCGCGGATGGCCTCCACGCGCACGTGGGCGTTGCGCGGGGCCAGGGCCACGGCCTGGTCCACCACCGCGGCCGCGCGGTCGAATGCGTGGCATCGGCCGAACAGCCCCGCGATGCGCAAGACCAGACTGGGGTTCTTCGAGTGGTGGGAGAGCAGCCCCTCCAGGGCCGTGCGGTAGGTCTCCGTGTAGCGGCGCCACTCGATCCGGCCGAAGTCGGCCAAGAGCAGATGCGCGTCCTCGCCCTCGCGCACCGCGGCCATGACCTTGCGGTCCAGGAGGCGCTGGAAGTCCGGGTCCTGGTGCATGCGCCGCGCGCCCGCGGGCAGGCGCTGGATGTTGTACCGCTGGGTGGCGGACCAGTCGCGCGAGGCGCTGGCGCGGATGTAGCCTTGCACGAACACCTCGGCCGCGTCCTCGAACCGTTCGAGCACGCACAGGAGCTCGCCCAGATCGTTGTACGCGGCGATGTCGTACGGATCGCGCTCGATGCGCGCGCGGTAGGCCTGTTCCTGTCGGTGTTCGAGCACGAACGCCTCGGTCCGGTCCGCGCCGTGGCCCAGGTCCACCGCGCGCGCCTGGGCGACGTGGTTGGCCTTGAGCACTTCCACGTGGTGCGTGCCGGGCGCGAGGTCCTCCACCGTGCACGGGGTGCGCCCGCGCAGCGTGCCGTCCACGTACACGGACGCGGCCTCGGGCCGGCTCTGCACCGTCAGCCGCGCCCGCGCCACGGGGTCGAGGGCCACCTCGCGGGTGGTGGGGCCCTGGACGGACACCTGCTCCACGTGGGCGCGGTGGCCCTCGCGCGTGCAGCGCAAGGCATAGGCCCCGGCGGGCAGGTTGTCGATCTTCAGCGGCGTGAGCCCCTGGTAGCGGCCGTTCAAATATACGCTCGCGCGCGGCTGGCTCGTGACCGTGAGCGACGGCTGCGCGCCCAGGCGGCCGGTCTGGGTGGCCACGAGCAGGCCCGCGGCCGCGGCCGCAACCAGAAAGGTGAACACGTACGCGCCGGTTCGCACCCCGGGGTCCTCGCTCTCGGTCCGGTGCAACGCGCGCCCGGACGCGCCGATGCCTACACGCGGTCCGCGCGGGACGGGGTCTCGCGCTCCACGGACGCCGCGCCCTCGCGCGCACGCTGCCAGTCCGCGCGCAGCCGGTCCTCGGACAGGCCGCCGGACAGGTGCGCCCAGGGCAGGGGCGCGTCCACGGTCCGCTCGCGGCAGGCGACCGCCTCCGGGTCCACGCCCTGGCTGGCGAACGCCGCCTGCCAGGCTTGGGGCCGGAAGTGCTCCTCCCAGGCGCACAGCCGCGCGCCGTGGCGCCATGCGGCCTCCACGACCGGCCCCCAGTCGCGGCCCGCGCGCGCGAGCGCGGCCTCCA
>CAZOBJ010000082.1:0-14458 GCA_964577825.1 uncultured Planctomycetales bacterium
GGCCGCGGGCCGGCTGTGCATACTGTACTGTACGGATGGGCTTTGGGCAACCGGGTTGCGGATCCCGTGCGCACGCGGAGTACGCTCAGCGGCCAGGCTGGTCTTGAGCACACGGGCAGCCCAAGGATAGCGAAATGCCGTAGACCGGCTTTTCCGCCGATAGCGGAGCCCCCCTCCCGCCTTCGCCGAGCGCTGCTATTTGAAAAGGCTTACGACCGCCGGCTGATTCACTCGTTCGGGACAGACGGCTGTTCCTCTTCCTCCAGCTCGATAATGTCGTGTGTACGCCGCTTGATCCCTATCTGGTACTGTGCCAGAAGCGCGACCAGCTGCTCTCCGTTCATCAAGGCGACAGGTACAGCGTTCGCTCGGGCGGCTTCTGTACGGGCGCCTGCGCCAAAGTCGCTCGTAGTGATGATCAGCCCCTGCTCGTGGGTCCCGAGGCTTCCTCGAACTTGCTGAACAATCGGTGCCTGGACTCGATTGCTCTGCTTCCACTTTTTGACCTGAACCGCCATCCGTGTACGGATGACCTCGCCAACGACAAGTGTCCCGCGAACGTCGATGCCCTTATCGCCGCTGCGCTGTGTTACCTCAACATCCTCGAAGCCGATCTCGGCCAAGAGGCGGGCAATTAGTTCCTCGAAGTCTGCCCACTCCATCGTAAACAGCCGCTTGTGCATTGACTGTCGCACTCGCTTGTTGTGCTGCTCGATGTCGAACGCAAGGCCGCGGCCCATCCAGCGCGAGAGCCCTACATAGCCTCGTCCATGCTGCACGAAGCGTGGCTGTTTCCCGCGCTTCTGATCGCGTTTGATCTCGGTCAGCACTTGAGCGTACATGGTCGCCTCTGGCGTCTTGCCGCTGGTGACGGCCCAGCCTTTCGCAAGCGCCTTCTCGGTGATCTGTCGGTAGTGCATCGGCTTCTTGTTGCCGAACTGTTCGAGCACCCTCTCCGCGGCGTCAGTGAAGGAGTATGTCTTGGTCTTGCGCTTGCCTTTGGAGGGCGGCTTCTGCCGAGGTTGATGTCCGGCCTCACGGAGCCCGAATGTCTGCGGGGAGACGAGCACGAAGGGGGACGCGTCTCCGTTCGTCTTGAGATCCGTGTAAAGCCGAGCCGCTACGGTCGCAGCAGGCGTCTTGCCGGATGTGCTCCAGAGGCCCTGTTCGAGCACACGCCTTGCAATCTCCTCGGCGTGGAGCGGCTCGCCGGCGTCCTTCAGGACCTGGAGTGCAGCATCGCGAACATTCATGGTCGCAAGCCCTTCGTTGGCTGCGGCGCCAGTTGTCCGACCCTGGATGGCACATGGGTCATAGTGGTCCCCATTGCCTTCGCGTCAAGATTAGACTTGCTCGCAAGCACAGCCGCCGCACGGCGTCACCGCAAAACTGTCCACTTAGGGGGCAGTCAGCTAGCACTGCTGTCTTCCTCGTGACCTGCGCGGTCGTGTCACAACGCGGGCATCGTCCCCGCCCCCCCTACCCCTGCACCCCCCAGGCGGCGAGCTTCCGGTACAGGGTCTTGACCCCGATCTTCAGGGACTTGGCGAGCCGCGTCTTGTTGCCGCCCAGGCGCTTGTACTCGGCCAGGGTGTAGCGCCGCTCCACCTCGTCGAGGGTCAGCCCCGGGGGCAACGCCTCGGCCCGGGCCATGGGCTGGCTGGCGCCGCGCACCTCCTCGGGCAGGTCGGCGGGGTCGATCCGGTCGGTGGTGGAGGTGACCACCGCGCGCTCGATGGCGTTCTCCATCTCCCGGATGTTGCCCGGCCAGTCGTACCGGTCCAGGACCTCGCGGGCCGCGCGCGAGAGCGCGCACTGCTTGCGGTACCTGGCGTTGAACGCGCGCAAAAAGTGCTCGGCCAACAGCGGCACGTCCTCGCGCCGGTCGCGCAGGGGCGGCACGTACGCGGTGACCACGTTGATGCGGAAGTACAGGTCCTCGCGGAACTGGCCCCGGCCGGTGGCGGCCTTCAGGTCCTGGTTCGTGGCCGCGATCAGGCGGAAGTCCGCGCGCAGGGGCTCCATGCCGCCCACGCGCTCGAACTCGCGCTCCTGCAACACGCGCAGGAGCTTGACCTGGGTGGCCGCGGGCATCTCCGCGATCTCGTCGAGGAAGAGCGTCCCCCCGTCGGCGAGCTCGAACCGGCCCTGGCGCGTGCGCACCGCGCCCGTGAACGCGCCCTTCTCGTGGCCGAAGAGCTCGCTTTCCAAGAGCTCGCGCGGCAGGGCGGCGATGTGGACCTTCACGAACGGCTTGTCCCGCCGGTCCGAGAGCGCCTGAATCGCGTTGGCCACAAGCTCCTTGCCCGTGCCCGTCTCGCCCTGGATGAGCACGGTCGCGTCCGTGGCCGCGACCTGGACGATGCGCTCCTTGAGCTTGACGATCGGCTCGCCCTGCCCGATGATCGACTCCAGGGCCTCGCGCTCGCTGACCTTGCGCTCGAGCATGCGCAGGTGCAGGGCGTTGCGCACCACGATGCGCAGCTTCTTCACGTCCCAGGGCTTGGTGATGTACTCGTACGCGCCCAGGCGGGTGGCCTCGATGGCGTTCTCGATGGTGCCGTACCCGGTCACGAAGATGAACGGCGCCCCGGGCTGGCGCACGCGCGCCTCCTCCAGGAGCTCCATGCCCGAGCCGTCCGGGAGCTTGAGGTCCGAGAGGATGAGGTCGTACCCGCGCGCGCGCAGCGCCTCGAGCGCCGAGGCCTTGTCCGCGGCGGTGTGCACGCGGCCGGACTCGGCGAGCACCTCCGCGAGGCTCTCGCGCGCGGCGTCCTGGTCCTCAACCACGAGGATTTCATGCGGCGGGGCTTGGTTGTCCATGCGCGGTATCCTACCCGCGTGCGGGCGCGGAATCAAGGCGCGGACGCGTGCGGCGGCGCGCGCCTGTGCTTGCCGAGGAGCTCGCGCAACCGGCCCGGCGGCGCGTCGCGGGCCTGGTGGATGCGGGCCAGGGCCGCGCGCGCCCGCGTGGCCGCGCCGGGGTTGAACCGGCGGTCCGGGGCCGGGCGCACCGCGCGCTCGAGGAGCGGGACCGCGCGGTCGAGCTCGCCGTACTGATAGGCCAGGGTCACGCCCAGGTGGTAGTTCACCGCCTGGCTGTGCGGGTCCTGCTCGTAGGCGTAGTCCCACAGGGCGACATCGCTTCGCCAGCGGTAGGCGGTCAAGGCGCTGATCGCGGCCAGGGCCACGATCAAGGCCGCGGCGCCGAGGCGCAGGGCCTTGCCGCGCGCGTGCAGCCATGCGAGCCCCGCGCCCGCGGGCACGAGCACCGCCAGCGACGGTCCGTACAGGAACCGGTCGCCGTGCGGGTAGAGCATGGGCACGAGGTTGGCGACAGGCGCGAGCGAGACGAGGAACCACACCTCGGCCACGGCCGGCCACCGCCACCCCCTCTGCCGCCACGCCCAGGCCGCGGCCCCGGCCCAGGCCAGGAGCGCGGCCGCGGACGCGGCGAGCGCCCACGCGGGCGGGCGTCCGAGCTCGGGCCAGTGCCAGGCCCACTCGTTGACCGGCCGGGTGTCCAGGGGCCGCACGAACGCGAGGAGGTAGTGGCCCCAGGTGGCGAGCACGTACCCGAGCCGCGCGACCGGCGTGTCGCCGAGCGCGGCCACGTTCGCGGCATTGCCCAGGGACACCTGCACCCACACGCCGCCCGCGGCCAGGAGCGCGTACCCGGGCAGGGCCGTGGCCGCCCAGCCGCGCACGCCCACCGCGCGCGGGCCCCGGCGCACGGAGAGCATCGCCAATGCGGCGGCCAGTACCGGCCAGGTGACCCACATGGACTTGGACAAAAGAGAAGCCGCGTACGCGGCCCACGCGCCCACAAGACATCTCACTCGACCGCTCTGCCTGTAGGAGAGGTCCAGGTCCGCGGCCGCGAGCATGCCGAGGCAGGCCAGCAGCCCCTTGCGCTCGGTGAGCCAGGCCACGGCCTCCACGTGATACGGGAATACCGCAAAGAGGAGCGCGCCGAAGAGCGCGGTGCGCGGCGCGTCGAACAGGCGGCGCACGAGCCGGTACACGAGCCACACGCACGCGAGGTGGAGGATCAGGTTCCCGAACCGGTACCCCGCGTCGCGCCCGCCCCACAGGGTGCGGTCCAGGTGGTAGGAGAGGATGTGCAGGGGGCGGTACCCGTAGAAGGGCCCCTGTCGCGTCTCCTGTAGGCTGAAGGCCTTGCGCACCACGGGCCGGCACAGCGGGCGGATGGCTTGCGGACTGCGACCCACGTAGATGTGGTCGTCCCAGGACAGGCGGCCGAACCCCAGGGTCTGGCCGTACACGGCCAGCACCGCGAGCGCGAGCAGGGCCAGATGCACCCGGTGCGTGCGCACGGCGGCCTCCCGGGGTCAGTCGCGGGCGGGCCCGGGCCTGCGGACCGAGTCGCCGCTCGCTCGCGCGCACAGCTCGCGGACCCGGACGCGGACCTCGTCGGCCGACAGCCCCGCGCACGCGAGCTGGAGCGCGCGGCAGGCCGCATAGGTGCCCTGGGCAAGGACCTCCTCGCGGCCGCGGTCGAAGATGCGCAGCTGCCAGCCGTCTGTCTCGGGCCGGCACTGGCCGGGCACGGGACGGCAGTGCTCGTCGAACTGCGGGGGCTTGCCGATGAGCAGCATCATGGCCCGGTCCCTACGGGGATTGGCGCCACGCGGGCGCGCGTTGCCGGGCGGCCGCGTCCTCGCGCCAGCGCTTCAGAAGCGCGCGGCACCTGGCCGCCTCGTCCCGGGCCTGGGCGTGGTCGGGGTCGGCCTCGCGCAGGAGCCCCTCCCAGGCCGCGAGCGCATCACGCAACGATCGCACCGCCTGGTCGTCGAGGTCAAAGGCGTGGTCCAGGAGCGCGCGGCGCATGTGCAGCCGGGCCGCGAGCGCCCGGGGCCCGGCCTCGGAGGGGTGGCGGTCCTGGTAGACTCGGACGTCGTCCGCGCCCTGGACGCACATGCGCGCGCACCGGTCGCGCATGGTCTGGGCGCCGTGCAGGTCCTGGCGGCTGTCGCGCAGGTACAGGGCGCGCTCGTAGTAGTACTGGGCCGCGCCCTCGGCCGCGAGGCCCATGCCGTAGCTGGCGAGCGCGTCCTCAGGCCGGGCCTCCACCACCTGGCCGAGCAGGTCCAGGCTGCGGCGCGCGTGATGGAAGGCGTCGAGCGCTCGCCCCTCTCGCCAGGCGCGGCGGTTCTGCCCCAGCGCGGCGAAGCCCAGGCCCCGCTGCGCGGCGTGGAGCTCCGAGTCGAGGTCCAGGGCCTCTTCGTAGGCGTCCGTGGCCTCCGTGTACCGGCCCAGGGCATACAGGCAGTCCCCGCGCAGCGCATGGGCGTTGGCGTCCCACTGGTGGCGGATGAGGTAGTGGTCCACGGTGGCGAGCGCCTCGGACTTCTCGCCCGCGCGCAGAAGCTCGCGCGCGCGCGCCAGGCCGGGCGGGTCGCGGGTCTCGCGCTTGGGGCCCGACTTCCCGGAGCCGCCCAGCCATCCGGCCGGCCGCGAGAGCGCCGCGCGCGTGCGGTCCAGGACCCGGCCGCACCCTGTCAGGGCGAGGCTCAGCAATGCAGCGAAGAGCAGGACCGTGCGCATACATCCCTCTCGTGGGCAAGGGCGGAAGGCGTCCGGAAGACGCGCCTGGGGCCGGAAGCCCGTGCCATTGTACACGCCGCGGGGCCCGGCGCAACGGTGCGGGCTCATCCCATGCGCACGGGCGGGCGCTGGCGCGCGGGCAGAAGCGGGTCGTAGGTGAACCCCCGGGTCGCCCGGCGGAACTCGGCGCGCGCCGCGCGCAACAGCTTCGCGTCCGTGGCCAGGTCGAGCGCCAGCCCGGCGAGTATCTTGGCCGTCTGCCGCGCGCCGCGCAGGGCAAACGGGTGCACGCACTGGGCCGCGTACAGGCGGTGATGTGCCGGGGTGCCCTTGGCCACGATGGGCATGTTCAGCCGGATGAAGGGGGCCAGCCAGCTCACGTTGTCCTCGTCCGAGCTCGCGCGCTGCTGCGGGGGGAACTCGTCGCGGATGGACAGGTCGAAGCCCTGGTCGAGCCCGAGGTCGCGCACGCGGCGGCGGTCCCGGGTCGTGGCCCGCTGCGGGCCGAACAGGCGCAGGTTCTCCAGAAGCGCCTTGCCCAGCGTGACGTTGGGGAGCCGATGATACACCGCGGTGAGCACCCGCTTGCGCATGCGGGTCTCCGTGGCCATGGCCCCGGCCCGCGCGCAGGCCACGAGCCGCTCGTGCACCGCGTCCACCTCGCCGCGCGTGGCGGCGCGGATGTAGTACCACAGCTTCGCGTACTCGGGCACCACGTTGGGCGCGGTCCCGCCTGCGGGCAGCACCGAGTGGAGCCGCACGCTCTCGGGCAGGTGCTCGCGCAGGTAGTTGGCGGCCACGTCGGTGAGGATGGCCGCGTCCAGCGCGCTGCGGCCGGCCTCGGGCGCGAGCGCGGCGTGCGCGGTACGGCCCGAGAACTCGAAGACCAGGCTGTCGACCGCGTTGCCGCCGTGCAGGTGCACGGACGGCTCGGAGTGGGGGTGCCACGCGAGGCACGCGTCGAGCTCGGCGAACGCGCCGGCCCGGGCCATGTAGGGCTTGCCGACCACGGTCTCCTCGGCCGGGCACCCGTAGCAGACGACCGTGCCCGACAGCCCGCGCTCCTTCAGCAGCCGCGCGGCGGCCGCGGCCGCCCCGGCCGCCGCGGCGCCGAGCAGGTTGTGCCCGCACCCGTGCCCCCAGGCGCCCGGCCTGGGCCCGCAGTCGGGCAGGGCGTCGTACTCGGCCAGCACCCCGATGACCGGCCGGCCTCGGCCCGCCCAGGCGCGGAGCGCGGTGGGCATGTGCGGATACGGGCGCTCGACCCGGAACCCGCGGGCGGTCAGGAATTCCTCCACCGCCGCCGCGGAGCCGACCTCCTGCATGGGCGGCTCGGCGAGCGCGTGGATGCGCAGGGCCAGGGCCTCGGCCTCGCGCGCATCCGCGTCCACGGCCCGGGTGACGGCGCGCCTTTTGTCTGCGGGTCTCATGCGAAGGCTCCTTGTACGCAAGGGGTGCGCGGGCCGAAGACGCGCTCAGCTCGGCCGCGCGGCCGGGCCGTAGAACCGGTCCAGCCAGTCCTGGAGCGGCAGGGACCGGTAGCCCCGTTTGCGGGTGCGGTTGTACTCCTCGATGCGCGCGGCCTGCTCGTCGCTGACCACGGGATAGTAGGATTGGTAGTGCACGCGGTCGTGTTCGTCCACGCGCCGGGTGGCGATGAAGGGCACCTGGGCCACGCGCGCGAGCCAGCGCTTCAGGTGCGTGGCCGAGTTGAAGACTTCTTCGTTGAATGTGGCGTACCCGAGCCGCCCCTCCAGGGCCGCGGCCGAGCAGACCACGGTCGTGTTCGTAAGCAATCGCTCGATCGTGTAGTCCGCGCCTTCGTTCACGGCCTCGGACAGGCCCCAGGCGTCCAGGTATCGCCCGCGGGCGTCGCGGAAGAGCGACTTGGTGTCCAGGTCCACCAGGATCCACCGTTCCTCTTTCGGGTGCCAGTACTCGAGCAGGATGTGCCCGTTGTCCCAGTCGTTCCACGCGTCGAGGGTCAGGAACTCCGCGCGCCGCAGCCCGATGGGCAGCGGCTCCAGGATCGTCTGCACGGTCCCGTGCCAGGCCCCGCAGTTCACCGACAACCGGCCGCGCTTGAGCACGGCCAAACGATCGCAGTGCTTGCCCGTGCCTTGGTGTTCCTTGCCGTGGACCTGAAGCCGGGCCAGGGACGCGAAGAGGCGCAGGTCGTCGCCGCCGTAGCGGATGACGTTCGCCATGGCGCCCGCGGAGTAGTCGGCGAACACGTACAGGCCCTCGGCGTCCACGCGCCAGGTCCGCCCGCCGAAGCCCACGTCCAGGTCTTCGGTGACGATCAGCGGCGCCTCGGCCGCGTCCGGCACATCCGCCGCGGAGAACGTACGCGGCCCGAGCGCCACGACGGTGTCGCCCTCGTACCGCTTGGCCAGCACATAGGGGTCCATACGCACGCTCCCGGAGTCAGTAGGCGCCGTACTCGCGCGCCGCGTCGAACAGGGCGACCAGATTCTCGGGCGGGACCTCGGGCTGGATGTTGTGGACCGTGTTGAACACGTATCCGCCCCCGGGCTTGAACGCGGTCAGGTTGTCGCGCGCGCTTGCGCGCACCTCGTCGGGCGTGCCGCGCGGCAGCACCCCCTGGGTGTCCACGCCCCCGCCCCAGAAGGAGACGACGTCGCCGAAGTCGCGCTTCAGGCCCTCGGGCTCCATGCCCGCGGCGCGGATGTGCACGGGGTTGAGGATGTCCACGCCCATGTCCACGAAGTCCGGCAGGAACGGGCGCACGTTGCCGCACGAGTGGAACAGGATGTACGCGCGCGTGTCCGCGTCGCGCCCGTCGACCACCCGCTCGCGCAGGAACCCGAGCAGCGTGCGCAGCCGCGGCGCGATCAGGCCCCGGAAGGTCTCCAGGCCCACGAGCTGGCTCTCCTGCGTGCCGTAGTCGTCGGCCTCCATGACCACGTCCACCACGTCGCCGAGCGCCTCGAGCGCCGGGCCCCAGAACGCGAGCTTGAGTTCGAGCACCTTGTCGAGCACGGCGGCCGCGGCCTCGGGGTCGGCCAGCAGGTCGCAGAGAAAGTCCTCCATGCCCCGCAGCCGCTGGCCCATCTCGAAGAGCCCCGCGCACAGGCCCTTGAGCACCACGGCCCGGCCTTCGGCGCGGAAGGCGAGCGCCTGCTCGCGCAGCCCGGCCCAGCGCGCCGGGTCGCCCGCGTTGGGCCAGGGGTGGGCCGCGAACGCGTCCCAGTCGAACGTGGCGCCGGAAAGGGGCGCGCGGTCGAGCTCCCACCAGGGCGCGCCGGGCCGCTTGCGGTGGGTGAGGCCCCAGTCGTCGGTGTACACCAGGTCCTCGCCGTCCGGCTCGCCGCGCACGTTCCAGTTCGCATAGGTGCGCGGGAAGAGCCCCCGCGTGTCCACCCCCAGCCGGTCGAGGAGCTCCGTGGACGGCAGGGCCACGCCCTGGAGCTCATCGGCGTACACCAGGGGCTCGGGGTCCAGGCCCAGGTGCGTGCACAGGTTGCGGTACGCGGTGGCGTGGATGCCGGTGACCTGGGTGCTTCCGAGGTCGATGGGCACCCGGTCGGGCTCGCGGTGCGTCAGGGCGGCGCGCACGCGTTCGCGCGAGGTCATGGAGGTTCTCCGCAGGCGGGCGTCAGTCGGAGCGCCAGAATCGCCACCACGGCCCGCCGCGGGCCGGCTCGTTGGCCGGGGAGGTCGTGTCGAGCGCCCGCTCCTCGCGCGCCTGGGCAAGCTCCTCCGGGGTGACGCCCTTGCGCGGCACGTCCTGGTCCGTGGCCGGATCGTACACGGTCATGCCGCACACATGGGTCTCGGGGCTGGCCACCCGCTCGCCGCACCGGTCGCACCACCAGATGCGCTCGCCGCCCGCGCTGCGGCCGAGCACGCGGGTGATGCACCCGGCGGACGCGAGCACGAGCGCGAGCACGGCCAGGGCGAGCGCACCGTGCACAAGGGCCCTAGGTCCACGCATGGGGTCTCTCCTTGCCGGGGCGCGGGCCCTGGGGTCGACAGCCCGCGCCGACCGAGCCATTGTAGGCGCGCCCGCCGCGGCAAGTCAAGGCAGGGCGCCCCCTTGACCCGCGCCCTAGCGGGGCGCACACTGGGCGGTGACGCGCGGGCCAAGGGAGACCGGCCATGGGATTTCGCTGCGGCATCGTGGGCCTGCCCAACGCGGGCAAGTCCACCATCTTCAACGCGCTCACCGCGGCCGGCGCGCCGCAGGAGGCGTTCCCCTTCTGCACGGTGGAGCCCAACCGCCATGCGGTGGCCGTGCCCGACGAGCGCCTGGACGCGCTCGCGGCCCTGTACAAGCCGCAGAAGGTCGTGCCTACGACGCTCGAGATCGTGGACATCGCGGGCCTGGTGCAGGGCGCCAGCCGCGGCGAAGGCCTGGGCAACCAGTTCCTGGGCCACATCAAGGACGTGGACGCGGTCTTGCACGTGGTCCGCTGCTTCCGGGACGAGAACGTGGCCCACCCGCACGGCCGGGTGGACCCGGTCGAGGACGCGCAGGTCGTGGACCTCGAGCTCGTGCTGCGCGACGCGCAGACGGTGGCCAACAAGCGCGACCGGCTGCACAAGCGCGCGCACAGCGACAAGTCCGTGCGCGAGGAGCTCGCCGAGGTCGAGCGCGTGCTCGCCGACCTGGAGGCGGGCGTGCCCGCGCGTCGGCAGGACCTCTCGGACGCCGCGCGCGGCGCGGTGGCCGACTGCATGCTGCTGACGGACAAGCCCGTCCTGTACGTCGCGAACGTCAGCGAAGACCAGGTCGGCGACGAGGCGGCCGTGGCGCCCGTGCGCGAGCTCGCCCGCGCGCAGGGCGCCGGGCTCGTGGTCGTGGCCGGCCGCGCCGAGGCCGAGGTCAGCGAGCTCGACCCCGGGGAGCGCGGCCCCTTCCTGGAGGCCCTGGGCCTGGGCGAGAGCTCGCTGGGGCGGCTCATCCGCGCGGGGTACGAGCTGTTGGGGTTGGTCACCATGTTCACCGTGCTCTCGAACGAAGTGCGCGCCTGGACCCTGCCCGCCCGGACCCCGGTGCCCCAGGCCGCGGGCCGGATCCACACGGACATGGAGCAGGGGTTCATCCGCGCGGAGGTGGTCCCGGTCCGGGAGCTCCTGGACCTGGGCGGCGAGGCCGCCGCGCGCGGCGCGGGCAAGATCCGCACCGAGGGCAAGGATTACCGCGTGCAGGACGGGGACGTGGTGCGCATCCGGTTTCGCGCCTAGGCTCGGCCACCCATCCTTCGCGCGCCTGTTCACAGAAACCGGGTGACGCGCGCCCGCGGCCGTGGTACAATACCGGTCTGCGCGTGCGGGCCGCAGAGGCCCCCACCGACACAGAACCGTGCACATGCCGTCTGGTTCCAAGGAGCGACGGATGTCCCTTATGCAACGCGCGCGCGCCGGGGAGGTCCCGGGCCGCGTGCGACAGACCGCTGCCGCGGAGAACGTAGACGCGGATGCCCTGCGCGAGGGCCTGGCCCAGGGGACCGTGTGCCTGCCCTGGAGCCAAGGCCATGCGCTGGAGAAGCCCTGCGCCATCGGCGCGGGCCTGCGCGTGAAGGTGAACGCCAACCTGGGCACCTCGCGCGACTTGTGCGACGTAGAGGCCGAGCTCGACAAGCTGCGCACGGCCCTGGAGGTGGGCGCGGACACGGTCATGGACCTGTCCACGGGCGGGGACCTGCGGGCGGTGCGCGCGGCCGTGCGCGAGCACTGCCCCGTGCCCCTGGGCACGGTGCCCATCTACGAACTCGTGAGCGCGCTCTTGGCCGAGGGCCGCGCGCCCCGCGAGATGACCGGGGACGACATGCTGGAGGTCGTGCGCCGCCACGCCGAGGACGGGGTGGACTTCGTGACCGTGCACTGCGGGGTGACCCGCCGCGGCGTGGAGCACCTGCTCAACCGCCGCCGCATCGGCGGGGTGGTCAGCCGCGGCGGCTCGATCCTGGCGAACTGGATGCGACTGCACGACCGGGAGAACCCGTACTACGAGCGGTTCGACGACCTGCTGGCCATCGCGCGCGAGCACGACCTGACCCTGAGCCTCGGCGACGGGCTGCGGCCCGGGGCCCTGGCCGACGCGGGCGACCGGGGGCAGATGGAGGAACTCTACGTCCTGGGCGAGCTGGTGCTGCGCGCGCGCGAGGCGGGCGTGCAGGCCATGGTCGAGGGGCCGGGGCACGTGCCCCTGTCCGACGTGCAGGCCCAGGTGCGCATGGAAAAGGTGGTCTGCCACAACGCGCCCTTCTACGTGCTCGGGCCGCTGGTGACCGACGTGGCCGCGGGCTACGACCACATCTCCGGCGCCATCGGCGGGGCGCTGGCGGCCTGGTCGGGCGCGGACTTCCTGTGTTACCTCACCCCGGCCGAGCACCTGCGCCTGCCCACGGTCGAGGACGTGCGCGCCGGGGTGGTGGCCACCCGCATCGCCGCGCACGCCGCGGACCTGGCCCGGGGGCTGGCGCACGCGCGGGACTGGGACGACGCCATGAGCCGCGCGCGCAAGGCCCGCGACTGGGACGCCCAGGCGGCCCTGGCCATGGACCCGCGCACGGCCCAGGCCCGGCGAAGCGAGGCCATGCCCGCGGACGGTTCGGTATGCAGCATGTGCAGCGAGATGTGCGCCCTGAAGGGCGACGACGGCCTGTAGACGAGGAAAGGACCCACCATGCCCGACCTGCGGGAGAGGTATGCGCGCGACATCGAGGAACTCTCGGCCACGAGCCGCCGCACGGCAGAGCTCGGATTCGTGTCCAGCCAGGGCGGCAACATCTCCGCGCGCATCGACGACAACGTGCTGGCCATCACGCCCACCAAAGTGCCCAAGTCCCGGGTCATGCCCGACGACGTGGTTCTGATCGACGGTGCGGGCAAGGTGCTCTCCGCGCAGAACGGCCGCCGCCCCACGGGCGAGACCCCGCTGCACGTGCACCTGCTCGCCCAGCGCCCGGACATCAGCGGCCTCGTGCACGCGCACCCGCCCGTGTTGACCGGGTTCGCCATCGCCGGGTCCGAGTACATGGCCCGGCCCGTGCTGCCCGAGCCCACCATGGAGGTGGGGCCCATGGCGCTGTTGGACTATGCGGAGCCGCTCACCGACGCCCTGGCGCACACGTTCGACAAGGCCCTGCAACGCCACAACGCGTTCCTCATGCGCAACCACGGGGTGCTGGTCATGAGCCACGAGGGCCCCGCCCGCGCGCTCGAGCTTTTGGAGATGCTCGAAGCCCAGGGCGCGAGCATCGTCACCGCGCTCCAGCTGGGCGAAGTGCACGAGCTCTCTCGCCGGGACGTGGAGGACCTCAACAACACCATGCGCACCCGCGACTGTCCCTACCCGGGTGCGGCGGGCGTGGTCGATGACCTCGCGGACCTGTATTTTTGAGGCCGTGCACGAGATCGGCGCCCGCGGACCTCGACACGCAATCCCCTACAGTCGGCCCCGGGCGCCAACCGGGTCCGGGAAGGGGCCGATTTCCTTCTTGCCAGGACGGGGTGGTCTGGGGTAGAGTCAGGGACTTGCTTATCCGTAGCGCGCACCAGCAGGGAGACGGGCCGTGACCGACAACGAGCGCAACGACAAAGACAAGGACGAGGGCTTTCGGGCCAAGGAGTGGCTTATGTACCGCCCGGATATCAAGGTCCTCGACTGCACCATCCGCGACGGCGGCCTGATGAACGACCACGGGTTCGAGGACGACGTGGTCCGCCGCGTGTACCGGACCTGCGTCGAGGCGGGCGTGGACTACATGGAGTTCGGGTACAAGGCGTCCAAGCGCCTGTTCAGCCGAGACGAGTACGGGGCGTGGAAGTTCTGCGACGAGGACGACATCCGACGCATCGTGGACGAGAATCCCACGGACCTGAAGCTCTCGGTCATGGCCGACGCGGAGCGCACCGACTACCACGAAGACATTCTGCCCAAGGACCAGAGCGTGCTGGACATGATCCGCGTGGCCGCGTACATCCACCAGATTCCCACGGCGCTGGACATGATCAAGGACGCGCACGACAAGGGGTACGAGACGACCTTGAACCTCATGGCCGTGAGCGCCGTGCCAGAGAGCGAGCTCGACACCGCGGTGGAGGTGCTCGCTGAGTCGGAGGTGGGCACGATCTACCTGGTCGACAGCTTCGGGGCCCTGTACAGCGAGCAGGTGCGCGCGATCATCCAGAAGTACCTGGACGCCACCAAGCCCGTGGGCAAGCAGGTGGGCATGCACGCGCACAACAACCGGCAGCTCGCCTTCGCCAACACGATCGAGGCGCTTATCACGGGCGCGAGCATGCTCGACGGCAGCATCGCCGGCCTGGGCCGCGGCGCGGGCAACTGTCCCATGGAGCTGTTGCTCGGATTTCTGCACAATCCGAAGTTCCGCCTTCGGCCGGTCCTGGCGTGCATCCAGGAGGTGCTCGAACCCCTGCGCGAGGACCTGCGCTGGGGGTACGACCTGCCGTACATGATCACGGGGCAATTGAACCAGCACCCGCGTCCGGCCATGAAGTTCAATGCGGGCGAGGACCGCGAGGATATCCTCAGCTTCTACGATTCCATGGTCGAGGAAGAGTAGGCCACGGACGCAACGCGCGCCTACAGCCCCAACAGCCGCGCCGCGGTCCCGCCCATGATGGCCCGGCGCAGGTCCTCGGGCACGCGGTGCAGGTCGAACGCGCGCTCGATGTGCCCGAGCTGAACGCGCATCCTGTCCTCCACGATCGCGCCCTCCGCGCCCCACAGCATCTTGCGCAGGGCCTCGGTGTGCCAGGTCACGCCCTCGGGGATGCCCTGGGCGCAGGTGTCGAAGTACAGGTTCTCGCGCGCGATCATGACCGCCTGGGCGAGCTCGTGGTGCCAGGGGATGAGCCCGCCCATGTGCGCGCCCACGAACACGCCCTCGGGCAC
>CAZOBJ010000083.1:0-14357 GCA_964577825.1 uncultured Planctomycetales bacterium
GTACAGCCAGGAATACGGGGCCACCCAGTACGTGCGCCTGGAGAACCAGGCAGGCGAGCTTTGGACCTACTACGCCACCGCGCAGGACGACACCCCGGTCACCGTGCAGGAGGGCCAGACCATCCAGCGGACGGGCGACGACGCCGTGGTGACCCTCAACGGCGCGTCCCTGTCCACCGACGGCCTGGTGGCGAGCGTCACCACGCCGGACTTCACCGGGCGGCTGGTGTTCAACGAGGGCGAGCTCGGCGAGACGATCATCGCCCAGGCCGGGCACGACGTGGGCGCGCTCTACAGCCGGGCCACGGCGCTCCAGGCCGTGGAGGACGCGGCCACGCCGACGATCACGAACACCTTCAGCTACGCCACCAACGCCCGCCACGTGACCGAGGAGACCCTGGACAACTTCGTGGGCGGCATGCAGTTCCAGCTGGGCGAGAACGACGGCGACCAGTCGCGCACCGTGTACGGCATCCCCAGCATGGCCGTGCCCAACCTCGGGCAGGTGCAGGTGGGCGAGACCCTGTACACGCTCCAGGACGTGCTCGGCGGCGGCGACGCGAGCCTGGCCAAGGACCCGGTCACCGCCATGAAGGTGGTCGCGCAGGCGATCACGGACGTGTCCAGCCTGCGCGCGCGACTGGGCGCGTTCCAGAAGAACATGCTCCAGACGAACATCAACAGCCTGAACGTCGCCGTGGAGAACATCGTGAGCACCGAGAGCGCCATCCGCGACGCGAACATGGCTGCGGAGATGTCCGAGTACACCAAGAACCAGATCCTGGTGCAGGCGGGCACCGCGATGCTGGCCCAGGCGAACGTGGTCAGCCAAAACGTGCTGGAGCTCTTGCGCGGCTGAGCAGGGCCGCTGCGCGTGCGGCGCCGTTCGGGCGGACGCCGCTTCGGTCGCAGACGTCGCGCGCCCGCACGCTCCGTCCGCGTGTCCTTGCATATGGATGTAGTCTAGGAAGTGTGTCGCGGCTCGTGCGCGGGTCGTGCGCGCCTCGCCCCGGGGGGCCTCCCGCTCCTCTCGTAGGGCCGACCCCCCATGCCCGCGTCCCTCACCCCGGCCCTCTCCCGCAGGGAGAGAGAGAAGCGTCCCTCACCCCGGCCCTCTCCCAGGGGGGGAGGGAGACCTGCCCAAGGCGGACCGGCTGTCCCCCTCCCTTCGGGAGGGGGTAGGGGGAGGGAGAGGTTGTCTTCGCCCGATGACTGCGCGCAGGATGATGCGCAACGTCCCTCACCCCGGCCCTCTCCCGGGGGGAGAGGGAGAAGCGTCCCTCACCCCGGCCCTCTCCCGGGGGGAGAGGGAGAACCGCCCAGGGCGCGCCGGGTGTCCCCCTCCCTCCGGGAGGGGGATAGGGGGAGGGAAATTCATGGCTCCCCGGCTTGCGGGGGCATGGAATGCGGCAGGTCGTCTTCGAGACGGCGGCAATTGGTGCGCTAGAGAATTGTGGAGAAAAGGCTCAGGCTACGACGTCCAGGTGCACGCCATCCTTCGGGGCCTCGGGTGCGGGCTCCTCGGGCAGGGCGTCGGGAGGGGGCTCCTCGTCGCGCTCGCGGCGTCGGCGCCTGGGTCGGCGCTGGGCGCCGCCCTTGCGATCATGGGCGCTCGTGACCGGAACCGTGGGCACTTCCACCTCGCGTCTCCTGACCTCGCGGTCGCCGGGGCGGGTGCGTCGGTCGTCTCCCCCTTCAGACGCGCCGCCCGCTCGCCGTCCATGCGCACCCCCGCCCCTTCGGGCCTTCGACCGGGACCGTCTTTGGGCCCCGATCCCTCCATGTATATGTACGGCAGGGAGCTACAGAGACTTGAGGGATTGTGGCCGCCCGCGGGAGGCGACGCGCCGGCCGGGCTACGCGTCGGCGGGCTCGTCCTCGGCGGGCGCGGGCGGCCCGTGCGCGCGTTCGTGCGCGGGCACGTCGTGGGGCTCGATGGCCCCGCGGCTGGAGATGATCGAACGCACCGCCCAACCGACCAAAGGCAGGATCACCAAGTAGGCCACGGCCGCCCCGAGGAACACCGCGCGGTAGCCCATCTCCAGCTGTACGGACCCGCCCGGCGCCGGGCCCAGCCATCCGGCGGCGCTCGCCCGGGTCGTGCCCACGGCCAGGAACACCGCGCCCATGCTGCCGGTCAGCCACCCCAGGCTCTTGAACGTGACCGACCAGCCGAGCACTCCGCCGCGCTTCTCCGGCGGGGTGTTGCGCGTGAGCCAGACCTGGAATACCGGGTCCAACCCCCCGGCCCAAAACATGCATAAGGCGAAGGCAACGAAGAGCCACCCGAATCCAGCGGTCACTCCCATCAGGCCCGCGAACAGGGCCGCGCCGATGGCCGACAGCCTTCCGATACGCGGCGGGGCGACATGGTCGGCCAGTCGGCTGAGGGTCAGACCCGCGAGCATGCACGCGACCGCGCCGGTCGCCTGGAGCTGTCCGTTGATCGTAGCCGCGCCCTGGGTGCCGCCGTGCAGGTGCTGGACGAACAACGGCAGGATGGGGGTGATGAACCGGCGCGAAAACGAGGTGAACAACATCAGCACAAGCAGCGGCAAGGCCGGGCCCAGCCGCGGCAGGCGCAGGCGCAGCCTACGCCGCCGGGGCACGGTCTGTGCGGCGTCGCGCAGCGGCGGCTGGAAGTCCTCGCGCACCCCGAACACGATGAGGCAGCCGCTGGTGAACAGGAGCCCCCCCGAGAGCTTGAAGCTCGTCGCATACCCGAAGGCGTCCGCGCACATCCCGCCCAACAGGGCGCCGGTGAGCATGCCTCCGAACACGGCCGAGGAGAGTGCGCCAAAGGCCAGTCCATGTCGACGCTCCGGGGTGGACACGGCCACCAGCGTCAGGGCGGCGGTCACCGTGCCGGTGAGCGCGCCCTGGAGGAAGCGAAGCGCCAACAACTGGCCCACCGAGGACACCAGCCCCATGGAGAAGATGATGACCGCGCCGCTGAAGTTCGCGCGCAGCATCATCAGCCGCCGGCCGTACCGATCGGCGAGCATCCCCCAGATGGGGGCCGCGAACGCCATGGCCAGGGACGCCCCGCCCATGAACACGCCGGTGTACAGCTTGACGGCCTCCTGGTCGGTGACACCCAGGTCCTCCTGCATGTAGTAGCTGACGAACGGCAGCGCGAAATTGAACCCGCTGATGGACAGCAGTTGCGACAACCACACGAACACCAGGTTGCGTTGCCAGGAGATGCGCGGCGGGGGTGGCCTCGAACCGTTTCCCGAGCCGGGAATCTGCGAACCACCCGAGTCGGAGGGAGCCGGCATCAGTCGGCGCTCAGGTCAAACACGTGGTCGGCCACGTAGATGGGGCAGTCCACCCGCACGGCGAGGCTGAGCCCGTCCGAGGGCCGGGAGTCGACCACGACTTCGCGGCCGTCCTGCATGCGGATGAACAGAAGCGCATAGTACGTGCCCTGGCCGGTGGCGTTCACGCGCAGGTCGTTGACCACCACGCGCTCCAGGGCGCCGCCCATGTGCTCGATCACCGACACGAGCAGGTCGTGGGTCATGGGCCGGGGCAGCTCTTCGTCCGAGAGCTTGCGGTTGATCGCGATGGCCTCCACGATATGGATGCCGATGGTGAGCGTGCGCTCGCCGTCCTTTTCGCGCAGCATCACCAGGGTCGGGGCCTCCTGGGTCTCGCTGATGACCAGGCGCGCGATCTCGCAGGGAATCGGCGTGAACTCGTTCTGCTCCGCGCTCATACGAGGCCTCCCTTCGCTTGTCCCCGGGTCCGGTCGCTCCGTCCAGCGGCCCTCGAGAGACGCCGCCGGTCAACCTCCGCCCGCGCCCTCAGGCGGGCGGCGCCTCCAGGGCGCCCTGGAGGACGCGCACGGTTTCGCCGTGCTCTTGCAACCAACGGTCCAGCCCGTCGATGAGCTCCACGGCGATGCTCGGGCGCACGAAGTTCATGGTCCCCACCTGTACGGCCGCGGCCCCGCAGAGCAGGAACGCCACCACGTCCTCGACGCTGGCGATGCCGCCCACGCCCACCACGGGCAGGTCCACGGCGTGGGTGACCTGCCACACGAGGCGCAAGGCCACGGGCCGGATGGCCGGACCGCTGAGGCCCCCGGTGACGTTGGGCAGGAGCGCCCGGCGGCGCTCCACGTCCACGGCCATGCCCAGCAGGGTGTTCGCCACGACCAGGGCATCCGCGCCCGCACGGGCCGCGGCGCGCGCGATCTCCGTGACGTCGGTCACATTCGGGCTGAGCTTGACCCACAGCGGCTTGTCCGTGCGCTCGCGCAGCGCGGCCACCAGGTCCGCACAGCTCGACGCGGATACGCCGAAAGTCATGCCGCCCTGCTTCACGTTCGGGCAGCTCACGTTCACTTCCAGGGCGTCGACGCGCGGCTCGGCGGCGAGCCGGTCGACCACGGCCGCGTACTCCTCGATCGTGCTGCCGGCCACGCTTACGACCACGCGCGCGGCGCACGCCTGTAGCGCGGGCAAGCGCTCGCGGCACAGGGCCTCGACCCCGTCGTTGTGCAGGCCGATGGCGTTGAGCATGCCGGCTGGCGTCTCGGCCACGCGGGGCGGCGGATTGCCCTGCGTAGGGTGCAGGGTCACGCTCTTCGTGACGAGGCCGCCCAGCCGGTCCAGGTCCAGGAAGTCCGCGTACTCGTCTCCGGACCCGAACGTGCCCGAGGCCGTGAGCACCGGGTTCGCGAGCGCGAGGGCGCCCACCTGGGTGCCCAGACGCTGCGCGTCGCGCGGGGCCGGGGTCGGCCTCGGGTCAGCCGCGCTCATCGGGTTCCTCCTCGGCGTGGCGGCCTCCGGCGAGCGCAGCCACGGCCAGCGCGGCCGCGCCCAGGGTGATGCCCGCGTCGGCCACGTTGAACGTAGGCCACCAGGCGAGCCACCCCTGAAGGTCCAGGAAGTCGCGCACATGGCCCCAGGCCAGCCGGTCGGCGCCGTTGGCGATCGCGCCGCCCACGAGCAGGCCGAACGCCCACGCGGGCGCCTGCCAGCCCGGGCGCAAGGCCAGGACTACGAGCACCGCGGCCACGCACACGGTGACCGCCAGCAGGATCGCGTTCCCGTAGGGCAGGCCGGCGAACAGGCTGAAGGCCGCGCCCGTATTCGCGCGCGGGGTCAGGCGCACCACCCCGGGCACCAGCGCCGCCGAGTCGCCCGGGACCAGGGAGCCGAACACCGCCCACTTGGTCCCCTGGTCCAGGGCCACGACCACCGCGGCAGTGGCGCCCAGCAGGGCCAGTCGCCTCAGGCGCTCTCGGTTTCCTGGTTCTGTTTGCATGTCACGCACAAAGAGGCGTAGGGGCGGATGCGCAGCCGGCGGGGCGCAATGGACTGGCCGCATCCCTCGCAGATGCCGTAGGCGCCAGCCTCCATGCGCTCGAGGGCCTCGTCGATCTGCGCGATGATCTCGTTCGCGTTCTCCAGGCGGCCCAGGGTGAACTCCTGCTCAAAGGCGTCGCTGCCGCGGTCGGCCATGTGCTGGGGCACGGTGGACAGGTTGCCGTTGTCGGACTTGCTGTCGCCGATGAGCGCCTCGCGGGCCATGGCGTCCGAGTCGCCCATGAGCTCGCAGCGCAGTTGCAGCATGCGCTTGCGCAGGGCGCCCCGCTCGCGCTTGGTCAGGGCTTGGGGCAAGGTCGTCTCCTCCTCTCGCTGCACAGGCCCATGATGATAGCGCGCACATGTGCGCCGGTCAAGACCAATGCCGCCCTCCGCCGCGCGCCGCAGGACATTGCGTTGCGCGCGCGGTCCGGGTACCATGCGAACCGGGAGGAGCCCCATGATCCGCTTCTGGAAGATGGTCGGCGCGGGCAACGATTTCGTGGTGCTCGACAACCGGGACGCGCTCGTGGCCGAGGCGGACAAGCCGGCCTTCGCGCGGCGCGTGTGCCCGCGCGCCATGGGGGTTGGGGCGGACGGGGTGCTCTTCGTCGAGCCCTCCGAGACCGCGGACTACCGGCTGCGTATCTTTAACCCGGACGGCAGCGAGGCGGAGATGTGCGGGAACGGCGCGCGGTGCGCGGCGCGGTTCGCGCACGCGCACGACATCGCCCCGGACGCGCAGCGCGTGCAGACCCTGGCCGGCGTGGTGACCGCGACGCTGGTCGAGGACGGCGCGCGCGTGGGCCTGCCCCGGGTCGGCGCGCTCGCGTACATCGAGGCGCTCGAGTTCGCGCACGAGACCCGGCCCGCCTGGCGCATCGACACGGGCGTGCCGCACGTGGTCGTGTCCGTGGACGATGTGCAGGCCGTCTCCGTGCGCGCCTGGGGCCGGGCCATCCGCACGCATCCGGACTTCGCGCCCGCGGGCGCGAACGCGGACTTCCTGGCCCGCGGCGCGCAGGGCGGCGTGGACCTGCGCACGTACGAGCGCGGCGTGGAGGACGAGACGCTCGCCTGTGGCACCGGGGCCGTGGCCGCGGCGCTCGTGGCCGCGCGCGTCTGGGGGCTGGCGAGCCCGGTGACGGTGCGCACCCGGTCGGGCGAGAGCCTGCGCGTGCATTTTCGGCCCCAGGGCGACGCGTTTGCGGACGTGGCCCTGGAGGGGCCCGTGCGCCTCGTATACCGGGGCGAGCTCGCCTGAGGCGCGGCGCGCGCCTGGCACGTGCCTTGCAGCGGCAGCTTGCTCATCGGAGACCTGTCCGGTTCGAAGACCAGAGCAAAGGAGAACCCCATGCAGCCGCGCGGGCCCCTCATGAAGGAGCACCGGGTCATTGAGCGCATGGTCGAGCGCCTGGCCCGGGAGCTCGAACGCGTGCGCAGCTCGAACGAGCTCGACGCCGGGCTCGTGCGCACGGCCGTGGACTTTTTCCGGGTGTACGCGGACCGCACCCACCACGGCAAGGAGGAGGAGATCCTGTTCCGCGGCCTGGACGAAAAGCCGCTCTCGGCCGAGGACCGGGCCGCCATGCAGGATCTCGTGGAGGAGCACCGGGTCGGCCGGCGCACGGTCGGCGAGCTGGAGGCGGCCGCGGACCGGTACGAGGCGGGCGACCGGGACCGAGGCTCTCAGGCCGCGGCCGAGGCCCTGTCCAAGCTCGTGGACCTGTACCGCCGCCACATCGTGAAGGAAGACAAGAGCTTCTTCCCCGCAGCCATGGGGCACCTGGACGACGAGGAACAGCAGGCGATGCTCGCCGAGTTCGACGCGTTCGACCGCGGCATGATCCACGAGAAGTACGAGCACGTGGTCGAGGGCGTGGAGGGGGGTGCGGAGTAGGCGGCGAGCACGAAGACCCCCAGACACAGCCGGCGGCGCATTCGCGCGCTGTCAGTTGTTGGCGCCAGTCGTTTGCTGGTCGCCTTTGTGGACGGTCCGCAGGACTGCCGTGCGCTGCCCGTCAACGACGTCACTCTCTCTCCACGAAACCTCGTCGGCATACGCGTTCATCGGGACAGAGTGGCGTCTCCCGCTCCGACATCCGGCAGGGCGCGCCCCGTGCTCGGCGGTGAGCTCCGCTTCGCACGGCAGCGCGGAAGGCGGCTTCATCCGGAAGCTCTGGTCCGAGTTCCGCGGAGGCTCATAGGGGCCACAAAGCGCGAGCATGGCGTTGACAAGCACGGCATGGAGGAGTATGAACGGTGGTTTCGACTGGCGACAACGCGTGAGTCCGTCCCATGCACCGGGAGCAGACAATGGAACCGTGGCGTGAGCAGATGAAGAACATGGTCAACACCCTCGACCGGCTGAGGGAATTCATCCACGTGACGCCGGAAGAGGAAGAGGCCATCACCACCATGAAGACCAAGTGGGGCACCACGCCCTACTTCGCCTCGCTGATGGACCCGGACGACCCGGATTGCCCGATTCGCAGACAGGTCATCCCTTCGGTGAAGGAACAGGAGAACCGCTACGGAATACCCGACTACCTGGTCTGGAAGGAGAACCGCGCAACCGGCGAGCCGCGGCCGGACAGCATCGCCCGGCAGTACCACGACCGCATCGCGTTCACGGTGACCGATATGTGCGCCAATTACTGCCGACATTGCTTCCGAAAGGAGGTGGTGGTGGATGGGCATCTTCGGCTGCGGTTCGATGTGGACGAGGGACTGGAATGGATCGCGCAGCATCGCGAAATCCGCGACGTGCTCGTCACCGGAGGAGACCCGTTCATCCTGCCCGACGACCAGGTGGAGTATCTCATTCGAAAGCTGCGCGAGATCGACCACGTGGAGATGATCCGCTTCGGCACGCGCACGCCGATCGTGCTGCCCCAGCGCATCACCAAGGGGCTGATGAAGGTCCTGGAGGGGTTGCACAAGGTCCCCATCTGGATCAACACGCAGTGCAACCATCCCAAGGAAATCACCGAGCAAGCGGCGCGCGCGGTGTACGACCTGCTGCGTTGCGGGGTCAACGTAGGCAACCAGGCCGTGCTGCTCAAGGGGATCAACGACGATGTCGAGACCTTCAGGAAGCTGCACCAGAAGCTCCTGACGGTGCGCATTCGCCCGTACTACGTGTTCTACTGCGAGGCCACGCCCGGCACCGACCACTTCCGCACCCCGGTCGAGAAGGGCGCCGAGCTGATCCGCGACGCCCTGCGCGGACACACCACGGGCCTGGCCCAGCCGATGTACGTCATCGCCACCAATATCGGCAAGATCCCCCTGATGCCCGACTACTACATCATGGAGAAGGGAGAGACCGAGTACAGGCTGCGCAACTACAAGGGCGAGTTCACGACCATCCCCAATATCCCCGAGTGAAGCGAGGGGAGACCCCGGCACATGGACAAGCAAGCGCTGCACGAGCAGTTGCGTCAGGCGGACTCGGCGCGGGTGTTCAGTCTGGACGTCAACGGACGGCCCATCACGCTTCAGGTGAACCCTGAGGACATCGAGCGCATCGTCGCGCATGGCGTCGGGTTCGACAGCAGCTCCGTGGACGGGATGGGCGCGGTACAGGACAGCGACAAGCTTCTCATTCCCGACCCCGGCACCTTCCGGTTGCTCGAGTTCAGCGACGAGAAGACCGGATTCTTCATCGGCAAGGTGTGCGACTCGCCAGAAGCGCGCTCGGCCACCGACACTCGCGCGGTGCTGGAGCGGGTGCTGGAGCGGGCGAAGTCCGAGCACGGGTGCACGTTCCTCGCCGGTCCGGAGCACGAGTTTTTCCTGCTGACGGCCGACCGCTTCGGCGAGGGCATCCACAGCGACAAGGCCGGGTATTTCCATACCGATCCCCACGACCGGGGCGACGCGGTCCGGCGGGCGATCGTCCGGGTGCTCGGAACGTGCGGCGTGCGCTTCGAGAAGACCCATCACGAGGTCACCGCCAGCCAGCACGAGGTGAACCTGGCATGCGCCGACCCGCTGGCCGCGGCCGACCGCACGGTGCTCTTCAACTACGTCACGCACAGGGTCGCGCGCGAGCACGGCTACTACGCCACGTTCATGCCCAAGCCCTTTGACGGCGAGAATCGCAACGCGTTCCACATTCACCTCTCCATGCAGGACCTCGACGGGAAGAACGTGTTCTTCGACGAGGCCGACGAGCACCGCCTGAGCGCACGCGCGCGGCGGTTCATCGGGGGCATCCTCAAATACGCCCGCGAGGCGTCCATCGTCATGGCCTCCACGCACAACTCGTACAAGGCATACGTGCTGGAGCGGGAGGCCCCGGTGGTCCGGGGCTGGGGGCTGAAGAACCGCAGCTCCATGGTCCGCATCCCCTACGCAACCGGCCCCGAGAGCACGCGAATCGAGCTGCGCAATCCCGACACGGCGGGCAACGTGTACCTCCAGATGGCGGCGCTGATTGCAATGGGGCTGGCGGGCATGAGCGAGCGGCTCGACTGCGGCGAGCCCGACCGCGGGAGCACGTACGCGCTCCAGAGCGGGCCGCTGTGGAACGAACGGTTCCTGCCCAAGTCGATGTTCGAGGCGCTGGTCGAGGCCGAACGCGGCGCGTTCTTGAAGGACCTCTTCGGCGAGAGCCTGTACGAGCGCTTCATGACCCTGAAGCGCGCCGACTGGGAGGAGCACCGCACCCACGTCACCCCGCGCGAGCACGACAAGTACCTGAGCCGGTAGCCCGGGCCGCGCGCGTCTGGGGGCTGGCGAGCCCGGTGACGGTGCGCATCCGGTCGGGCGGGAGCCTGCGCGTGCATTTCCGGCCCCGGGGCGACGCGTTTGCGGACGTGGCCCTGGAGGGGCCCGTGCGCTTGGTGTACCGAGGCGAGCTCGCCTGAGGCGCGGCGGCGCGCCCGGTTGCCGGAACTCCAGTCGCCCTACGGGCTCCTTCCGTTCCGGCAACCGTTGGCAGGTGACGCTATCTTATTCAAAGCCATTTCTGGTCTTGACATTGGGGAGCACCTCAATTCTGTCTATTGGATACGATTTATGGGACCCCCCTCCCAACCCTCCCCCAAAGGGGGAGGGATCATAATCCCCCTCCCGCCGGGAGGAGGTTGGGGGAGGGCGTGTTTTGCTTGTGCGCCGATCTGTCCCATTGGAAAAGTCGTCCTCTATCATTACCGGTAATCAGAGAGCTTCTGCTGATGTATCACCTTCTGGATCAGCGGCCGATCGACCAGCACCTTCCCTTTTTTGGCAACGTGAATATCGCCTCCGATTGTTCCCTCTTTGTTGAAGAGTACGCGCACGGAAATGGGGCCTGCCTGAAACTCCACGCCGACCTTTCCGTTTCCGTCGATCCGCTTTGAGGCCGCCATGCTGCCAAGCGTCTTTTTGTCGCCGACCTGGAGCAGGTGCAGAAAGAGCTCGCGCTGGTTGTTTTGCGGAGAAGAGATTTCCATGCGCCAGCATCCGAATAGGTGTTTGTCAGGGGAGCGGCTCTGCCACTCCGGACGTACCGGCCAGTTGCGGCTTCCCGTCCAGAATTCCTTGCCTGGGCCACCGATTTTTTGCGCATGCGGCTCAGCCGGTAGAAGCGTTCGCACGAAGATTCTGCCCTGCCGGTGATCGGCTGAAAAGGTATCTCCCTGTACCTTTGGCTCGTGCTGGGTGTGCAGAAGCCACGTCTTCTTCTGCTCGGGCTTCTTTGACGCCACGCGATCGAAGACCACGAAATAATCCGGATAGACAAAGAGGAATTGGCGAATCACCTCTTGAGACTTGCCTTCGTGGTAGCAGTTTGTGGCGTCGCTTGCGATATAGGTATAGCATTCGTTCGTTTCAAAGGCTTTGACCTGCGCGCCGTAGTTCTTGTTCATGCCACCCGTGTTTTCCGCAGCCTTCTGCCCCCAGTAGCCGGGCAGCTGCTCCCCATCCATATGGATGAGTACGCAGTTGTGGGCGATCGTGTCGTAGTAGTAATTGATCTCATGATCCGCTCCAATGACTTTGTTACGGTTACTGCCCGCCTGGCGCCGGTTGATGCTGTAGCCGCGCGCACCCGAATCCAGCGCCAGAAAACCCTTTTTGTAGATCGTGAAATGATTCTCGTCGTAATGCTTGCGCCGGGACTGCTTCATGCCTGCAACGAACAGCGCGTAGGTGTCATGCTCGCCCCAGCCGCTGTTCATGAAGGTCCGACCGATCGGATCGGGGTAATGTCGCGCGCGCGGAAGCCGTGCCAGACCCGCTTTTAAGTCCGCTGTTTCCTGAGCGCGGTTCGACATCAGCAGCGGCGCGGCAATCGTCTGATAACAGAGATCCCAATCCGTCCGCATGCACCACGTATAGTCTGAAGGCGCTTTGAGCTGAGCGATCGTCCGCAGGATCCCAAGCCCGGCTTTGTTGAGGACGCCGCCGTAGAGGTCCAGCACACGCGCCATGTAGTGCTTGTGATAGCCGTCCATATCGTTATGGAGATGGTACACATCGCCATACCCGTAGTTCTTGCCGCGTCCGCGTGTGGGCGTAATCGTGTGCGACAGAAAATACTCGGCCATGTTCATGCGTTTGGGATGATAGCGGGCAAAATCGCCGCCAATGGCGGCTCGCCAGGAATCGATGAAATTGACTTCCGCCTGGATATTCTGCGTCGTGTAGGCCATGGCGCTGTACGGATAAATGCCGTCAGGTCCGGAAGAAAGCATGTCAAAGAGAAACAGGTGATGTTCGTACGAGTCGCGAAGCAGTTGTGTGCAGACCTGCTCATCCGCACCTTCGACACCCGCCTCGAGGAAGACCAAACCCAGGTACCATCCCATGACCGTATCGGTGTACAGGTTGATCGGCACGTTGCGCATGTACCCGGTGTTGCGCCAATGCTCGTAAAATGCCTTCAGGGGAGGAAAGAGCGTCTTGCCGATGCTCTTGCGTTCGTCTTCCGGCATGGTGTTGTACAACCAGTCATAGGCGGAGAGAACGCCCAGCCGCATATGACTTCTCCCGTAGGGTATTTTCTTGTTCTGGTGGATTATTGAATACATGCCGGCCGTATACCGCAAGAGAGCCATGGCCTTGTTGTAGTACTCCTTTTCCCCTGTCAACAGATAGACCAGGGCCGTATGCGCGCAATAGAGGCCCCACTTCCCGTCATTACCGCGTCCGCCCTGCAACGTCAGGCGGTAGGTCGATCCCGGAGGCGATGGATATCGATTCACCTGCTGCGTCAGGGCCCCCAGCCATTTCTTTTGGGCGGACGTCATTCCCTCCTGTTTGGCCTTCTCGAGGATCTCCCGGTTCAGAAACAGGCGGGGGTGATCTTTCCGGATGCTCTGCAAAACCGTGCTGACATTGGGCGGTTCTGATCCAGCCGATCCGGAACGGCGTGAGCGCTTTTGGATTCCTGCAGGGGACTCGGTCTTGCCAATATGCGTGAGGGGCAAACTCGCTTCATCTGTCTTGTTCTTGACCAGCGACGCGTCATCGAACCAGACCGTTCCGAGTGCGTCCTCTCCCTGGTCTCGAAATTCGAGAAATACAAGTACCTTGTTGGCGCCTTGTGGAACCGTAAAAGGCATCTCAACCTGTTTCCACTCGCCCGTGGCCTTGAAGCTCTGTACCCTATTCTTGAATTGCTTCCCATCGTCAGAATTACCGACATAATACAGGCTCAGGCGAATGGGGACTTCCCCGCCCGTCTCGTTGGAGCCTTTGCACCATACGCTCAATTTGCCCGTATCGCCGCCCGTGAGCGGCACCGAGACCTCCTGGGCTACCGTGATCTTCATGGCGGTCTTGAGGCTCTCGATCTTCAGGCATTGTTTTCCGCTGCGGGCGTTCTCTGTGTCAATGGCAATCGCAGCCTCATTTTCTTCGACCTCTTTGGGGTTCGTGAAAAACAGGCGCCAGCTCTCGGTGACCACATAGCTGCCCGGCTCGCTAGCCGTGCGCTCGAATCCCGGGTTGACGAGCACGTTCTCGCCCTGTGCAGGAAGGCCCTCCTCCGCGGGCTGGTCGGGCTGGTCTTCCGGGAGCTCTGGCGCTTCGGAGGCGGCCGGGGGCGGCGCTTCTTTCGGCGCCTCGGTCGAGGCCTCCTCCGGCGCCGCGCGCCAATCCTCCTGGCCGGCACCCGGCCGCGTCAGAGACACGTCATCGAACCACACCGTCCCGGTCGTTCCCTGGCCGTCGGGATCGCGCAGCTCCAGGACCAGCTGGGCGTCCTTCGTGCCTTCGGGCACCTGCAAGGCGGTGGTGATTTGCTTCCAGTCGCGCCCCGCATGGAACGACTCCACTTCAAGCATGTATTGCCTGCCGCCGGGAAGGTCGCCCGAGCAATACAGTCCCACGCGGATCGGCAGCTCTTGTGCATCCTCGCGATAAGACTTCGTCCAAAACGTCAACCGGCAGGTGTCGCCCGCCCGTACCGCAAGGTCTCTCTGGCATACCGATACGTGCGTCGCCTGCTTGAGGGTCTCCAGCTTCAGGCTTTGAGCCCCGGTGTGGGCCGTGTCGGCATCCACGCCCATCGAAATCCCCAGCTCGCGCACCTCGGCGGGCTTCCTCCAGATCATTCGCCATCCGGGCGCAACACCGTAAGGATTCCACTCCGGCACCTCCTCCGTGCTCTCGAATCCCGAATTCTTGAGCAGGTTCTCCGATTCCTCCGCTTCCTCGGCTTCTCCGGCTTCTGCGGGAGCCGACTTTCCCTCTTCCTGCTGCTGCGCCGCGTCTTCTTTCGCTGCATCACCCCCTTCGGCATAGCCCGGAACAACAAGACCGATACAACTGAAGCACACGAATACAACGGCAAACGCGGTGAGTTTTTCGAAGATCGTCTTCATGGGGCCATTCCTTTCTTTTCTTGTAAGCGTTCACCGCTTTATGCTTGGTTAGCGCCCCCGGCTCCTGCGGAGCCGAACAGGAACGCCCCCCCAACATCCTTAGGGCTATATCATAGGCTACGCCCCCCCTCCGCTGTTGTCAAAAAGAGTGAGGTGCTCCCCATTCTTTGGACAGGAAACAGTCTCGATTAGGAGAGTCTCCCGGTCAAGCGGTTGCTGG
>CAZOBJ010000084.1:0-14211 GCA_964577825.1 uncultured Planctomycetales bacterium
CTGGAAGCGCTCCGGGCCGAAGCGGCGCGCCCCCGTGGGGCCTCGTCCGGAGCCGAGAGCCCTGTAGCCTAGCGGCGACGGCGCGGGAGTGCAAGCCTTTTGTGCGCCCATGCGGTCGAGAGGTACGCCTGCGCGGGGTTTTCGCCTCCGGAGACTTCGCGCGTCGGCGGTCTTGCGGTTCGGGTCACACGCCCTTGCGCTCGATCGTGCGCTGCACGGCCCAGGCCTCGTCTTCGCTCTTGCACCCGAAGACCCACAGGAACACGTTCCTGCGGTCGATCTTGTCGAGAAGCGGGGCCACTCGCTCGGGCGGAGTGAGGACGATGACCTTCTTGCCCGCCTCCTGGATGCGGGCAAACAGGTCGGTCCAGGGCAGGGGATCGCGGACCACCTTGTCGCTGGGCTTGGTGATAGGCACCCACTGCACCGCGCGGACCGAGTCGATGGCCAGGATCTGGTCGAGGTGCTTGAGCTCTCCCTCACCGTCGAGGTGGTAGATGCCTTGGTCCACGTGGTCGGTGAGGCCCCGGATGTCCTGCACCGCGAAGTCGCGGAACATGTCCGGCGAGATCATGACGCACATGTCCACTTGCGTGACCCGGCTGCGGTCCGGCGCCCACATGAACATGCCGGTGAACGTGCCTTGCTGGTGCGGGGCAATGATCCCGTCCAACGTATCGTAGGTCTCCCGTCCCCACTCGACCATCCGGTCGCGCATCCGCTTGACCGCATCGGGCCGCTCGATCATGGCGATCATGGTCTCTTCGCTTCCGAAGAGCTCGCACATGAGGTCGAGCGCCGCGCCGATCGCGGGCCCGATGGCCACGAGGTAGCGCCCGCCGCTTTCGGCCACGGCGCGGCGGGTGAGTTCCTGCACGAGCCGCCACCACCGGTTGTCCGGGTCGAAGGAGAGCTCGTCGGCGCGGTCCCAGGTCAGGCCTTCGGGCCGTTCGTACCAGGTGGTGTTCGTCTGGAACTTGGGCGTGCACCCCAGGAACGCGGCGCTGAACATGGGGCCCAGGTACGGCCAGTACCACGGAAAGGCCTCGCCGCCCCAGTACCAGCGCTCCAGGTCCACCTCCAGGTTGTGGAAAATCGTGTCAGGGTCGATCCACCGATCGGGCAGGGACGTGATCCGCTTGCGCTCAGGCGGCGTACTGCTGGGCGCCCGCAGCAGCGCGGGTACACGGTCGATGAGCTTGCCCGCCCACCAGTCGGCCATGCGGTCGCGCGCCTCGCGCCAGTCGGGCTTGTACGGAGTCATGGCGTCGTTCACGGGGTGCTCTCCTGCGTACGTGCGCGCGTTGGCGCGAGCCGATCCTCGAGGTCGCCGGCCTCGCGAGGGGGCGCGATGCGCCCCCCAGCATCACCCGCTGCGCGGGCGCCGCACCCTAGCGGCGACGGCGCGGGAGTGCAAGTCCTTTGTGCGACAAGACGGTCGATACCGCCCGGCGCGCGCGGTTTTCGCTCGCGTACGCATGCGGGGCGGATACAATGCAGCCCGGACCGCGGACACCGATACCACACAGCGGCCGCGCGAGGGCCCTGCCCATGGAACGGCGCACCAAGATCGTGGCCACGCTCGGGCCCGCGTCGAGCGGCGAGGGCCCGTTGCGCGCACTCCTGCGCGCCGGGGTGGACGTGTTCCGCCTCAACTACTCCCACGGCACGGCAGAGGGCCACCGGGCCACGCTCGCGCGGCTGCGCGCGCTTGCCCGCGAGGAGGGACGCGAGCCCGCGGTGCTCCAGGATCTGTGCGGGCCCAAGCTGCGCACCGGTCCCATGGCCGGCGGGGCCATGGTCCTGCAAGAGGACACGGAGGTGCGCATCACCCCGGACCTCGCGCCCGGAGCGGATGGGCGGTTCGGCACCACCTATCCGCAGCTTGCCGAGGCTGCCGAGGTGAATGGGCGCCTGCTGCTGGACGACGGGCGCCTGCGCCTGCGCGTCGTGGCCGTGGAGGGCGACGAGGTGCGCTGCCGCGTGGAGCGCGGCGGGGTGCTCCACAGCCATAAGGGCATGAACCTCCCCGACTTTCCAATGCACCGGCCCGCGCTTACCGACAAGGACCGCGCGGACCTGCGCGACGGGCTCGCGCAGGGGGTCGACTTCGTGGCCCTGTCGTTCGTGCGTCGGGCCGAGGACCTTGCGGCCGCACGCGCGGTGATGGAGGATGCGGGCCGGTCCGCGCGGCTCATCGCCAAGATCGAGAAGCCGGAGGCCGTGGACCACATCGACGCGATCCTGTCCGAGGCCGACGGCATCATGGTCGCGCGCGGTGACCTGGGCGTGGAGATGGACCTCGCGCGCGTGCCCCTGGTGCAGAAGGAGCTTATCCGCCGGACCAACCAGGCCGACCGGTATGTGATTACGGCCACCCAGATGCTCGAGAGCATGATCCGCGAGCCCGGGCCCACGCGGGCCGAGGTCTCGGACCTCGCCAACGCGATCCTGGACGGCACGGACGCGCTCATGCTCTCGGGCGAGACCGCGGTCGGCGCCTATCCCCTCCAGGCCGTGGCGGTCGTGGACGAGGTCGCGCGCGAGACCGAGGGGTACCTGGCCGCGCACGCGCCGCCCCGGGACTGGGGGGCGGTCA
This sequence comes from uncultured Planctomycetales bacterium, assembly GCA_964577825.1. GTDB lineage: Bacteria > Planctomycetota > SZUA-567 > SZUA-567 > JAFGNG01 > CAZOBJ01. The sequence continues at coordinate 2,600 of CAZOBJ010000084.1, forward strand.
ATCCGGACAACCCGGTCGAGGACGCGCTGGGCCATGCCGTGCACCAGGTGTGCGAGGACTTGCAGGTGCGGGCGATCCTCGCGTATTCGGCCACCGGGGGTACGGCGCTCTTTCTGTCCAAGGGCCGGCCGTGCGCGCCGATCGTGGTGTTCACCGACTCCGAGCGCGCCCTGCGGCAGATGCGCCTGTTCTGGGGGGTGCGCCCGGTGCTCGCCGCACAGCTGGCCGACCGCGACGCGTTCCGCGACCATGCGCTCGCCTTCGCCCGCGATCAGGGCCTGGCCGGGCCGGGAGAGCACGTGCTCCTGGTCGCGGGCCGCCGGTTCGGGACCGCGGGCGCCTCGGACAGCCTGGAGGTCGCGCGCCTCGAACAGGGCTGAACCCGCGGCGCAGGGGCCGCCTGCCCCCTTACCAGCCCTCGGGTGCGCGGGCTGTGGAATTTCTCTCTTGGTCTCTCGCCTTCGGTCTCTCCAATCTATTGGCAATGCCCGGCTTGCGGACCGATGGTCGCACCGATCCGGTGCTCGTTGGCCGGTTGTCCGGATCCGGGGTTGACCTCGGCCCCCGAAGCGTGTAGGGTGCCGGATGCGGGAAGGCGCCGCCGCAGGAGCGACCGCGGTTGCGGTGGCTGCGCCCGCCTGGGGCCGCGGCAACGTACCGCGGCAGGGGGAAGCCGGAAGCGCTGCCCCCCTGGGGCCCCCTCCCGGGGGAAGGCGTGGACCGGGCGGCCCTCAAGGAAAGGAGGTGGTCCATGTGTAGTAGCCGCAGGGGGTGGCTGGGACTCTAAGCCACCGACGGGGGCCTACGGGACCCAGTCACAGGGCGGTCCGACGAGCTCGGACCGCCCGTTTTTTGGGGCGGCTGTGGCGTGCGGATTGCCGCTGCCTGCGGGGTTCGAGCCGGGGGCGGCGCGCGCAGGGCGGGCAGGACCTTTTTTCCTTGCCAAGGCCGGGGGCGGTTTTACAATCCCGGACGATGCGGGCGCGCGGCAGCCGGGCCGCGCCGACACAGGGAGGCACGCCATGGCGGGCGTGTTCAAGGCCTACGATATTCGCGGCCGGGTGCCCGACGACCTGGACGCGGCCATGGTGCGCAAGATCGGCGCCGCGACGGTGCGGGTCCTGGAGGCCCAAACCATGGTCGCGGGCCGTGATATGCGCGAGTCGAGCCCGCGGCTCGCCGAGGCGTTCGTGCAGGGGGTCACCGAGGCCGGCGCGCAGGTGATCAACATCGGCCTGTGCTCCACGCCCATGCTCTACTTCGCGGTCGGCCACTGGAAGGCCGGCGGCGGCGCCATGATCACGGCGAGTCATAACCCATCCGAGTTCAACGGCTTAAAGTTCTGCCGCGCCGGTGCGGTGCCTGTGGCCTACGACACCGGGCTCGCGCAGATCGAGCGGCTGGTGCAGACCGACCTGACCGAGGCGCCCGGGCGACACGCCGAGATCGAGGACCGCGACGTGGGGCCCGCGTACCGGGCGCAGCTTCTCAAGTTCGCGGACAAGATCAAGCCCCTGACCGTGGTCGTCGACGCGGGCAACGGGGTGATGGGCGCGTTCCTGCCCGCGCTCTTCGACAAGCTGCCCTGCGAGCTCATCCGGCTCTACTTCGAGCCGGACGGCGCCTTCCCCAACCACGAGGCCAATCCCCTCAAGCCCGAGAACACCGCGGACCTCGTGGCCAAGGTGCGGGAGACGAGCGCGGAGCTGGGGATCGCGTTCGACGGAGACGGCGACCGGGCCATGTTCTGCGACGAGCGCGGCGAGATGGTCCCCTGCGACTTCATCACCGCGCTGCTCGCGCGCGAGATGCTGCGCCGCGAGCCGGGCGCGACCATTGTCTACGACCTGCGAAGCTCGTGGGTGGTGCGCGAGGAGATCGAGCGCCTGGGCGGCGTGCCCCTGGAGAGCCGGGTGGGACACAGCTACATCAAGGCCACCATGCGCGAGAAGGACAGCATCTTCGCGGGCGAGCTGTCCGGGCACTTCTATTTCCGCGACATCTACACCACGGACAACGCGGAGATGGCGGCCCTCCAGCTCTTGAGCATCATGAGCCGCGAAGAGAAGCCCCTATCCGAGCTCGTGGCCCCGTTGCGCCGGTACCACGGCTCCGGAGAGATCAACTTCCACGTCGACGACAAGGCGGCCAAGATCGAGCTCCTCAAAGAGACCTACACCGACGCCGACCAGTCCGAGCTCGACGGGCTCACCCTGCGCTACGCGGACTGGTGGGCCAACGTGCGCCCATCGAACACCGAGCCCGTGCTGCGCCTCAACCTCGAGGCCAAGACCGCGAAGCTGCGTGACGAGAAGACCGCCGAGCTTCGCCGCCTGCTCGAATCCTGATCCTGTCCAACCTGCGCGTAGGTCCGTGACACGCGCCGACACGGAGCGGCCCCCTTGCCCGTGGGCCGAGCGCGCGGGATAATGGATGCCGGTGGGCCGTGCGGGCCTACGCTTCTGGATAAGAAGGGCCGCGGTGGACTACGAGGAGCTGCCACTCATCGACCGCATGGGCGGCGGGATTGCGCGCAAGGGATTGGCGGGCGTGCGGCGGATCACCGGCCGGCTGGTGCGCAGGCGCACGACGCGCGTGGTGCGCGCGCGGGGGGCCGGGGGCCTGCCCGCGCATCCGCGCAACGTGCTGGTGGTCAAGCTGTGGGGCCTGGGGCACATGGCGCACGCGGGCCGGGCGCTTACGAGCCTGCGCCGCGGGCATCCGAACGCGCGCATTGCGCTTTTGAGCACGCCGGAGTGCCTGGGCGTGTATGGGGCCAACGACCTGTACGACGAGGCCATCCCTTTCGATCCGGTCGACGCGCGCGGCGTGAGCGCGGCCGTGGCGGCGCTGCGCCCGCGTCTGCGCGAGCGCCCGGTGGACCTGGCGGTCAACCTCGACGGCCTGAGCGAACTGGCCGCGCTCCTGGCCGCGGAGTCCCAGCCCCAGGCCGCGGTCGGGTTCGTCAGCCGCGAGCGCAGCCGCGGGGCGTACACCCGGGCGATCCGCTGGCGCCGCGAGGCCCACGTGGCCGACCTGTTGTACGAGGCCGCGCGCGCGGCCGGGGGCGCCCGCGTGGAGCCCGGGCCCGTGCGGCCCGTGGTCCGCGGACAGGAGCGCGCCTGGGCCGCGCAGGTCTTGCGCGACGCGCAGGTGGACCCGCACACGTATCTCGTGGGCCTGCACGTGGGCGCGGGCGCCTTTTACCTGGGCCGGGCCTGGCCGCCGGAGAAGTTCGCCCTGCTCGCGCAGTGGATCGAGGAGCAGGCCGAGTACCGCGCGGCGTTCCTCGGCGGCGACGAGGACGTGCGCGCCACGGACCGGGCCCTCGCGCACATGAGCCAGCCCGCCCTGCACCTGACCGGCGGCGTGGACGTGCGGGGGACGTTGGCCCTCCTGGAGCGGATGCATCTGTTCGTGGGCAGCGACGCAGGCCCCCTGCACCTGGCCGAGGTCCTGGACGTGCCCACTGTGGGCCTGTACGGTCCGGAGAGCCCCGCGCGCGTGGGCCGCCGCGACAACGAGGAGCGCCACGCGGCCGTGTACCGCATCTGCGACCGCAGCCCGTGCGTGAGCCTGCTCGCCGTGGAGCGTCCGGTGTGCGAACTCGGCAACCGATGCGTGCTGGACCTGTCCGTGGAGGCGGTGCGCGCAGTGGTCTCGGACATGCTCGACCACCTCTCCGACCCGGAGAACCCGCCCTGGCTGGCGCGCGAGAGCGGGTGAACCGTGCGCGCGCCGTGGGCAGGGCGATCGGGGAATTCGCTTGCCGCGCCGGGGCGGGCGTCTGTAGGATAAGAGCCATGAAGCGCCGAACACGCCAGCGTGGTAGCCGCCGTGGACTTGGGGGCTTTGTACGCTTGGTCCTGATCGTCGCGGGCCTGGCCGGGCCGGGCGCGGCCCGGGCGGACACGGTGTACTTCCAGTCCGGCAACGAGCTCTCGTGCAAGGTGATCCCGCCCGCCGAGGGGGACGAGTACGTGCGCGTGCTCGTGGGTCCGGAGGAGCAGGGCAGCATGCTCCTGCGGCGCGAGAGCATTGAACGCATCGAGTACGACTACGATTCCCGGCTGGCCGCCCTGGCCGACGACGACTATCCGGGCCACTACGAGCTCGGGCTGTGGTGCCTGGAGCGCGACCTGGTGGACAAGGCCCTGGAGCGGCTGCGCCACGCGCACGGGCACGAGGGCGTGCCGCCCGAGTCGGCCTTCCACATCGCCCGCGCGTACGAGAAGCAGGGTCCGCCCGGGCTGTTGAACGCGCGCAAGTACTACGAGGCCTACCTGGAGGCCGCCCCCCAGGGCGACCGGGCCGAGGCCGCCCGCCAGGGCCTGGAGCGCGTCAACGAGCGCATCCGCGCCCAGGGACTGGACCCGCAGCCGACCCCCGCGCCGTCCGAGCCGCAGGGCCTGGAGACCGGCGACTGGTCCCCGCCGGGCTGGGGGTACGACGCCGAGGTCCAGCGCGCCCAGGTGCAGGGCCGCGAGGGCCAGGTGGTGCTCAAGATCGCGTACAAGCACCGCGACGCGCGCGGCCGGCTGCCCCGGCCCGACCAGCGCAAGACCCCGGTGCAGCTAAGCGTCGAAGAGGACCTCACCGGCACCCCCGTGCTCCAGTTCGACGTGTACAACCCGGAAAAGGCGGCCCTGCCCCTGTCCGTGGCCGTGGCCACCGGGCCGTCGTTCGAGTGGTTCGAGAGCGAGGTGTTCACGGTCCCGCCCGAGCAGTGGCGCACGGACCTGCGCATGGACCTGAGCCGCAAGACCTGGAAGTCCGCGGCCGCCGGCTGGCAGCACACCACCGCCGTGCAGAACCTGGACCGGGTGCGCAACCTGATCCTGATTCTCCACAACGAAGACCGCACCGGCGAGGCGTACGTGGACGCGGTGCGGTTCTCCGAGGAGTGAGTCCTTCCGCCCCATGCCGCATGCGCCCGACGAGACCATTGAGCTGATGCCCGACAAGGAACGCCATGTGCTCATCGGGGTGGTCGCGCCGGACATGCTCGGCCCCGGCGAGGAGCCCCTCGACGAGCTCGCGGACCTCGTGGAGGCCGCGGGCGCGGAGGTGGTCGGCCGCCTGCCCCAGCGCCGAGCCCGGCCCCATCCGCGCACCTACCTGGGCAAGGGCAAGCTGGAGGAGCTCGTCGCCGAGGTCGCGCGCCTGCGGCCGGACACCGTGGTCGCGGACACGGACCTGAGCCCCGCGCAGCTGCAGACCCTCGAGGCCGCGGTGCGCACCAAGGTCATCGACCGCAGCGAGGTGATCCTGGACATCTTCGCCAGCCGCGCCCGCACGCACCAGGCCCGACTGGAGGTCATGCTCGCCCAGGCCCAGTACGAGCTGCCCCGGCTGGGCCGCAAGTGGACGCACCTGGAGCGCCTGGGCGGGGGCATCGGGACGCGGGGCCCGGGCGAGAGCCAGATCGAGACCGACCGGCGGCTGCTGCGCGGGCGCATCCAGCGGCTGCGCCGCGAGCTCGCAGGCATCGAGGCGCGCAAGGAGCAGGAGGTCGCCGCCCGCGCGCGCGAGTACACGGTGAGCCTCGTGGGCTACACGAACGCGGGCAAGACCACGCTCTTGAACGCCCTTACCGGCGCCGAGGCCCGGGTGGCGGACATGCTCTTCGCCACGCTGGACACGCTCACGCGGCCCGTGGACCTGGGCGGCGGGGTGCAGGCGCTCGCCTCGGACACGGTGGGCTTTATCCGGCGGCTGCCGCACCACCTGGTGGCGAGCTTCCACGCCACGCTCGAGGAGGCCGTGCAGGCCAAACTCCTGTTGCACGTGGTCGACGCCTCCAGCCCGGTGGCCGCCGAAGAGGTCCGCGCCGTGGACCAGACGCTCGCCAGCCTCGAGCTGCGCGGCCGGGACGAGGTGTACGTGCTCAACAAGATCGACCGCGTCGGCGACCCGGCCCTGGTCGACGCGCTGCGCGAGCGATACGCCCCGGCCGTGGCCGTGAGCGCGCGCACCGGGCAGGGGATCGACCGGCTGCGCGAACTGCTGCGCGAGCGCGCCTGCCGCACCCTGGGCCGGCGCACGGTGGTGGTGCGGTTCCCCGGCGGCGACGGCCGGCGGCTGGCTGCGCTCAGCGCCCACGGCGAGGTCTTTGACCTGCGCTACGAGGGCTCGGAGGCGGTCGCGCGCGTGGAGCTCTCGGAGGCGGACCTCGAACGCCTGCGCCGCCTGCCCGGACCCATGCAGGTCCAGGAGGCGCAGGCCGCGCAGGACCGGGACCGCGGGTAGGCCGCCGCGCGCGGCGCTCAGCCCGGCGCGACCTCGTCCACGCCCGTGAGCTTGACCACCGGCCCGTGCGGCCAGTCCCACCGGTTGCCCAGCCGTTGGGCGCTCATCACCGTGAAGCTGAGCCCGTCCTCGCCTTGCGACCAGCGCGGCGCGGGGTCCACCTCGGGCGCGTGCGCGAGGACCTGCCCGTCGTGGCCGAGCACCGCGACCTCGGTGCGGTCCGTGGCCCGCAGGCTCGCGAGCGTGCGGGTGAGCGTCTTGGCGTACGTGCTCGCACCCAAGGCCAAGGCCCACGCCGCAAGCGGGGCGGCCTGCGGCGCGGCCCAGTCGGGCCGGGTCACCATGGCGTACACAGCGTGCCCCTGCGCGGACCGGGTGAAGCACACGTCCCCCTCGCACACGGGCGAGCGGGGGTGCGCGGCGTAGACGGCCTCGCCGTTGACGAACAGCCAAAGCCCCAGCTCGCGCAGGCGCCCGGTCTGCGCCTCGGGCAGGCTGCCGTCCGCGCGCGGGCCGAGGTTGAGGAGCAGGTTGCCGCCGCGAGCCCGCGTGTGCGCGAGGGTGCGTACGAGTTCCTCTGCGCTCTTGTACGTCTCGCGCGGGGCCCGGTACTGCCACTGGTCGCCCAGAGTCAGGCACGCCTCCCACGGGCCGGGCGCGGGCGCGTCGGGCAGGTGCTGCTCGGGCGTGAGCAGGTCGCCGCGCGTGACCACCACCTCGGGCGCGAGCTCGCGTGCGAGGTCCGCGAGCCCCTCCGGCACGCCGTCGAGGAACAACAGATCCACCGGCCCGTACCCGGTGAAGAGCTCCTCGAGCTGGGCGCGGTTGCGGGCCATGAGCTGCGGGTTGTTGCGCGGGTCGGCTTCCGGCCGCTTGCGGCTGACGGGGTGGCCCTGCTCGTGCAAAAGCAGAAAGTCGTCCGGCGAGAAGTACACGCCCACGGCCAGGCCCTCGCTGCGCAGGGCCTGGAAAAGCGCGCGGGTCACGTCCTCGCCGAAGGGCGTGTTCGCGATGGAGAACTCGGTCGTGGCCGTGTGCCACATGCAGAACCCGTTGTGATGCTTGGCGGTGAACACCACGTACCGGGCCCCGCACACGCGCGCGAGCCGGGCCCAGGCCGCCGGGTCGAACCGGTCGGGGCAGAACGTGGCCGGCAGCTCGCGGAAGTAGCGCTCGCGGTACGCGCGCGAGCTGCCCACCAGCGAGTGGCTGATCACGGTCCCCAGCTGCACGTCCACGCTCCAGTGCACGAACAGCCCGAAGCCGAGGTCCCGGAACCAGGCGTTGCGCGCGGGGCGGTTGCCGCTCTCGCGCGCGCCCGCGGCTGCCGCCGCGTCCTGGGTGCCGTCGGCCGCGTTCGATGAGCTCATGCCCGTGCTCCTCTGCTGTGCCGCGACAATCGCCTACCCGCTGACGGACACCCACACCCGCCGCGTGCGGGGCCCGTCGAACTCGGCGAAGTACACTCCCTGCCAGGTGCCCAGGGCCAGGTCGCCGCCGCGCACGAGCACGGCCTGGGCGCAGCCGACGAGGCTCGACTTCACGTGCGCGTCCGCATTGCCCTCCGCGTGGGTGTAGAACGCCTCGTCGCGGGGCGCCAGGCGATCGAGCTTGGCCAACAGGTCCCGGCACACCGAGGGGTCGGCGTTCTCGTTGATCGTGATCGCGGCCGTGGTATGGGGCGCGAACACCGTGGCCACGCCGTCGGAGATACCGGTCTCGCGCACCGCGGCGCGGACTTCATCCGTGATGTCCACGAGCTGCGCGCGGCTGCGCGTTCGCACCGAGAATTCCTGCATGGCGACCTCCCCCTGTGCACGCCGTCGAGGGCCGCGGGCGCCGCCTCCGGGGCCCGGCGGGGTCCTCCTGATGTAACCCTTTTCAAAAGAATACGGTTATGTCAAGCAAAGAAAACCGAGCAAAATCCGCACCACCCGGCGAGGGAATATACGCCCCGGCCTGACACAAGTAAGTGAGGAACAGCTGTAGCGCCCCCCTCGCTGCAGTCCCGACCCGTTCCTCGCCGTTCTCCTCGTGGAGCAGCCCGCAATCCCTTGCGGGTTGCTCCTTTTTTGCGGGGCCTGTCCCGCGCTTGTGCCGGCCCTCACTCCTCGGACTCCGTTGTCTCCTCGCGGCGCTTGCGCCGCAGCCGGTCCCAGTACTCGATGCGCTTGCGGATCTCCTTTTCGAACCCGTAGGGCCCGGGCGCGTAGTAGGTGCGCTTCTCCATGCCCTCGGGCAGGAACCGCTGCCCGCTGAAGGCCTGGTCGCTGTCGTGGTCGTACTGGTACCCCTTGCCGTACCCCAGCCCCCGCATGAGGCCGGTGGGCGCGTTGCGGATGTGCAGGGGCACGGGCTCGTTGCGGGTCTCGTGCACGTCGGCCTTGGCTGCGTCCACGGCGCGGTAGACGCGGTTCGACTTGGGCGCGGTGGCCAGGTACACCACGCACTGCGCCAGGGCCGCGTCGCACTCCGGAAAGCCCAGGAAATGCGCCGCGTCGCGCGCGGCGATGGCCTGGACCAGGGCCTGGGGGTCGGCGAGCCCCACGTCCTCGCTCGCGAACCGCACCAGCCGCCGGGCGATGTACAGGGGGTCGGCCCCGGCCTCGACCATGCGCGCGAGCCAGTACAGGCCGGCCTGGGCGTCGCTGCCGCGCAGGGACTTGTGCAGGGCGCTGATCAGGTTGTAGTGCTCCTCGCCCTCCTTGTCGTAGGCGAGCGTTCGCTGGGTGAGGGCCTTGCGCACGGTGTCGCGGTCCAGGGTGCGCGTGCCGTCCGGCCCGGGCGGGGTGGCCGCCGCGGCGAGCTCCAGGGCGTTGAGCGCGGTGCGCGCGTCGCCGTTCGCGTAGTTGAGAAGAAGCCGCCGCGCCTCGTCCGGGAGCTCGGGCTTCAGGTCCCCGAGGCCGCGCTCGGTGTCGGCCAGGGCCCGGTCCACGATCCGGCCCACGTCCTCGTCGCTCAGGGCCTCGAGCACGTAGACCCGGCACCGGCTCAAGAGCGGGCGGTTCACCTCGAAGGACGGGTTCTCCGTGGTCGCGCCGATGAGCAAAATCGTGCCCCGCTCCACATGGGGCAACAGGGCGTCCTGCTGGGCCTTGTTGAACCGGTGGATCTCGTCGATGAACAGAATCGTGCCCCGGTCCTCGCGCTCGCGCCGGGTGCGGGCCTCGTCCACGATGCGGCGCACGTCGCGCACGCCCCCGAGCACCGCGCTGAAGGCCACGAACTCGCGGGCGGTGGTCTGGGCGATCACGCGCGCCAGGCTCGTCTTGCCGCTGCCCGGCGGGCCCCAGAAGATGGCGCTCGTGAGCGTGTCCTCCTGGATGGCCCGTCGCAACAGGGTCCCCGGGCCGACCAGGTCCGCCTGGCCCACGAACTCGTCCAGGCTGCGCGGGCGCATGCGGTCGGCGAGCGGGGTGTGCGGCGCGTGCTCGGGGGTCGGGTCGGGGGCGTCGGGCACAGCGGGCTCCTTGCGGGGGATTGGCGCGTCCCTTGTACGCCGCGCGGCGGCCGAATGCAAGCGGGTCAGCCCACGTCCACGAACGAGCGCGCGCGGAACTCGGCCCCGAGCTCGTGCGCGCGGCGGCGTGCGGCCGCCAGGTCGATGCCCGGCATGTCCACCGCGGTGCACACGACGCGCGGGAGCACGCGCACGGCCTGGCGCACGAACGCGCACACGGCCGGGTACGCCCGCGCGCCGAACCGGCTCCGGCACAGGCGCTGGTACTGGTCCGGGTCCGCGGTGTTCAGCGACACCGAGGCCACGTCCACGCGGCCGCGCAGCTCGGGCACGATGTCGCGGCCCCAGTACAGGCTGCCCAGGCCGTTGGTGTTCAGCCGCACCGTCTGGCCGCGGCGCTTGAGCTCGTCGGCCACGGTCTTGACCACCTCCAGGCGCAGGGTCGGCTCGCCGAACCCGCAGAAGCACACCTCGTCGTATCCGGACGTGTCGCCCATGGCCGCGATCACCTCCTGGGCGGAGGGGTCGCCCGCGAGCCGGATGTCGTGGCCCTTGACCACCCAGCTCCGGTTGCGCGCGCAAAAGGTGCAGTCGTTCGTGCAGTCGTTGGTGACCGCCAGGTACAGGGTGTTGCGGATGACGTACGCGATCTTGGCCTCCCGGCCGCCGGGCCCGTCCAGGCCGAAGAGCGCGGCCGCGTTGCGCGTGGTGATGCGCGCGATGTCGGCCACGCCCACGCCGCGAAGCTCGGCCAGCTTGGCCGCGATGTGGGTCACGAACGCGGGCTCGTTGCGCTTGCCCCGCACGGGCACGGGCGCGAGGAACGGGCTGTCCGAGTCCAAGAGCAGCCGCGCGTCCGGGATCCTCGGCACGAGGTCGCGCACGTTCCCGCCCTTGGGAAAGGTGACGATCCCGGAGATGCCGATGGCAAGCCCTGCGGACAGCGCGCGCTCCAGGACCTCGGGCCCTTCGGTGAAGCAGTGGAACACCCCGCGCACGTGCGCGCCCCCGGCCCGGGCCTCGTCCACCAGGTCCAGCACCGCGGCGCCGCTCTGTCGCGCGTGCAGGATGACGGGCTTCTCCACCCGCGCGGCCAGGTCCAGGTGCGCGCGAAAGGCCCGTTCCTGCGCGTCCCGGGGCGCCCCGTCTCGATAGAAGTCGAGCCCGGTCTCCCCCACCGCGCACACGCGGGGGTCGGCGGCGAGCTCACGCAGGGCGTCCAGGTCGCCGGGCGCCGCCTCGGCCGTGTGGTTCGGGTGGATGCCCGCCGCGGCGAACACGCGGCCCGGGTGCCGGCCGGCCAGGTCCAGGGCCCGGCGCGCGGACGCGAGCGTGGTGCCTACCGTGACCATGCGGTCGACGCCCGCGTCGGCCGCGCGGCGCACCACGTCGTCGCGGTCCGCGTCGAAGTCCGGGAAGTCCAGGTGGCAGTGGGTGTCGACGAACCGGTCTCGCATCACGGCCGGCACTCTACCGCGCGGGGGGCGAGGGGGTCAAGGGGGGGCCGGGGTTTCGCCGAAACGGGGATTGCGCCGTCAGGGGGCATTGCGTAGAATACCCCCACGGAGGCGCCGGAGGGGAATGCCGCACGCTCGACCAGCGACGCGCGGCGCAAAGCGCACACTACGTCCCAGGCCGAGTCAACTGCCGGTGAACGGGGCTCTTGGCACCGGCAGCGTGGAAACAAGCCACGCAGGCGAACCGGGGTAAGGCACCCCACCATGAAGAACATCTTCTGTAGCGCAGGCGACCTGACGTCTGAGGCGGACGTGGAGTCGTTGTTCCTCGACCGCCTCCTTGCCAAGCTGCGCTACCCGGACAGCAAGATCAGGCGAAAGCAGTGCTTGAAGCGTCTAAAGGTGGCGCGCGGGCGCGCGAAAGAGGCATTCATCCCAGACTATGT
>CAZOBJ010000085.1:0-13725 GCA_964577825.1 uncultured Planctomycetales bacterium
ACGCGGTGCTCGTGCGCCTGCACGGGCGCCTGCGGGGTCCGGGCGCGCAGGGCCTCCATGACGCGCGCGCGATAGCGCTCGGGGATCAGCTCCACGAACGATTGGCCGACCAACTCCTCGCGCCGCTTGTCGAAGGCCGCGCAGTACGCGTCATTCACGTACGTGATTTCCCCGTCGGGCCGAAAGCGGCAGATCAGCGCGGGCATGTCCTCCGCGATCGCGCGGTACAGGCGCTCGCTCTCACGAAGCCTGTCTTCGGCGTCGCGCAATCGCTGGTACGCGGCGTCGCGCTCCTGTTCGTTGCGGCGGCGCTCGGTGATGTCCGTGAAAAAGCCCACATTGCACGCGCGCCCGTCGAGCACGGCCGGCGCAGTGTTGATGTCCGCGTAGAACACCGTGCCGTCCTTGCGCAGGCAGGGCGTCTCGGGGCCCAAACGCGTGTCTCCCCGCACCTGGGCCTCGAACTGGGCGAACACCTTGGAGAGCTTGTCCTTGGGATGAATGTCCTCCACGCCCAGTTGCGTGAGCTCCTCGGCCGTATACCCGAGCATCTCGCACATGGCCGGGTTCGCGTACCGGAAGCGCTTGGTCTCCACGTCCGCGACCAGGATGCCCTCGGCCGCGCCCTCGAACAGGGCGCGGTAGCGGGCCTCGGACTCGCGCAGCGCCTGTTCGGCGGCCCGGCGTTCGTGGCGCTCCCGCGCCTCGCGCAGCTCGCGCTCGATCGCCGCGCCCAGCCGCATCACATTGTCCTTGAGAAAGAAGTCGTGTGCCCCGGCCTTCATGGCCTGCACGGCGGTGTCTTCGCCGATGCTGCCCGAGACGACGATAAAGGGAATGTCCTGCCCCGTGCCACGGAGCACATCGAGCGCCTCGGGTGCGCTGAATTGGGGCAGCCGGTAATCGGCCAGCACCACGTCCCAGGTGCGTTCGTCGAGAGCAGCCGCCATGTCTTCGGCCGTCTGTACGCGGCGCCAGTCGGGGTCCTGGCCCGCGCGCTTGAGCTCGCGGACCATCAGGAGCGCGTCGTCCTCGGAGTCCTCGACGATCAGCACGCGCGGCCTCTTGGCCATGGCCGGTCACCTCCTGCGGGGAAGCGGCTGGTTCAGGAGCATCCAGTAGAGTCCCAGTTGCCTCACCGCCTCGGCGAATTCTCCAAAGTCCACCGGCTTGCGCACGTAACTATTCGCGCCGAGCTCGTAGCCGCGGACCAGGTCCTGCTCCTCGTTGGATGAGGTCAGGATCACCACCGGCAGGGTCTTGAGCCGGTCGTCGGCGCGAATCGCCTCCAGAACCTCCAGGCCGTCCACCTTGGGCAGCTTCAGGTCCAGAAGCACCACTGCGGGCGAGTCCCGGACGTCGCGCTGCGCATACTCGCCCCGCGCGAACAGGTAGTCGAGCGCCGCGGCCCCGTCGCGCACCACGTCCACCTCGTTGCCCACGTGGCTCTCCTTCAGGCTTCGCATCGTGAGCAGCACGTCATCCTCATTGTCCTCCACGAAGAGAATCCGTCCTTCAGCCATGGTCCGCCTCCCTTTGTCTCGAGTGGCCGTCTCGCGGCACAGGCCACCCGTTGTACCCGCGCGCCGGGCCTAGCGTTGCGCGCCCTCCTCGCCGGATTCGGTCTGCGCGTCCAGGGTGAAGTAGAACGCCGCCCCCTGGCCCGGGGCCCCTTGGGCCCACACCCGCCCGCCGTGCCGGCGCGCGACGCGCTGCACCGTGGCCAGGCCGATGCCCGTGCCGGAGAACTCGGACCCCGAATGCAGGCGCTGGAACGGCTCGAAGAGCTTGTCCACATACTCCATGTCGAAGCCCGCGCCATTGTCGCGCACGAAAAAGACGCGCGCGTCGTCGTCCAGGTCCGCGTGGGGCGCGCCGCACCGGGCGTTGGGCGCCGCACCGACCTCGATGCGCGGGTCCGGCTCGTCGCGCGTGAACTTCCAGGCATTGCCTAGCAAATTCTGCACCATAGCGGAAAGCAGGCGAGCGTCGCCCTGCGCGCGCAGGCCGCCCTGGATGGACACGTCCACCCTCCGATCCGGGTCACGTTTGCGCAGGTCGTCCACAGCGGCGCGCGCGAGCTCGCTCAGGTCCACGGTCTCGTGCTCCAGCTCGTGGCGCGAGACGCGCGAGAGCTGGAGGATGTCGTCGATGAGCCGCCCCATCTTCCGGCTGGCCGCGCGCACGCGCCGCGCGTAGTCCCGGCCCGTGTCGTCGAGCCGGTCGCCGTAGTCCTGGAGCAGGGCCTCGCTGAACCCGTCCATGCCGCGAAGCGGCGCGCGCAGGTCGTGACTGACCGAATAGGCGAAGGCCTCCAGCTCCCGGTTGGCGGCCCCCAGTTGGGCCGCATAGCGCTGGAGCTCCGTGGTTCTTTCCTTCACGAGCTCTTCGAGGTGTCCGCGATGCGCCTGTAGTTCGTCCTCGGCGCGCTTGCGATCGGTCACGTCCCACACGGTGGACACCATCAGCTTCTTGCCGGGGATGGGCGTGTTTCTCGCGGAGATGAACGTCGTCTCCTCGCCCTTGCGCGTGATCGGTATGTCTTTCCAGTACATGCGCCGCGGGTCGCCGCCGGCGCAATCCTTCAGCACCCTCTTCTTGATGCGTTCTCTGAATTCCGGGTCTTCATACACAGCCTCCCAGAACGCATCCTGATCCTCGAGCGCTTCCCTCGTGGTCCGGTACAGGTTTGCGAAGCTGTCGTTCATGTAGGAGAACGAGACCGTGGGATCCACCGAGTTCACGGCCACACCGACCGGCAGATGATCCATGACCGTGCGCGTGAATCCCTCGCTCTCTCGCAGATCCTGCTCCGCCTGCGTCCGCTCGGAAAGATGTTGGAGCGCCGAGGAGACCACGTACACGCCCACCACGATGGCAAGGCCCGATTCAACCAACGCTTCGGCCCAGTTGCTGGGCGTGGCCGACACTCCAAGCAGAAGGCGTGGGAGGTCCACCAATTCGTTCATCCAAATCGTGGCGCACAGAAACGCGATAGCGCCTCCCAGCTTCAGAAGAAGCGAGACCTGCTTGGCGCCTGCCGGCGGGGCTTTGTCCCCCGAAGTCAAAATGACGCCCATGATTCCCACGAGCATCAAGGCGGAGATCAAGAGCGCCACCGACTCGGCGGCCACGTCCGGCGGATGTGCGGAGTCGCCCGCAAGCACGCGTACGAGGGTAATGGTGCGCCGCGCGCCCATCAGCAACACGGCCACCGCGACGCACAGCCATGGAAGCTTGCGTTCGCTGCGCCGCACCAGCCACAGCGCGGCGGCTGCCGCCGCATACTGCAGGATCGTGGAAACGGAAAGCAGCACTGCCGCCATGGGTCTGCCCTCCCCACAATGCGCCAAAGCTCGAGAGCGCCGGCCAAACTACGTCTGTGGCCCGAACATCCTCCCTTCGATCCGGACCTCGCTGGCCATGCGTCCGCCCGCGCCGGCACCATCTCGGCCCAGCGTGCGCCAGGGCTGGGTTGGCCCCCAGAACCTAAAGCCTATGTATGCGAAGCCGCGAGGCTCATGTCAAACAATTTCAGTGCTACCTGGTGTGGCGCTCGGGTGCTCATGCGCTCCCGACCCCGCGCGCGCCGCGCGCAGTCAGCCGATGCGCACCTTCTGGTACATGCGCGGCGGCACGGACACCCTGCCCCTGGCGCAGGCCCTGCCCGGCCGGCCCAGCATGTCCGCGGCGACCGGGCGCTTGCCCTTGAGCAGGGCCCCGCCGAGCGTGACCGTGCGCCGCGCGGACGCGGTGTTGTACAGGTCGAGCTCCAGGGCCCTGCCCCACCTGCGCAGGGCCAGGGGCAGGACGTCGCTGCTGCCCCGCAGCGCCAGCCCCGGCGCATCGCGAAGCGTGCCCGCGCGCACCACCTCTGCGGGCGTGTGGAACCCGGCGGCGAACCGGTACAGGTCCGCGTCGTCGAAGGCCCCGCGCACCGCCCGCAGCCCGCAGGCGAACGTCCACGCGCGCGCGCCGCCCTGGTCCGGGATGTGCTCGCGCGGGTTCGACCCGGTGCACAAGAGATACCACTCCAGGCGCGGGGCCGTGTCCGGGGACGTGCGCAGCGTGGCGCGCACGTCGCGTTGGGGAAGGCTCGCGCCGTACCCGCCCTTGGCGGTCGACACCATGTGTCCGCCCGCGCCGCACAGGCCCGACTCGCGCAGCGCGAAATCGATGCGGGTCTTGGCGCGCTTGCCCGAGCAGCTGAGCCCCTCGCCGCACGAGACCACGGACCCCACGATGCCGCGCAGGTTGTCCCCGCCCCGGTCCGCGGGCCCGGGCGTGGCGAACCCGCCGCCCGTCTCCGCGCGCCACAGGCACCGCTTCCAGGGCAGGTCGAACCCGAGCCGCAGGTCGTAGCCCTCGCGCGGGGGCGCGCCCCGGACCGCGACCGCGAGCTCGCCGTCCGCGCCGCACGTGCCCGGCCGCACCTCGGCCTCGACCCGGAACGGCCCGACCGTCCACGCGCCCGTCTGCCCCTGCCATCCGCCTCGTGCGGGCACCTCCTTGCCGTCCAGGGTCAGAAGGGGCCTGACGTTCTCGAGCGGCAGGGGTAGGTCGGCCGTTGCCGCGGGCGCCTCGTCGCCCTCACTTGTCGGCCGCAGGGTCCGCGCGCCGAACCCGGGGATCGGGACCTCGGCCTCGCGCCAACCCTTGCGCCCCGGCGCCGCGCGCAGGGCGAACCGCTCCCCGGACTGCGTATCCTCCAGCGCCGCGCCCGCGCCGCGCACCGCCACGCGGCAGGGCCGCGCCCAGCCCAGGGTGTTCACCGCCTGGAAGGACGCGCCCGACGGGGCCGCGCGCTCGCGGATCTGCGCGAACGCGGCGGCCGCGGCCTTGACCCGGTCCTGGCGCAGCTTCAGGTTCACGGCCTTGGACCCATCGCTCGACCCGTTCCACGCGTGGTCGCTCAGATACACGGTGTGCAGGGTCCCCTGTTCGAGCAGCCGTTCGGTCCGGGCGCTACGCTTGCCCGTGAGCGCATGCAGGGCCGACAGGGACACCGCGTCGCGCTGGACCCGGCGGAACTGTGCGGCCTCGCGCGCGATGCACCCGAGCCACGCCTCCCACGAGGCCCCGGTGTCCCCGCGCACCGCGCGCAACGTGCGCACCCGCGGCCGGTCCGGCGGCCCGAGTTCGCGCTCCACATGCGCCTGGAAGTCGCCCCACGTGGCATTGACGAGCTTGGGGAAGTCCCACGCCTGTCCATTGTACTGCGCCACGGCCTGCATCTTGATGTCGCCCCACTCCGGGCTGCTCGGGCACAGGTCGCTGTACATGCCCACGAGCGGAATCGCGGACAGCGGATACTCCGCGCCCTGGGCCTGGTGGGCGGGGATCACCTCGTGGTGGAGCAATCGGTTCGTCTCGTGCACGCCCGCGAGGATCCGGTAGCCCTCGACGTACCCGCGCGCGAGTACCAGGTACACGTACGCCCCGGGCGCCGCCTCCAGCCGGGTGAGCCGCGGCAGGCGCATGACCTCGTTCACCCACGGCGCCCGGTACTGGAGCAGGCTCTTGCCGAACATCTGGAACCCCGCCGCGCGGAAGAGCGCCACTAGGCCGTTCGTCCAGGTGGGCGCTTCCATATGATACGCTGCGTGGGAGTCCATGGGCCCGATCCACTTGCGGTACGGGTCGAGAAGCATGGGATACGCCCCGAGCGAGACCGCCCCGCACAACAGCTGCGTGGGCACGGGCGTCACGTACAGGCGTCCGTCCTTCAGCGCCCGCTGGAAGGCCCGCTTCTCTGCGGCGCTCGCCCGCTCGTAGAACCGCTGGGCCTGGTAACTCGTGGCCAGGTTGTACGCGTTCTGCGGTCCGCGCCCGAGCTCCGCGCGCGTGGTGCGGTAGTCGTCGCGATCGTGCGCGCGCAGGTCCTCGTACGCGAACGTGTCGTCCGCGCACAGGTCGGAGAGGAGGTACATCGTCCAGGGCCGGTGCGTGCCCACGATGACCACGCCCTCGTACACAGCCCCGCCGCAGGTCACAACCAGCCGCGCCTTCGGGTCAACGGGCTCGGGCCACAGGCAGGGCGCGAAGCAGCGCACGACCTCGCCCTGGCGGTGGCCGGGCAGCACCGCGCGCGTGCGTGCGCGCTTGCCGCCCGCGCGGACCTCGATCGTTGCGGTCGCGCGGCCCGCGTTGCCCGCAATGGCCACGTCCATCCACTGGCACAATTGGCCGTCGTGTTCGGAGAAGAAGATCGTCTCCTCCACGCGCTTCACCTCCAGATTCTTGAACGTATTGCGCACGCACGTCACCCCGGGTGTCGCGGTCATGGTCTCCCTTTCAGCTGTTCGCGGATCTCGTCCCAGACGCGTCGGTCGCGGTCGCTGTGCAGCTCGGGCTCGAATCCGAACCGAAGATACAGGTGGATGGCCGGCAGGCGCGCGGACTCCGTGGTGAGGAACGCCGCCCGGTGCCCGAGCTCGCGCATCCGCACGAGCACCGTGCGCAAGAGCGGCTTGGCGAGGCCCCTGCCCTGCATGCGCGGCACGATGGCCACCCAGTGCACCCGGCCGTACGCCGGGCCGTGGCTGCCGTCGTCCGTCCACGCAGTCGCGGTGCCGAGCACCTCTCCCCCACGGTCGACCAGGAAGCACTGCCGCTCGCGCAGGCGCCCCACATCGCGGCCGAACTCGCGGCGATACAGGGCCGGCGTGCTCGCGTGATACCGGTCGGCCAGGGCGTGGATGCGCACCCAGTGCGCCTCGTCGCCCTCTTGGTACCAGCGCACCGTCACGTCGGACGGGAACGCGTGCCGCGGGATGCGCGCCAGGCTCTCGCGCACCATGACCACGGGCACGAGCCCTCGTTCGTCCGCCATGCCGCTGCCTCTCCTGAACCTCGCCACCTGCTTGCGGTCACCCAGATCGGGCTCGTCCACGCGAACACGGGGTAGTCGTCGATGGTCTTGCGCTGCGCCATGCGCAGGTAGTAGACCGCGTCGGCCTCGAAGGTCTTCTCCAGCGTCTTCTCGTAGTCGTACCGCGCCGCCGCCCCGCGCTCGTGGAACGGGTCGGTCTCGTGCAGCCGGTCGTAGAACACGCGCTCCCAGGCGTCTTCGCCCAGCTTCAGGCCCGCGAGTTCCACGAACGCGATCTCGTCGGTCCCGTGGATCTCGATGACGAAGGTGAGCGTCTCGCCCGGTTGCGCAATGAGTTCGCTGCCCATGGGTGCGCCGTTGATCCGAAAGTCCACGAGGATCCGCTCGCCCGTGGTGGCGTAGCAGTGGCGCGCGCGCAGGTTGTCGAACAGGGCCTCGCGCGTATTGGCCTGCGCCCACACGCCCGTGCACCCCTTCACGGGCTTGCCCGGCTGGCCCATGTGGTCGTCGCTTCCCGCGATGACCCCGTAGCGGCGGCCCTGGGCCCAGGCGTCCCGCACGTACACGCGCCGCTCTTCGCTGGCGGCGTACTTCTGGGCCTTGCCGCGGGTCCGGTTGAACTCGTAGGCGAGAATGTGCTCGGGCGCGTACATTTCGCTGAGCCCATGGTTCGAGTACAATTCCACGAGCGGGATCCACTTGTCTCGCTCCGGGTAGTAGCGCTCGTGCGGGCCCCAGTCGATGGCCACGTGATGGGGCACCACGAAGTTCTCCTTCTCGTCCAGGGGCTCGACCCACTTGTCCACATGCCACAGCGACGGATCGGACGTGTCGGCCATGCGGCCCGCGCTGCCCCGGCAGTACACGTTGTGGTGGCCGGTCTTGAACCCGACCTCATAGCTGAGGATCGCGGTGAACCGCTCCGGGTCGTTGGCGGCGTTCGTGCGGTCCATGTGCGCCTGCCACACCTCCTGCGAGAAGGCCTTGAAGTCCGGGGCCACGCACACGAAGTCGAGGCCCGACACCTCGCGCGCGTACGTGAACGGATCCTCGCCCGCGCCGCAGTTGTGCATCTTGTCGTGGCTGTGCACGTCGCCCCAGAACGGTCCGCACGGTGCGTCGGTGATGCGGATCGGGTTCGAGAGCGCGTCGTCCGCAATCAGCGTGTCCTCGCAGGGGTCGGCGCAAAAGTGCAGCCGATGCACCCCGGGTCGGTCGATGGCCACGCGCGTCGCGTACGACCCGGTGAACCCGATGTCCCGCTCGACCACCTCGCCGTCCGCGAACCGCAGCACCCCGTTGCGAAACACCGAGCAGGATCGGTTCCAGAACGGGTCGAGCGACACGATGCGCACGTGGAACGCCTCTCCGGGCTTGCGCGCCGAGGGCACGATCACCCGCAGCCTCCTCGCCCGCGCGGGCAGGGTCGTCAGGCGCGGGGTGTCGGTGAGTTCCTCGTCATTGATCCACACGCGCACCTCGCCTTGTTCGGCCAGCCACGGCGCGCGGAAGTTGTGCAGGCCCACCCGTACCACGCTGCCCGCGCGCAACGTGCCTTGCTCCACCGTGGCCACGATCTTCTGGATGTGGCCCTTGGCCCTGCCGCTCGGGAGCAGGATCGAGGTCAAGGACAGCGCGAACCGGGCATCCGGCGAGGTTACGGACACGTAGTCGGGCGCATGCGGGTCGGTGAACTGCGGCTTCTTGGTGAAGGTCACGCAGTAGCGCTGGCAGTACCACACGACCGGCAGGGCGAATGCGATCGAACCGCCGGCGTCCACCCGCCGGTCCAGGACCGCCGTGATTTCGACTTCGGTCTGCTCGTCCACGGGCATGGATGCCGGCTGCACGGAATACTGGAGCGCTGCCATGGGGTCCTCCTGTACGCGTGGCGCCTGGTTCGGTCCGGTGCGGGCCCCCTGCGGCCGGCCGCACCGCGCCCGGGCATTGTAAACGCGCCCCCGCACAAGCAAACCGAAAACCGGCGGAGCGAGCGGCGCGGGCCCAGGCCTAATCGGTCTGCCGCAGCCTCAAGCCCCTCGCCCTGCCGCCACCTCGGGCCGTGAGGTATTTTTCAGAATTCGATTGACATGCCTCGGACCGCATGGTATACATACATCAGGCTTCGAGGCATAGTGCATGGAGGATAACCCGGAGGATAACCCATGGGAACGCAGACCGAACTCGTGAAGGGGACCACGGTCCCGATCATTCTTCGGCTCCTGGCCGAGCGCGAGATGTACGGGTACGAGCTTGTGAAGCTCGTCAACGAACGCACGAACGGCGCGCTCACCTGGAACGAGGGCACGCTCTATCCGTCGCTGCACCGGCTCGAGGCCCAGGGCCTGGTGCGCGGCACGTGGCGCCAGGCCCCGAGCGGCAAGCAGCGCAAGTACTACCGGCTCACCCGCCGCGGCCGCGCGGAACAGGCCAGGCGCGTGGACGAGTGGCGCACGGTGCGGGGCGCGGTGGACGCGCTCCTGTTGGGGGCGGTGTCATGGCGCGGTTCGACGACCTGATCGAGTCGGTCACCTACCGGCTGCGACCGGACCCGGAGCTGCGCATGGATGTGGCCGCCGAGCTGCGCGCCCACCTGGACGACGCCGCCCGGGCCGCGCGCGACCGCGGCGCGGACGAGGACACAGCGGTCCGCGACGCGCGCAAGGCCTTCGGCGACCCGGACAAGCTGAGCGACGAGCTCTGGGCCGCCAATCGTGCGCGCATGCGCCTGCGCGCCGTGGCCCGGTGGGCGGGGCGGCTCGTGCTCATGCCTGCGGCCATCGTGCTCGTGGCGCTCCTCACCTGGGACACGGTCCGGTTCGCGTGGTATCTGGAATTGACCGGAATCACGAGCCCGGGCTGGGATACTGTCGAACGCGATCTGTTCGCGTTCGCGTTCGCGTCCTTCCTGTCCGATGCGTACCACCACCAGATGCGGTCGGCGCAGGCTGTGCAAACCGACAAGTGCCCCACCAAGGAGGAGCGCCTGCTCCTGCACACCAGCGGAGAAGCGCCCGAGGAGGTGCGCGCGCTGGTCCGCGAGCGGCCGGACAACCCGGTCTACCGCGCGCAACTGGCTCGGGCCTTCTTGGTCCAGACTCAGATTCGCCCCGGTGGGGGGCGTTCGAGCCCCCTGTCCGAAGCGTCGCTCGACCACGGCCTGGCCCTCGCGCAGGAGGGCGAGCGCGTCGACCCGCAGAACGCGTTCTGGAACTACTTTCCGGGCAGTCCTGCTCATGCGCCTGAGCGGTGCGGCGGACCTGGAGGAGGACCCGGACTTCGAGTACGCCCTGCCCGCGGAGCGCGGCACGGACACGTCCGTGGGCTTTCGCGTAGTCGTGCACGACCCCGCCCGCTTCGCGCGGGGCCTGGCCGAGCTCCGCAGGGGCCTGGACAAGCCCTTCTACCGCTCCTACACGGCGCAGTTCGTCCGCCGGCGGCTGGCCCTGGCCACGCCGCGCGACCTCACCGACGAGGCGCGCGCAATGGCAATCGCTGCGGGAACTCCTCTGCCCATGTTGGGTGACTTGCGCCAGTTGACGCCCATGGTGATGGCCCATGCCGCCCGGCTGATCCAGAAAGGCCGCACGGCCGAGGCGGCCGAATGGATCGACATGGCTCCGGTCCCGGGCACGCAGGTGACCACAGGCGCGGAGTTTCTCATCGAAGCCCTGGTCGGGCGCCACATGCGTCGCACCGCCCTGTGCCAGGGCGCCGCGCTGTACGAGCGCATGGGGCGCGAAGACGGAACCGATGCGGCCATGCGCCGCGCACAGCGTGACCGGCAGGTGTTTTTGCGCACCATCGGGGGCCCCGCACACCGCAGCGGACCGCCGCATGGACGTCAACCCCAAGCGCTGCTTGCGCGGCACGCACTCGCACCCCTGCCCGGTGTGTCCTCCGACGCAGTGCGGGCCTTCGCGCACCTGGCGCGCGCGGAACGATTCTTCCTGGAGCGCGCGGCCCTGGGACTGCTGTGCCTCGTGTTCCTGGTCCTGCTCGTCGTCGCGGCCGCGGTCACGGCGGTCGGCCTGTGGCGCCACCGCAAGGACACCCGCGGCCCGAAGCTCCTGTTCATCGGCTGGCCGCGCCTGGCGCGCGTGCTGGGCCTGGCGGTGGGCCTGCCCCTGCTCGGGTATGCGCTGTGGACGCGCGCGCTCCCCTTTGGCAGCACCCAGACCAGTCTCGTGTTGGCGGTCGAGCATCTAGCGTGGGAGCTGTTGATCACGGCCGGGCTCATCCTGGGCCTGACCCTGGGGCTCGGGTATCGAGCGATCCGCGCCCGGTGCCGCGAGCTCGGCATGGAGCCGCCGACGGTGCGTTCGCGCGCACGCGCGTGGCTCGTGCGTCTCGCATGGTGCGTGGTCGCGGCCGCCGCGTTGGTGCTCTTCTTGGCCAGCCTGGATTTGTGGGTCGGTCTTGGATCAATCGCACTGTCCTTCCTGCTCGTAGGCCTGGTGGTGCTGATCATTGCCCGTACGCCGGATGCGCGCCCCACGGTCGTGCGCAGCATGCTGCCCGTGCTCGTGAGCTGCCTGCTCGTCCTGGGCCTGGTGGGCAGGGGGTACCTGGCCCGCGCGGAGCAGGCCGCCGTGGCCCGGTTCCAGCGATACGGACACACCCTCCTGCTCGACGAGCTCGCCTACACCTCGGCCCACGAGTACCAGGAGTACCTGCGCGCCCTGCCCACGCCCGGCATGCCGTGAGGGCGGGTGGCCCTAGCGCAGTGGCTGGCGCCTCTGCGAGGTAACCCGGAGCTGCGACCCCCCCGCCCCCTACTCCTCCGGGACCGGGGCGACGTGCTGGTGGGCGCACAGCTCCTGGTAGAGCCGGTCCCTGGCGAGCAGCTCCTCGTGGCGGCCCGTGGCCCGGATGCGGCCCTCGTCCAGGAGCAGGATGCGGTCCGCGTTGCGCACCGTGGCGATGCGGTGGGCCACGATGACGGTCGTGCGCCCGGTCATCAGCCGCCCCATGGCCGCCTGGACCTGCTTCTCCGCGAGCGAGTCGAGCGAGCTCGTGGCCTCGTCGAAGAGCAGGACCGGCGGGTCCTTGAGGAACACGCGCGCGATGGACAGGCGCTGCTTCTGCCCGCCGGACAGGCTCGCCCCGCGCTCGCCGAGGAGCGTGTAGAGCCCGTCGCGCTGGCTGTCCACGAACTCCAACAGGTCCGCGGAGGCGAGCGCCTCGCGCATCTCGTCCTCGGTGGCCTCGGCCCGGCCCAGGCGCAGGTTGTCCGCGATCGTGCCGGAGAAGAACACGCTCTCCTGCATGACCATGCCCACGTTGCGGCGAAGCGACCGCTGGGTCAAATCGCGCAGGTCGTTGCCGTCGATGGTGACCCGGCCCTCGTGCGGGTCGTAGAAGCGCAGGATCAGCTGGAGGATCGTGCTCTTGCCCGCGCCCGACGGGCCCACGATGGCCAGGCGCTGGCCGGCGGGCACCTCGAAGCGCACCCGGTCGAGCACCCGCTGGTCCGCACGCGCGGGGTAGTAGAAGGACACGTCCTCGAACGCGATGCGCCCGCGCACCTCGCCGAGGTCGTGCGCGTGCGGGGCGTCGGTGACAAGCGGCTTCTCGTCGAAGAGCTCGAACACCCGGTCCGCGGACGCGAGCCCGGCGAACACGCGCGTGAACGTGTTGATGATTCCGTTCACGGACGCGCCGATCATCATCCAGTAGGCGTAGAAGGCCACCAGGTCCCCCACGCGCAGGTGGCCGGCCGTGATCATCCACGCGCC
Organism: uncultured Planctomycetales bacterium; assembly: GCA_964577825.1. Lineage (GTDB taxonomy): Bacteria > Planctomycetota > SZUA-567 > SZUA-567 > JAFGNG01 > CAZOBJ01. The sequence goes on from CAZOBJ010000085.1 coordinate 12,571, forward strand.
CACGAACAGGAGCGTGAACGGCGCCAGGAACAGGAGCAGCACCTGGGTGATGTCCGCGTACAGGAACTGCCACCGGGCCAGGCGCTCCTGCTCCTCGCGGATCTCGTCGGTGGACTTGGCCACGCGCGCCTCCGCGGTCTCTTCGCCGGTGTAGGACTTGATGAGGTCGTTGAGGCCCACGTATTCGGTGATGGTGGCCGAGGTCTGGCCCAGCTTGTCGCGCACGCTGCGGTGCATCTCTCGGATCTTGGGCATGTAGCTGCGTGTCCACAATCCCAGGCCTGCCATGAGAACCACGAACAGCCCGGTCAGGCGCACGTCGATGTAGATCATGGCCGTCAGCGACCAGATCACCCGGAACAAGAGCCACACGAAGTACATGGTGGTCTCGCCGGCCAGGGTGAGGGTGTCGACGTCGTTGTTGAGGCGCTGGTTGATCTCGCCCACCTTCCGGCCCTGGAAGAAGTCCGCGGACAGGCGCTGCACGTGGTAGTAGAGGCGCGTGCGCATCTCCTGGGTCATGCGCGCCATGGCTACGATCAGGAACCGGTGGAAAAAGTACGCGATCGGGAAGAAGAGGAACGCCAGCCCCACCCCGCCCGCGAGCGTGAGCCAGAACCCGGTGTCCACGTGCGTGCCCTGGCCGCGCTCCAGGGAGTTGAGCACTCCGCGGAACACCATGGGGATGAGCGTCTGGCACGCCGCGTCGAGCACTCCCAGCGTGAGCCCGGCAAAGTAGATGCGCTGGTGCGGGCCCATGAAACGCCACAGCCTGCGCGCCACCTTGCCCAGGGGCACGTTCTTGCGCTCGTCCGGGATCACCACGCGGATCGGCACCGTTCGTCCCTCGGTGAGCCTGACCACAACCAAGCGCGCCCGCGCACGGGCGCGGCGCGGGCAAGCAGTGTACGCGCCGGCGTGTCGGGTGGCAAGGGGGGAGGTGGGTGCGGCCCCGCGAGAACACTTCCGCCCAATGCCGGGGCCGGCCCTGTGGTCACGGAGCCGAGGCCCGTTTCGAGCGGGCGCCGGTCACGGCTCGTCGACCACCGGCAATTCGTAGGCGCCGCTTCGAAGATCGGCGTCGGAGACGTCCACGCGCCGGAACCGAAGCCGCATCCCCCAGGCCCGGCCCCGGTCCGATCCGAGCGCGACGGT
>CAZOBJ010000086.1:0-13703 GCA_964577825.1 uncultured Planctomycetales bacterium
CGCCTCCAGGTCGTGGGTGGCCAGCGCGTTGCCCGCCAGAAGCGCATGGCAGAAGCCCGCCTCGATGAGCTGCTGCATGGCATGGCGGCTGTCCTTGTCGAACGCGACCGCCGGGCCGAGCACCCACACGATGTACCCGTGCTGGGCATCATGGCGCAAGAGGTCGTAGAGCGCGTCATAGCTCCAGGAAAAGGGCGTCTCTCGCCCCTTTCGCGTGCGGAACGCAAACTTGTCCGCGTGCTCGCCGCTCTCGGCGACGAACCCGTCGGTGTGCACGAACACACCGTCTTCGCCGTTCTCCGTGCGCCCGAGGATCACCGGATCGCCTTGCCTGAGGCGGCGGGCTTCCGTGGCCTCGACCGTGTCGCCGCGCAAGACAAGCACGCAGTCCATGCGGTTCTCCGGCACCAGGACCCAGCGGCCCTCTCCGAGGTGGACGTACTCGGGATGGTTGGACGTGGCGTGGTAGTCCTCCGGCGCAATCCCTTCGTGCGGCGCGGGTTGCGTCCGGACAGCGGGCATGGCGCGGAACGCCAACCGGGTGAAATCCGGAGGCCTGTACTCGGGAAGGGTGAAGGACATCTCGTCTACTCCCTGTACGTGGTGAGGTCGGAGGACCCGGCATGTACGCCTCGCGCAACACAACGGGTCCTGATCCTGTATAGCGCGCCCGAAGAGCCGTGTCAAGAATGGTGAAGAGACGAGCCGGCCGGCCGGTGATGCTTACAAGCTCGTTCCCGCGGGTCCAAGCTGGAGCATACGCCGGAGGTCAGGCCCGATGTTTGCGGGCCGAGCCGACAGACTGCGTTCCTTGTGCGCTCCCTGTCGGTGCAGCTCCTTGATCTGCTCCATGAACATCTCCAGCTCCTGGCGGATGAAGTCCTCGCCCCTGCCGTCGAACTCCAGGTCCAAGACCGGCATGCCACCCAAGAGCGGGGCGGCTCTCCTGAGCTGACTGCGCGCGATGGCGCCGGGCATGCAGGTGAAGGGCATCACGTTCACGAGTCCGTCCACGCCCTGTTGAGCCATGTGTACAGCCAGGCCCACGGATAGCGACGCGTCCCCGAAAAAGGGGACGAAGTCGGCGCGCATGGCATTCTCCCACAGGGCTTCGACATGCGGCGGCGTGCCGTCTCGGTCGGCCGGTGCCAGGGCTTCGCGCACATTGTACTCGATGCGGGTGAAGGTGCGTCGGGCAATGGCCAGTCCCAGGCGCTTGATCGGTCCCATCCGCTCGCGAGCGAAAATCCTCATGCAGTGGTTCAGGTGATGAATCCATTCCAGGAACGTGGGCAGCAGCACCACTGCGTCCAAGGCCTCGAGTTTGCGCACGATGTGGCAGTTTGCGAACGGCGTGTTGCGCACGTAGTTCTCGCCGACTACGCAGATGATGGGCTTGTCGACGTGTTGGGTCGGCAGCCGGGCGAATCTGCGGCCCACCTCGGACAGGGCGGCATAGGGCTTGTCTCGTCGTTCGAGCGCGGCGCAGACTTCGTTGAGAGACTCGCTGTACAGGTGATCGACGGCACCGGTGTCGACCTCGTAGGGACGCAGTTGCCGGGCCAGGCGCTCCAATTCCGCCACGGCCACGAGTCCTCGGAGCACGTGCTTGCCGAACTGCACGCTGATGAACTGCTTGGTGTGGCTCTTGGTCTGGTGCATGCTGATGATCTCGACCTCTCGGTAGCCGAGGTCGTCGAGCACGCGGCGCATGCCCTGCTCATACTGTCCGAAGCGGCAAGGCCCGGCACTCGAGGCCATGAAGAAGGCGCTGTTGCGGCGGTCGAACTCGGGCGAGCGCAGGGTCTTGACCATGTTGCCCACGCACAGGATGTACGGCAGGCATTCCTTGCCTGAGGCGTATTCCATGCCGATGTCGAAGCTCGTGGGGTCCGTGGGGATGACCTGGAGGTTCACTCCGAAGCCGCGTGCCGCGGCCGCCGCGCCGTAAACCATGTCGCCCATGTGGGGGAGATAAACCGTCAGGCCCCTGTGCCGGGGATTAGCGCGCACCGGCGCAGGAGGTTGATGCACATGGGTTGCGTGCGACCTGCGCGAGTCGAGAAAGGCTTCGAGGCGAGTCACGACCCCCGCGTCCGCGGAATGGTCGTCGAACTCGAGCTGCAGGTACGGCTTCCCTCGCATGGCCTCCGGCGTGAACTTGGTGAGAAACGAATCCGGACCGCAGCGGAAATTCGTGACGTAGATCAGGTCGAGACGGTCATCCTGGCCGGCGGCTCGCGCTGCTGCCAGAAGACGACGCCCCAGGTGCCAGAACATGTTCGGCCAGCGGGAAAGCACCTCGCTCTCGTCGGCCGGCAGCATGTCCATCGGGATCGGCAGCACGCCCATCTTGCGAAGCTTGCGCGGCAAGTCCAGATTCAGTCCAGGATCGCACGTGTTGTATGGCCGGCCGGCCAACACCACGCCGCGCCCGCCGGGCAGATCGGCAAGCAGTTCCTGGCCCCGCTGCGTCAGCCTGCTGCGGAACTCCGCCTGGGCCTCCGCAGCCGCCCGCCTCGCGCGCTCAACCCGAGACTCGGGCAGGCCCAGGCGGCGCGCCAGGCTGCGCAGCTCCCGACGCATCAGGCGCGGCCCCATGGACGGATAGATCACCGGATCCAGCACGCGAACGCCCCAGGCGTCCAGATCGATGCCGGCGCGGGCGACATGGCCCCATACCTGGACAAAGGGACAGTTGTACCGGAACGTCTGTTCGGTCGTGGGCCGGTCTCGATCCACCAGGGTGGGCAGGAACAGGAAGTCCGGCCTCTCGCGCGCAAGCTCCGCGACGTGCCCGACCGCCGCTTTGACAGGCATGCAGCTCTCCGTGGTCATGCAGTCGGTGGCGCGTGCGAGATGCCGCTGCCTCGTGGGCGTCGAAAGGAGCGTCCTCGCGCCCAATTCCCGAAGAAATGTGCGCCAGTACGGCAGCAGCTCCCAGAAGAGCAGCGCGCGCGGGATGCCCACTAAGGGGCCGCCGCGCGGTTCGGGCGCGTAGTCCTCCAACAACCAACCTGCCCGTTCGTGAAAGAGGTCCGGCAGATTGCTCTGTACGCGTTTGTCCGTCTGGTACCGGTCGCAACGGTCGCCGTAGAAAAGCGGGGCGCGGCCCTCGATGGCGATGCGGCGCACGTCGCACCGGTTCTCGCACTGCTGGCAGGTGAACCGGCCCTGTTCGTACCGGCACTCGGCGATCTCGCGGAAGCCGCGGAATCGGCTCTGGACGATATGCGCGTCGCGGGCGAGCAGCGCGACGCCGATGCATCCGGAGATGTCGTTGTCCGGTGTGACGCGCACCTCCTGGCCGAGCTCGCGCTCGAACGCCGCGACCACCGCACGGTTGTAGGCCACTGCGCCCTGGAACAGGACGCGCGATCCGATCTTCGCCCGGTCGGCCACTTTGGAGAGGTAGTTGCGCACGATCGAGTACGCCAGCCCCGCGCACAAGTCGTCCACCGATGCCCCCGAGGCGAGATAGTTCGAGACATCCGTCTCCATGAACACCGTGCATCGTTCCCCGCAGTCGATCGGGGCCTGCGCTGCGAGGGCGCGGGCCCCGAACTCCTCCTCGACGTTGATGCCCATGCGCTCGGCCTGTTCGCTCAGGAACGAGCCCGTGCCCGCCGCGCAGACCTTGTTCATGGCGAAGTCGACCACCGTGCCGTTCTCGATGCAGATGAATTTCGAATCCTGGCCACCGATCTCGAACACGGTGTCGACTTGGGGGTCGAATGCGATTGACGCCGTGGCCTGGGCGGTGATCTCGTTCTTGATCAGGTCCGCGCCGATGAAGTCGCCGATGAGGTACCTGCCGGAGCCGGTGGTGCCGATCCCGTTGACCGTGGCCCCGGGGCCGAGCTCTCCGCCGATCTCGCGTAGGACGCGCCGGACGGCCTCGATCGGACGGCCGGAGGTCCACAGGTATCGCCGCGCGACCACCCTGCCGTCCTGCGTAATCGCAGCGGCCTTGGTGCTCGTGGATCCGATGTCTACGCCCAGGAACACGGCGGCACCCTCGCCCTCGGGCAGAGAATCGACCGTGTGCTCCGCGCGTGGGGCGTGGGTCGGCCGAGACAGAGGGAGCAAGTGGCGCGGCGCTGCCGCGGTGCGCACCTCCTTCTCCAAACGGCGCAGGGAATCCGACGACCAAACCACTTGCGGCAGGTGGTCGCTCGACTCCATTGCTGCATACGCGCTTCCAAGCGCGGACACGAATTGGGGGTGCTCGGGCACCAGAAAGGCGAGCTCGTCCAGGTCGAAGATATCCCGAACGGCCTGGCACACGCACTGGTTGCGGGCCACGCCGCCGCAGAACGCGACCGGCGGCTCGATCCGGCGTGCCTTGGACACGCTGGACTTGAACGTGCGCACCACCGCATAACAGAGCCCGGCGAGCATGTCGCGCTCTGGAGTGCCGCTTTGCTGCAGATGAACGAGGTCGGTTTTTGCAAACACCGAGCACCGGCCCGACACGTCCGCCGGGCTGTCGGACTCGGCCGCAATCCGTCCGAGCTCTTCGGGCGTGAACCCCAGGCGCAGGGCCTGCTGATCCAGAAAGGAGCCCGTGCCCGCCGCGCAGAGCGACGATTGAGATGCATCCACCGCAATGGGGTCCTCTCCCGGGCGAAGCTCGCGCATGCTCACCAAGCGAGAGTCGCGGCCGCCGATCTCGATGATGGTGCGCACCTTCGGATACCCGTGCGCAAAGGCACGCGAGAGCGCCAGGAGTGGATTGATCGCCGACAGGCCCAGTCCGGCGGCCACCCAGTCCTTGCCCGCGCCCGTCACGGCGGCACGGCGGACCTGATCGAGAGGCAGCTCTCCGAGCAGAGAGGCCAACGTCTGCGCGGGGTGCCCTCCGTGTGCAGCGGGGCCTTTACGACAGACCACGCGGGCCTGCGCGTCCAGACACACGGCCTTGACCGATGACGTGCCTACGTCGATTCCCAGGTACACGCGTGCACTCCAACAGGCCCGGAAGTAGCCGGCGGATCGTGGCGCATGTCGGCTGCCTTCGTCGACACCCCACCCCTGCCGTAAGCACTCTCCTAATGCGGCCAAGAGCGTTTTGTCAAGACCGTGCCCGAGCCAAGAGGGCTCCTCGGGGACCGGCAACAGGACGGACAGAGAATGCCAGCGGTGACCCTCCCTGAGCCGGGCCAGGGGGCTGTGCTCCGTTGCATGAACCGGTCGCCCTGCGATACAATCCGTGTCGCCTGCTTGTTCGTTCGTTGGCTGGAGGAGACAGATGGCGCCGGACACGGGAATCCCGGCCTGGGTAACGTACCCTGGGGAAAGGTGGGAGGCCATTTCGCCGACCGAGGCCGGGTTGGACCCGGGCAAGTTCCAGGACTGGCTCGACGCGCACCCGATCGGCCCGGGAACGTGGGAGGGCGAGAGTCACGGCGAGGGCGAGTGGGGGTGCGTGCTCACGCGGGGCGGGTACCTGATCCATACCTGGGGCAACCCGGACTACCGGTACCAGACCGCGTCTCTGGGGAAGGCCTTCACCTGGGCGCTCGTGGGCCTGTCCGTGGACGCGGGCATGATCCGGCCCGACGAGCCCATACGCCTGACCTGGACCGGGGAGAGCGAGCTCTCGCACCCGCACAAGTATCTCGACCGCGGGCATCATCGCACGCTTACCTGGCAGCATCTGATCGGGCGCAAGGACGAGTACGAGCACCGCGGCGGGTTTCCGGTCACCAACGGCTACTTCTGGCGCCAGGGCTCCACGGCGCAGAGCTCCAGGGGCGACCCCAAGCACGCCTCCGTGCCCGACTGGGCGCACTGGACCGGCGACCCCTTCTACGACAACTACGCGCACGCGCCGCCGGGCAGCGTGGGCATGTACTCGAGCGGCGGCCTGTGGCGGCTGAGCCAAGCGCTCACCGCGCTCTGGGGCCGGGACATGAAGGCGGTGATGGACGAGCGCATCTTCTCGCACCTTCGCGTGCCGCCCGAGCGTTGGGACTGGACGCCCGGCCGCGTGGTGCACGAGACGCGCGACTGGTATCCGCACATGCCCGGATACGGCGACTACCTGGACCCACCGCACGAGATTGGCGGTCATCCGGTGCGCGGGGGCCCCGGGTGGGTGGTCATGAGCGCAAAGGACCTGGCGCGGTTCGGACTGTTGGTGGCGACCCGAGGGACCTGGCGGGGCGAGCGGCTTGTTTCCGCCGACTGGGTGCGCGGGCATTCCGGGGGCAATGGGTCCTATGTGGGCGGAGAGAGCGTACATTACACGTCCGTGGGCCGGGTCACCACGGACGCAGGGCCGGGCCCGCTGCCGGACAAGCTGTTTGTCGGTCCGGTCAAGCGCGCGGCGGAAGAACTCGCGCCCTAGCGTACGGTGGCCGGCATATGCGCTGCTGTATGCAGGCTTGACAGGTACGTGTGGAAGAGCCAGGACTGGCGAGTGAGGAAGGGAAGCTCGCGGGCGTGTAGGACGCCCAAACATCCTTTCCTGACATGAGCGCCCTGTTGGGAGAGCGAAACGTGTTCATCGACATCCACGCCCATGTGCGCCTGTACCCCAGTGCGCCGCATCATGGCCGCAGGATATTCCCCTCGCCCGAGGAACTGTTGCGCCGCTACGACCAGATCGGGGTGGAGAAGGGCTGCCTGCTGCCCCTGGTCAGCCCCGAGGTGTATGAGCCGCAGTCCAACACGGAGATCCTGGAGGTGTGTCGCCGGCATCCGGACCGGTTCCTTCCCTTTTGCTGCTTCGATCCGCGGGGAATCACGAACTCCCCGGACGCTCCGTTCGGAGAATGGCTGTCCTTTTACCGGGAGCAGGGGTGCCTGGGGGTCGGTGAGTTCATGCCCAACCTGCCTTGGATGGACGAGCGGGTGCAGAATCTCCTCTCCCATATCAATGCCATGGGACTTGCGCTGATTATCGACGGCAAGGGCCGGCTGGGCGGCACGTACGGGCTGTACGATGATGTCGGGATGCCGCAGATGGAGGCGTCGCTTCAACGATTTCCGCGATTGCGGATCCTGGGCCACGGTCCGGCCTTCTGGGCCGAGATCGCCAAGGTAGAGGACAACCGCGATCGCCAGGGCTATCCGGATGGGCCGGTCCGAGAAGAGGGACGCGTGGCGGGGCTGATGCGCCAGTATGACAACCTATATGGCGACTTGTCGGCGCACAGCGGATACAACGCGCTGGCCCGCGACCGAGACTACGCCGTCCAGTTCGTGAATGAGTTCCAGGACCGCCTGTTGTTCGGTACGGATATCTGTGCGCCGGACACGCCCACGCCGCTGGCGGAGTTTCTGCTGGACCTCCGCGACCGCGGAGAGATCAGCGACCAGGTTTTCAACAAGGTGGCACGCGAGAACGCCGTGCGGCTTCTCGGCTTGTCGGGTTGACCAAGGTGCGTGGATGCGCCGCGCAGAAGCGTCAATCCGCCGCGTGAGCGCACGGGGCTGCAGCGCCGCCCTGCGACTCGGCCTGGCTGGGGGACGACGTCGGCTGGAGTTCCTTCAGGGTCCGGCGCAGCGCCTTGATGTCGTACGGCTTCTCCAGCACCAATTCGGCCCCGCAGTCGAGTACGTCGTCAGGGTCCCACTTCTTCAGATACCCGGAGACCACCACCACGAACAGGTGCGGGGCCTGTTGCCTGAGGCGGTAGACGAGCTCCACACCGTGGCTGTCGGGCAGGCCGATGTCGACGATGGCCGCGTCGGGGCGGAAGCGCGTGAATTCCTCGTACGCGCCGTTCGACGTGCTGTGGGCCCTGGCCTGATGGCCGTCGATCTCCATCAGGTCGTACAGGCCCCCTCGCTCGTCCTCGTCGTCTTCCACGATGAGTATGCGGCGCATGATCTTTCATCCTCCTTTGTCCGTTTCGGCCGAGCGGAGGCGGCCCCCGAGAGCCCCCAGCGGACCGGCCTTCGAAGTACGGCCGACGGGACGCGGCGCAACACCCATCAGGTTACCAGACGGCGCAGCTTCGGCCATAAGCCGACGTCGCATTCTGGGTAGGCAGAATGCCTAGGCCAGGGGGGCAGGCGGGCGAAGAGAGCTTGAGGGCGGGAGGGGCCGTTCGGACTCAGAGCTGGGTGATGCCGTGGCGCACCGCGTAGCGCACCAGGTCGACGATGCCGTCCGCGCCGATCTTCTTCATCAGGCTTGTCCGGTGCACGAGCACCGTCTTGGGGCTGATGTGCAGCGTCGCGGCCACGGACTTGGTGTGGTGCCCCTCGGCGAGAAGCTGTAGGACCTCGCGCTCGCGCGGTGTCAGGTCCGCAAAGGCCTCGCTGCGGACGGTCTTCTGCCGGTCCACGTGCTGCTCCACCAGGTCGCCGCGTACCTTGGTGCACAGATAGGTCTCGCCCCGGGCAACGGTGCGCACGGCGTCGGGCAGCTCGTGGGCCGCAGCGCTCTTGAGCACGTATCCGGAGGCGCCGGCCTTGAGCATGGCGGAGACGAGGCCGCTCTCGCGGTGGATGGACAGGCAGATGACGCGCGCCGCGTTCTGGGCGGAGACAATCTCCTGGGTGGCGTCGATGCCGTTCATGCCCGGCATGCTGATGTCCATGACCACGACGTCGGGTTTGGACTGCTTCACGGCGGCGAGGGCCGCGCGTCCGTCCGCGGCGTCGGCCACGACCTGAAAGTCCTCTTGCCTGTCCAAGAGCGAACGCAGGCTCTCCCGGAAAATTGGGTGGTCGTCTACGAGCAGGAGGCGGATGGGCGCGGTCACGGCGCGCCCCCTTCCTGTACCGGTTCGGGGCGTGTGGTCAGGGGCATGCGCACCTCGACGCGCGTGCCCTCGCCGGGCCTAGAGTCGATCCACAGCGTTCCGCCGAGTGCGTCCACCCGGTCGCGGATGTTGCAGAGGCCAAAGCCGCCCTCCGGGGTCAGCCGGCTCGTGACCGCCTCGGCGTCGAAGCCCTTGCCGTCGTCGCGCACCACCAGACGCAGCTCATCCGCCCAGCACTCCAGGAATACGGCGGCCCGCTCGGCCTCGGCGTGGCGAGACACGTTGTTCAACAGCTCGCGCAGGCATTCGTACAGGCAGGACGACACCTCGCGCGGCACCGCGTGGTTTTCGGCCTTTTCCTCTCACGTGATGCGCAGGCCCTCGCGCTCCTGCACGTCCTGGCACAGCTCGCGCGCGGCGGCCGCGAATCCGGCGCGTTCCAGCGTGGGCGAGGCCAGCTCGAAGATGAGCTCGCGAATGAGGTCCACCGCGGAGTCCAGGAGCTCCTCGACCTCGGCGAGCTCTCTTCTGCGCTCTTCGGGCAGCAGGGCCTCGATCCCGGCGAGCTTCATCTGGCAGGCCGACAAGAGCTGCCCGACCTCCCCGTGCAGGCCCTCTGCGATGCGGCGGCGCTCGTCTTCCCGAGCGGCCAGCAACCGCTTGGCGATGATGCTGAGCTCTTTGGTGCGCTCGCGCACCCGCTCTTCCATTTGGTTGCGCGAGAGTTCGGGCGCAGGAGACTCGCTGGTGGATCGCTTCTTGTCCCTGCCCATGAGCGTCGCCTTGCTCGGCCTTCGGCCAATAGCCTCTGACATCCGCCAACTATAGCCAGGGGCGATGCCCGCGCAACGAGAAAGCGCCGGAAATCGCGGTAGGCCGCACAGGGCCGTCCGCAGCGAAAACGGGCGGCCTCGCAGGCACTTGGAAGTGTCTGAGAGCTCGCGAAGACGCCGCCCGGTGTTCGGAACGTCGGCTCGGCTTGAAAGGCCGCCCCGTAGGCTCGGTTCGGGAGGCTCGGAAAAGGGGCCGCAGCCGGAGGCCGCGAACGGCGGCGAGAACGAGCTCGGAGCCTGGCGGCCGATTGTCGCGCCAGCTCCGGCCCGGGCCGAAGATCGAGCCGTCCTCTAAAACCGCAGCTGGGCGAAGTAGTCGGGACAGTGGAACCCGTATTGCGGATCGCAGCGCAGCGTGACGTTGGTGCCGCGCCGGTTGCGGCACAGGTTCAGTCCCCAGGTGTCGCCCGGCGACGGCGTCTTGCCCAGCTCCTCGAACGGAAAGACGAGCAGTGCGTCCCACCGGTCCGCGCGCTTCTTGGTGCGGATGGTCCAGTCGGGGTTGTACCATTGCGCGTCGTCCGGGGCCTTGCGGTCCTTGTAGCTGCCGCGGAAGTTCGCGCCGAAGTGGTAGTAGGGCGTGTTCTCCGGCGCGTGGGACAGGAACACCTCCACACTGTCGCTTTCCGGGTCCCCGAGGCGGAGCTCGTCGTGGTCATAGAGGTTGGCGGCGATCTGGTCCGGGTTGCTGTCGAAACAACGGAACAGCACGGCCAGGTTCGCGTCGTCGTACGCGATGGCGACCTGGGTCTTCTCCTCGGCCGGCTTGGGCTGGAACCGGCCGTCGACCTTGGCGGTCTCCGAGAACGTGTCGGTGGCCACGAGATCAGCCCATTGCGGACTGTCGATAGAGGGGATCTCGTCCACGCGCCGGGCCTCGATCGTGTACGAGGGGTCCATGAACGCGTCCTTGTACTCCTGGGGCACGGCGATGAACGCGCGGAACTCCGGGTCCTCCAGGATGCGCCTGAGCTTGCGGGCATGGAACCCGGAGAGTAGATGGCGCAGCCGCGAGTAGCGCTTTTCGTTCCAGGCGCGGTCAACCTCTTGCGCGGCCCAGGCGATCTCCTTCTCCAAACGCCGGTCGTCGAACCCGAGCTCCCGAACCTCACGAACGCGCCGCTTGAACTCGTTCATCTCCTGCTCGAGCCAGGCCAGGCGCTCTGGCGGGACGGATACGGACACGTCCTCCAGGGCCACGCCCCGCGGCGCGCGGAAGGAGAGCACCCGGAACGGCCCGACCGTGACCGTGGTCGCGTCTTGGACTTGGTCCGTCGTGTCGTTGGGCAGGTCCAGCAGATCGAACGGCCCGTCCGCGTCGAACGACAGCTGTGCGGTGACCGGGTAGAACTCGCGATTGACGAGGTAAAAACAGTACCCGTCCTCGCGTTGGCGCGCGCGTACGCAGAGCGGGTCGTTCACCTCGTTGAAAATCGGGAACGGCTCGGCCGGGATGGTGCGGTACGCGCGGATGAACTCGCGCAGCGCGTCCTCGTGGCCCAGCGTGGTGAGAGTGATGCCGCCGTCGGTGATGTAGCGCACGTCCAGGTTTGCCAGGCAGTTGGCATAGTACTCCAGGTAGAACTGCGCGTGGGGCATGATGCCGCCGGACTTTTCCATGTGGCCGCGCTCGTCGCCCGTGCCGTCGTCCCACCAGAAGCCGGGCATGGGCTCGCACCGGTGGAAGTCGTCGAGCTCTCGACGGGTCTGCTCCAGCCACACCGCGTTGCGGCCCTGATTGCGGAACGGAAGAATGCGAGCCGGGGCGAACTCGAAGTCGCGCGACAGGTACGTGCCGTCGGTCGGGCGGCTGTTGTGGTAGCACACCTGGCCGACATACAGGCTGGGCGCATCGTCGAACAGGTCGACGTCCACGCCGCTCTCGCGATAGAACTCGTACACGCTGTCCAGGTCGCCGGGCGTCCAGTGATCCTGGCGCGCATAGTCGCTGCGCGTGCCCGGCCACAGCCCCCACAGCTCCATGTTCTGGATATAGTTCTCGTTCTCGGCGCGCAAGCGGTCGTGGACGAGCATCCACGCCTCCTTGACCTTTCGGCAGCGCCAGGCGATCCATTGTTCGCGCACCTCCGGGTCCCTCTTGGTCAGGAACACGTACCGCTTCACGAACCGCTGCGGGTCCGGGGCCTGTCCCGGCACGTCCACGCCCGTGTCCTGCGTAAACGCGTTGACGTTGCGGTCGGAGTACCCCCACTTCAGGTTCGGAAGCCACAGAGAGACTTCCCCATGTACCCAGAAGCTGACACCGCCGAACGCCGGGCTGTCGCCGTATCGGTCCAGGAGGTCGTCGACCAGATTGACCAGGTGCTCCTGGACCTCTGGATGGAGGATGTTGTACCGGGGGTTGTGGTGGATGTTCACCTCGCCCTTCCAGGAGACGAGATAGGGCGTGTCCTGGCCGCTGGCGATGGTCTCCGGGTCGGCGGGTGCGGACTTGAGTTCTGCGATCTCCATGAAGCAAACCGACGGCATGAACGTAATGTCGCGCTTCTCGCACAGATTCAGGATGAGCTCCACCCACGGGCCGGGGTGGTACTGGAGCTTGCCCGCCTGAGCGATGCGCTGGGACGGGTACAGCGCGCCCGCGTAGTGGTAGACCGGGTACACGAGCAGGTTCTGGCCGACGAACCGCATGTAGTCCACACGGCGCTGCATCATCTTTCGGAGGTCGGCGAAGGTCGGAGACCCCTGCAAGTTGCCGCTGAACTCCCGGGCGAACGAGGCGTCCTCGTTCTCGTATCCGACCAGGCGCTGGTCGCCCTCTGGTGGCAGGTGGGGGATCTCCACCGCCGGAATGTCGCTCGTGACCTTGTAGACGCGGATGCTCCTGCACGCGGCGGGTACGCACGGCGCGCCCACGGCCGCGCTGCCGGACTTGACCGGCCAGTTCATCACGATGAGTGCGCATTCCTTGTCCGTGGGATAGAAGAGCATCCTGTATTCGTGGAAGGAGTTGTCATTCGGATACTCGTCGCCCGTGATGAGGCCCGCCTCCACGGTCTGGTACAGGCTGTTCGATCGATTGTCGATCATGATCTCCATGATCCGGGCCTTGTCGTCCGGGTACTCCACCACAGCCAGGTAGGGCGTCTCGGGTTCATCGATGAAGAAGCGATAGGCGAGCCGGGACCACGAGGTCGCGCCCGTTTCGCGGTACTGGCCCAGCGGAGAGTCGACCACTCGGCTGGTTCCGTCGTCCATGAACACATCCGGGCCGTGGTCTTCGGTGCAGTCGATGGAGACCACGGGCTCGAGCTCTAGCTCGGGGTGCGCCTCGACCGGCTGTTCGTCGAGCTCCTTCGGGAGCACGGTGAGGTCGGCGAACCGGGACATCTTGCCCAACTCGTACGCGAGCCGATAGGTCCCCGTGCGCTGCGGCGCGAACTCGAAATTCACGGTCAACTCATCCGAGGCCGGCACCTCGGCGGAGGGCATGGTCTCCCGCAACGCGACTCGCTCGCCCGGCCCCTGGATCGCGTACGCGATCCGCCCGGTGACGGGCTCGTCCGTGGTGTTGTCGAACACGAGCGTAATCGTCCTGGACTCGCCCGCGTTGAACAGGAAGGGTCGCGAGTGCAGGAACAGCGGGTGCAGGGACTGGAAAGTCTCGAACACCTCGTCGGCGTTGAGCACGCGATCGTGCACGCGGATCTCGTCGAGCACCAGGTCGCTCTGGTTATTGCTGAAGAAAATCTCCTCGTGCTGCTTGGATTCCCGCTTGAAGTTCATGCTGCGGTCTTTCCAGCTGGCGTCGCGCATGGTCATCTTGCCGTCCACGTACATGCGCATGCCCTTGTCCTTGTCCCAGGTGAGCACGATGTATCGCCAGCGGCCCATCGATTCTTCCAGGGGAAAGCGTGCCGTGAACCAGTGTCTGCGCGTGTCGTTGGCCTTGCAGAACAGGGCGCCGTTGGACAAAGTGAACATGACCATGTTTTGGTCGCCGGGCTCTCCGCCGGCGGTATCTTCATAGAATAGGTGATGATGCTTGGTCGGGTCCGCGTTCACGAACTTGACCCACATCTCCAGGCTGCCCCTGGCGTTGTCCAGATTGCCCGGCTCCTTGTAGGAGAGCACTTGGCTCTTGAGCAGCACCCCGTTGCCCTTGATGCCTTGCACGAACGTGTACTCG
>CAZOBJ010000087.1:0-13603 GCA_964577825.1 uncultured Planctomycetales bacterium
ACGCGCCATACGGTACAAGTTGAGGGCAATTCTCCTTTTTGTTAGAGGCTCTAAGGGTGCAACAAGCCTTGAGTGCATTCGCAATCAGCGCTCTCTCTCCGGAGCAGGCGCGCTTCGGGCGTTATTCGCAAATAGCGCCAGCAGCCGATCCACGATTTCTTCGCCCGCTCCCGGCGGCAGGGACGTGCGGCTGCGGTCCGGGGGGTCGGCCCGGTCCGGGTCCACCCCGTACCCGCCGGCCTCGTACTCCTGGCGAGTAGGCACATAACCGACCCAGCCGCCGGTATAGCCTACCAGCCACACCGGCCGGGGATGCAGGGCCTGCTTCAAGCGCAGCTGGTGCTCCACGAAGAATTCGCCGGGAACGAAGCCCACGGCCGCCGGTCCGAGGAGAAGCGCGTGGATCTCCGGGCGCACTTGCCGGGAAGGATCTGTGCGATGCGCGAAGGCGAGGAGTTGCCGCCGCCAATGGAAGCTGTCAATCGGCATTGCAGCGGCCTGCCGCGCCGCCTGCACGACGCCCGCGGCGAGCCGGCCGCCCATTTCCTCCATTGCTCCGAACTCGCCCCGCATACACTGCCGCGGGTGTACGTCTCCGGCCGCGCCGTTGGTGAACGCGGCCAGGACGCCGGGAAAGGCCTCTTCCACCAGGCGGCAGGCTTCGCCCGGATAGTCGGCGGTGTAAAGGTCGTTGCCCGGCCCCAGCGTCAAGGCATGGGCGGTGTAATTGAACAGCACCGCCTTCGGGCCGCGCGCGGCATCTAATCGCAGGACATTCAACTCTTCATCCACCGGTCCGGTGGTGACTCCCTGCACATGTTCGAGGGCCATCCTCGCCGAGCCCCGCCCCTCGCGCACGCGGCGGTTGTGCGTGAGCTCCAGTTGCGCGCGGCCTCGGAAGGCGGTCACTGGTTCAAGGTCCCTGGACGCCTGCACAATGCCCGCAGCGACCCGCCGCAGCATTCCTCGTATCTGCGGATCGCCGGGCCGCTTGCCGAAAAGGTACAGGGTATCCGGACCGGAGTGCGTGTGCGTGGCCGAGAGGATCACGCGGCCGCCGCCGAGCTCCGGTGCCTTTTCCGCGACCGCCCGGCGGACGAACTCCACATCCGTGCCGTGGAAGTGCGCAACATCCGCCACACACAGGGCCACGGTTTCCCCTGCCGACACCAGGACCACGACGCGCGCCTGCAAGGGGTCGTGCGCACCCTTTGCCCGGCGCGGGATGCGGTCCGGCCTGCCGGGGACGAACGCGTCTTCCGTGGAGCCCGGCTCTCGCTTCCTCGGGAAGCAGGCAATGATCTCCCCTGCGGGAGGCGTGATGTCAATGCGTGCTACTCCGGCTTTGAGCATTTCAGAAGCTCCTCGCGCTTGGCCACGAGTTCCCGGAAACGCTTGCCGCCCACCCCGTGGCTCCGGCTCGCCTGCAACTGCCTCTCGTTCGGCTGCGGGTGGCCGTGAAGGAGCGGCGAACCGGTCTGCGTCATCATCTCGCACAGGTGCCCGCGCATCTCTCGCAGCTCTGCGGCTGCGGCGGGTGTGGCCGCCAGGTTGCGCCGCTCCACCGGATCCGCTTGCAGATCGTATAGCTCCTCCGCTTCGGGGCCGGTCACCGGCAGGGGCCAGTGCTGCCACGAAGGACTCGTGAGTACGTCAAGATCGTCCAGGCGCGCCCAGCGCCCGGCCGTGAACGTGGACAAGGCCTCTCCCCGAGCGCCGGCCTTGTCTTGCGGGTCCACAGCAAAGGAGCGGATGTACTTGTGCGTGCGCGTTCGGATGTAATGGGCCGGGTCGTATGCCACATCAAAGAACATGGCCCCGGCCACGTACTCGCGCTCGGTGTAGCCCTCTCGGCGAAGAAGCGGCAGGAAGCTGCGTCCCGGCATGTCAGCCGGCGCTTGCGCCCCGGCCAGAGCCAGCAGCGTGGGCGTGACGTCCATGTTGCTCAAGAGTTCGTCCTGCACGCGGCCGCCATCGAACCTGCCCGGGAGCCGCGTGATCAGAGGCACGCGAATCCCAGGGTCGTAGAACGTGGCCTTGGCCCCGGGAAAGGCCGCGCCGTGGTCCGTGGTGAAGATGACGAGCGTGTTCCGATCGCGGCCGGTCCGGCGAAGCGCATCCAGCGCCGAACCGATGGCTTGGTCCAGCACGCGGATGTCCTGGTAGAAGTGCGCCAGATCCCTCCGGATCAGCTCTGTGTCGGGCAGAAAGGCCGGCACCGCTACGTCAGCCGGGCTGAACTCCGTCCGGGGTTCCCAGTCGCGATGCACCTGGGTGAAGCCGGCGTACCCGAACCAGGGGGCATCGCCGCCGCTTGCGTGACTCCTTAGAAATCCCGACAGCGCGGCGCACACGTTCCGGACATCCTTGCTGTCCTGGGAATGGATTTCGTCGTACCCGAGGGTCCGGGGGTCGCCGTTGGTCTCGTGCTGAAAGCCGAACAGGTGCGTGCGGTATCCTTGCTGCGCCAGCCTCGCGGCCAGGTGCGGCTGCTTCAGGCTCCAGCCGAAATTGGCCAAGCCCACCAGACCATTCTGGTGCGGCTGGTACCCGGTCATCAGGCCGCCGCGGCTACAGGTGCACTCCGGGCACACGGTGAAGCAGTTGGTGAAGCGCACGCCCTCGTCGGCCAGCCGGTCGAGGTTCGGGCTGGGAACCGCGCCGTGCCCGTAGCACCCGAGGAAGTCCCCCAGATCATGCGGGATGAGGACCAAGATATTCGGCGGCCGGCTCATGACATCAGTCCCTTGCTGCATGAGTATTCCCTTCATGACCCCCTGTCAGCCCCCCCTCGCCCACCAGGCTGGATCGGGCCGCGCTGCCCTTCTCCGTCTCCAGGCACACGCAACAGAACTCCGAGCTGTCCTGGTCTTGCAACCCGAAGCTCCTTTCCACGATCAGCCTGCCGCCTTCCTAACGGACCGCGGACCCGTCCATGAAAGGATCTGACGATCGGGATGGTCCCAATGGATGCCCCGGCGCAGGGGTTCTCGCGCACCGGACCCAGGACTTTCGGCCGGGAGCAGGACCCCTCAACCACTTCGGGGCGCGAAGGGGCAACGGCACAGACGCCGACCGGCATGGTCATGCAAGCGTCCGCGGATACTGGCGCAAGCGCTGTCGCCTCCACGAGCATACTCGTCTCGAGTTTGACAGTCATGTCGCTGCGACCGTACCGCGGCGGGCACACGGTCACGACACCGCCCCGTGGCGTCAGACACGTTCCTTCGGCCTACACCAACGCCCGGCCGCCTCGCAAGGCCGGCCGAGGTTGCCGCAAAATGCAGCGAGGACGAGACACTAGGCGCCCGACTCCTCAGCGGCGAAATGCTCCTTCAGTCGGCCCAGATTATCGTTGGCCTTGCGGATGCCGGCCAAGACCTCGTCAAGGTAGTCCTTGCCGCCCAGGAGATGCTCGTGGCTGAGGATGACCAGCGTCTCGCGCACCGCACGCTCCACGTTCGGGAGGCGCAGGCTGGCGTAATCCTGCATGTCTTCTCGGTCGCGGTAGGGGATGGGGCTGGTGCGATCGTAGAGGTTGAGAAGCCCGGCCCGGTAGGCCGGCTCGTAGCCGCCGCCGAATTCCGCGCCCTCGGCGCTCAGCGCCTGGACGTACTGGCTGCGGTCAAGCCCTTCCGCCTTGGTGGAATCGAAGTGCAGGGTGAGTGCGTAATAGGCCTGCTCGGTCACGCGCTCGTCCCGTTCCACCACCTGCAGGGGACCGCCCATTGCCGCGAGCTTCTCGCGCAGATACGCCGCGGCTTCCTCGCGCTGGGCGTTCTGCGCTGGGAGGCGTTCGAGCCCGGCCCGCAACAGCGCGCACTGCATCTCGGTGATGCGGTAGTTGTGTCCGTAACGCTGGCCGCGCACCAACTTCGGCTTCTCGCCGAAAGACACGGGATTGTCCGGATCAGGGGCCCAGCCCACCTGCTTGAGGGAAAACACGCAGCGATAGACCTCCTCGTCGTCGCAGGTAACCGCCCCGCCCTCGCCGGAGGTGAGGATCTTGGACTGCTGGAAGGAATAGCTCCCCGCGTCGCCGATCGCCCCGGCCCGAGTCTCGCGCCAGCGGCTCCCCTGCTGGTGGGCCGCGTCCTCCACCACCTTGAGGCCATGCTCGCGGGCGATCTCCATGATCGCGTCCATGTCGCACATGCAGCCGTAGAGGTGTACGGGGATCACGGCCTTGGTCTTCGGCGTGATGGCCGCGCGCAGGGCCTCGGGAGCCAGGCAGCAGGTCCGCGCGTCGACGTCCGCGAACACGACGTTGGCGCCAACGTCCATGGCGGCCTGGGCCGTGGCCACCCACGTGAGCCCCGGCACAATGACCTCGTCTCCCGGCCCCACGCCCAGGGCCTGCAGGGCGCACTGGAGCGTGACCGTGCCGTTGGCCAGGCAGACGCAGTACTTCGTGCCGATAAACTCGGCGTATTCTTTTGCAAAAGCCATCTCGTGCGGCCCCAGCCAGCTCCACTTGCCTGATAAGGCCAATTCGCTGAGCCACTCGCGCTCCCGTTGCCCCGTGACTGGCCACTGCGGGGCAGGGATGTCCACGGCCGGCCTGCCGCCCAGCACGGCCGGCTGGCTGGAAACTTCGACGCCCGCCATTTTGCACCCTCCTTCAGACCAAAACTGTCAACCATTACCCGACACTTCCAAATTGAACGCTGCTCTACGAGAGTACTGCGAAGGGTGATGGCCGTCAACGGTCGAAAATCGCTGATGCGCTGCACCTCTGTGCGAACGCTGGACACGGTCCCATGGGGCGGTATTCGGCCCCTTTGCGTCGAGTCTACACAAGGTACACGCGTGGTCTCCAGCCATTCGGATGTCGCCAGGCCCACGTGCTCGGTGGCCTGTTCGATCTCGGAGTGCAGGCGCGCGGCGATGGACGCTCGAGGCATGGTCTCGCCTGCCTGCCAAGAGGAGCACCCGCCATGGTAGTCCAGGGGGGCCCAACCAGGGCAAGGCCGAAAAGATTCCGAGAATTCTTCCCAAGGCGAGCAGAGGCGTGGGCGTGGCGGCGCCGCGTCAAGCGGAGAGCAGGTATCGCGCAGCGCTTCCGAGCAAAGCTTCACGCTTCACCTCTCAAGGTCCGCGGCAACGGCGACAATGGCGAGCACCGCAGGGCCCAGGCGTTGTGCAGAGGGGGTTGGGGGCGTCTCAGACCCGTGCTAGCGTCGGGTTCGGAGCCGGTGAGGGAGCGTCGGCTTGGAACACGGGCCAGACAAGACGTGGATAGAGGCTAAGTTCGAGGAAATTTGCGATGCGTAGCCGAGTCGGTGTGTCTGCGGTGGCGTGTGCAATGGCCGCGTGCTGGGCGGCCGGGGCGTTCGGATTCACCGAGGACTTGAACCCGCACGAGTACTTCCGCGGCCGGGACCTGGAGATGCCCTAGCGCCCGACCCTTGCAAAAACCTCGTGGGGCGGTAGCCTAGGGATCCGTGGAGAGCTGGCAGTCTTTCTTCCGCTTCCGGAGAGGGGCAACGCAAATGGTTCGCATCGAACTTGTGGGACTACTCGTACTGGGCCTGCTGGCCGTGCCCGCGTGGGCGGGCGAAGGAGCACACGACCCGGGCGCAAGGACGCAGGGCGAGCTGTACACGGCCAAGGCCCTGGAGCTCCCGCCCATGGAAGAGACGTACCCGATCTCGCCCGCGGAAGCTGTGGCCAAATTCACGGTGTTTCAGGGCGTGGAGGATGTTGAGCGCCAGGGCGCGACGCTCCGATTCCGGGTCACCGCGGACAGAGCGACGCTGGGCTGGGGCAATTTCGACGGTGAGGAACCCTTCACGGAGCGCACTCACCTGTGGCCCATGTTCTTCCAGGTGCGGTTCGCCTGCCGCCAGCTCCAAGACACAGAGACCACGCTCACGCTGCGATTTCGCAACGACGGCCAGGTGCAGCGCACTCCCGGCCCGGTCCAGCATGAGCTTACGGGCATCGAGTGGAACGACCTCGCGTTTCAGCGCAGCGTATGGACGCCCAACCAGGCCACCAGCCCGGATGCGTTCGGCCTGACGATCCGAGGCGCCCAGGGGCGCACGTTCGAGCTGCGCGACCTCGCGTTTGTGCGGCCCAAGAGGCAGGGATACTTCCGCAAGGAGGTCAGCCTGCCGGACAAGGAGGTTTGGCGCGCGCCCGCGACCATCGGGAACATGTCCCTTGTGCACGTGAACGGCCAGCCCCTGCCTGACCCGAGCCCGGTCTTTCCGCGGCCCGTGGACGTGGGCGCCATGCGGTATCGCACGAAGAAGATGGACTTGGCCGACTACCTGCGGCCCGGAGAGAACTGCGTCGGCGTGTGGGGTTGGCGCGTCGGCGCGCATCCGCCGCACCTGTATCTTCAGTGCCGTGTGATCTTTGTAGACGGCACGAGCATGCGGCTGGACACGGATGCCACCTGGCGCTGGTCTCGCACCGCCGCCGACGGGTGGGATGAAGCCGGGTTCGACGACACGGACTGGCAACAGGTCCGCGACGAGGATGAAGAGGTGCAAGAGGGCGACGCGGTCGCGAAGTCGCACTGGTACTTCCACTTCAAGGGTGACACGGACCGGCCCGCGGACGAGAGCCGCATGCGGCTCGACAACCCGCGCGACCAGCGGCTCTTTTTCCTGGACACGCGGCCCGTGGTGGCGCGCGTGCGCGTGCCCGCGGGCCTGGCTAAGCGCGACCCGGCCGTAAGCTGGGAGCTCTTGCGCTACGAGTATCCGGACACCTTGACTTCGGTGACCGATGCAGGCGCGCGAGGCGACGGCGTGCAGCACGAGTACCAGGAAGCCGGCGATGACCTCGTGTACCTGTTGGACCTGGGCCGACTGCCCCGCGGGATCTACACCGCCCAGACGCGGCTCGTGCTTGACGGCGACACGGTCGAGACGCGCATCCGCGAGCCGTTGGTCGTGTATGGCCGCCTGCCAATGAACTCTGCGCCGGCGACCTCGTACGAGTCTGGCATGGATCTCGTGGAAGAGCGGGTCATCGACTACACGGAGCCGGACACCTATGAGTGGATGGAGGTGGACGCCAGCACCGTCCCGCCACGGCACTCGGACTATGAAGATGCCGAGCGCGCCCCGGTGACCGAGGCGCGGATTGTGGAACGAAACGGGCTCACCTACCGGGAGACGCGCGCGCATTCCGGCGCCCAATTCAGCGTGAAGCTCACCTTCGACCACCCGGGCGACTGGTACTTGATGAAGCTCGAGTACCCGGACGACCGAGAGCGTTGGATGGGGGTCTCGTGCACGAGCCGGTGGCGCGGCAAGACGAGCTACGCCCGACTGGGCCCCGCGGTCATCACGGGGTTCAAGTTCCCGGTCTCCGGCCGGATGCGCGAGCTCAAGTGGCTCTATCGGCCCGACCCGGGGCCGCATGCGGTGAACGTGATCAGCTCTCAGCGCGACAACACGGCCGCCGCCGCCCGGCTGCGCGTGTATCACATCGAAAACGGATTGCCCGAGATGGAGGGTTACCAGAGCGGCGCGCGACGCATCGGCATCCTGACGGAGAACGACAACCCCGTCAATGGATTCGGGAACGTGTTCGGCGTGATGCGCGAAGACAAGTCCGCGGTGGATTCCAGGACTTCAGCCTCGCTCAATCAGGACCCGGTGATCCCAGCCTGCAGAGAGCTGTCTTGGAACCTGGGCACGTCCGAGGCGTATGCGCAGTACCTGCGCTGGACCGGAGAGAACGCGTCCGTGATGGGCGTGTGGCAGTATAGCGACGGCAATCGGGCATACGCGCCTGACTGGGGCATGGACATGAGTCGGCTGTCCACGGACCTGCGCGACACGGCCGCGCGGGTGCTCAGCGCCAACAGCGTCGCCCCGATCCCCAGCATTGAGTTCTGCTATCAGTTCGAGCTCATGCGCCGCAAGGGCATGTACAATGACGGCCAGGTGGCCCTGGGCGCGGACACCGGGATGCTGGTGGACGGCCGCGGTCGGCAGATCAAGAGTTCCCTGGGCCAGCTGAACTTCATGCACCCGGACGTGGCCGAGGTCCTGCACGCGATCGCCGCCGACGTCGCGCGCAAGTGGCAGGACGTGCCCGACTTCTCTGGCATCAACTATACGGCGTTTCTCACTCCCAACTTCTCGATTCCCACCCTGTCCGGGTATTCGAGCCGCGGGAGCTTGACCTACTTGGCTTCGAGCTATGACGACGTGTCGATTCGCCGCTTCCAGGGGGACACCGGCGTGTCTGTGCCGGGTGCGGCCGAGGACCCCGGGCGGTTCCGCAAGCGCTACGAGTTCCTGACGGCGCCAGACATGCGCGAGCAGTGGGTCTCCTGGCGGTGCGAGAAGATGCGCGCCTTCTTCCGCGACGCTCGCCGCCGCGTGCGCGAGGTGCGTCCTGACCTGGACATCTTCGCCAGCCTGTACGTGGATGTGCGCCATGCCAGAGAGTGGAAGGAGACCGGCCTTCCCCTGCGCGACTTCCTGCGCCTGGCCGGCTGGGACCCGACCCTGTACCGCGATGAAGAAGGCCTGTGGTGCACGCACTGGCTGCATGGTGCGTCCACGCGTTACTATCGTGCCCGCAGGCAGACGGGCTACGCGCCGGCCTGGGACATGATGAGCGACCCCGACTACTTCGCTCTCTATGCCCGCGAGGACCAGCGGTCGCAGATGGTCATGCACCATTGGCAGGAGATGGAGCGGGCGACCTTCGCCATGCCGGAACGCGAGGGCTGGGCGTATCCCTACCAGTCCACGCTCCAGGCCCACGCGGCCGGGCCGTATGCCCGTGAGCCGTTCACGTGCGGATTGATCGGCGGCGACCCGCAGTTCGTGATGTGGGCGTTCAGCCACGTGGTACGCATGGTCGGCCATGAGCAGCCCATGCGCGAGTACACTCGGGTGCTGCGCGCCTTGCCCGCGCATAAGCTCGCGCCCGTGGCCGACACCGGGTTCGACACGAACCTCGCCTTGCGCGCGTGGCAGGACGGGGCGACCACGTACCTGTTGGTAGCCAACCCGGGCTACTGGACGGTGGAAGGGTCGATCTCACTCACAGGCGTGGAAGCGCTTGCCGACCTCGTGACGAGCGACCCCGCGCCCACGCAGGAGGAGGGTGCGCGCACCGTACTCCCGGTGCGCCTAGCCCCCTTCGGCGTAGCAGCCTACCGGGTAACCGGCGCGGATGCACAGATCGCGCAGTGGCAGGCCTCGCCAGCTGACGAGGAGGAGCTCGCCTACTTGCAGGGACTGAGCAGCCGAGTGACCCGCCTGATGGCCATGGAAGAGGTTCGCACGACCCTGCCGGCGCAGGACCGCGCGTATATGGACCGCATGCTCGAAGAGATCCGGACCGCCCTGGCCGACGGCCAGCATGCCCGCGCCTGGTACGCGATCCACACCCCGCGGTTCTGGACTCTGTGGCACGACTTCCTGGAGAAGGCCGCGCGCGAGATGAGCTTCCTGCCCGAGGAACTCAACACCTCCCGGAGGGAGGCGACGGGAGAGGCGCCGGTCATCCGCGCGCGGCCCGCGCCGGAGGCTGTCACGGTCGACGGCCGCCTGGACGAGGCGGCCTGGGACCAGGGCGCCCTCCGCACCGGGTTCGTAGATCAAGAGGGCATGCCGGCCGTCACAGAGACCGGCGTGCAGGTGACCTACGACGACGAGCACCTGTACGTCGGCTTCGCCTGCGCGGACAAAAACGTGCAGGAGCTCAAGGCCACGGCAGCGCGCGAGGACCAACTCTGGTCCTCGCAAGACGACGTCGCAGTGATCCTTGTGCAGCCGGACGCGACGCGGCCCGAGTACTATCAGCTCGCGTTCAACGCGCAAGGGGTCCGGTTCGACCAGCGCAACGTGGCCGGCGACCACGACACGGTGTGGGCCCTGGACTGGCACACCGCCGTGCAGCCCGATGCGGGCCGGGCCCTGTGGACCGCGGAGGCGGCGATTCCCTTCCACGGCCTGGGCCTGGGCGGTCCAGGAGAGACCCAGTGGCGCGCGAACTTCCACCGCGTGTTCCGCAACGGAAAGGTGGGGCCGTTCTCCTGGTCGCCCGGTGGCCAGAGCTGGCACGACACCGGCGCGTTCGGTCGGCTCGTGTTCGAGTAGGCCCGCTGCTCATCCAATCCCCGCCCCGTCATCCGAGCATGTCGGCGGCCTCGCACCCGCTCGCCGTCGAAGTCACGGTCACGCGTCGCCCTGCTCCACGGTGGCCACGATGGCGAGCACGGCACGGCGCAGAGGCTCCGGCAGATCGGGCCAGGCGTCGGTCACGGCTGCGAGGTCGGAATGCATGGACCAGCTGCCCCGAGGATCCTGGCCTTGTGTGGGGTCCTGTCCTTTCTGAAGACCTCCGCAGAGGCTGTCTCGACGCGATTTGGAGAAACTGTACGGCTGACTCTGGATCGGGCGGTGCAGGTTCGAATCCTGGGGGCAAAGAACCTTCACCCGCCCCGACTGGTGCGTCAACGGCACTCTCGCGGCGTTTTCTTGGCGCTCTCGACTTGCGGTGGCGAACGCGTTCGGCTCGCCGTCATGGTCGACCTTCACCGATTCCGGCCAAAAACATGTCGAGCGCCTGCTCAAAGGTGTACCCGCCGTGCTCCTGGGCGAAGAGCAGGAACTCGCGCACCCAGCGCACGAGATAGGGCTGGTGTTTCGTAAGCGCCAAGTCCTTTTCGTGTAAGAACGTGGCGTATCCATCTAGGACAGCCTGAAGGTGTCCGCAGCCCATGGGCATAAATGGACCTCTGTGATATACGCCGCCTCCGATAACATCGGATTTCCCGCGTAATGGTAGCCTGCGCACGGCGTTTCGTCAACTTGGCGCCGGAAACCGTTTGACGCCGCGTCCTTGCAGGCGTACGATTCCGTGTCAGGGCGAGCCCCGCGCGGCAAACGTTAGGCACCGTACAATAAAGAGTTATCTCAATATGGAGTATGACTTGCTAGAGGGAATCGCTTCTCTGCTTGTGGGTGTGCTGTTGGCCTTTCTGAGCATGTCCTGTATTCCCCGCACAGAGACGAAGACGAGCCGAATCGGCGACCTTGAAGTGCAGCATATCCAACTCGAGAAATCAACCGTCATGGAAGTTAGATATTTCAGAAAGGGCGAGCGTATTTCAAACGAACTCGGCGAGGAGTTGGTCGAGAAGTACAGGAAGCAAGGTCTGAAGTTTCAGACATGGAGATAACAAGCGGTTCCACAAGGATGCCGCTTGCGCGGCACCTGTGAACCGCGACGTCGTGCGAGGAAGAACCAATGAGACTCTCAAGGTTTAGAGCCCTCTGTAAGCTTATGTTACCGGCGGTCGCACTGTTTGTGCTGGGCGCGAGCACTCCCGAGAAGAGTGACCCCGCAATCCCTGATATCAGCGAGCGAGTCAACGCATTCACCACCGACCTGCTGAAGCATCACGCGAGGGTCAAGGACCTCCCGGCAAATACTGTACTCTCCCCTCAAAGCGTCTTCCATGGCTTGGCCTTGGGCTACATCGCCAGCGGCGGAGATACGCGAAAGGAACTGGCCAGAGTATTCCATTTCCCAGAGAAGAACGAGGAATTGCTCAAGGATCTTGCGGACCTACGACAGCAGTTGCACAAGGCCGATAAGCACAAGCGGATTGATATCACCATGGCCAATTCCGCTTGGCTCGACGAGACGTACGCTGATTTCAGGAAGCAATACGTGAAACAGGTCCAGGACGCCCTTGAAGCTTCACTTCATCTCGTGAAGTTTGAACAGAAGCAGCGCGTGAGTGACGACATCAACAAGTGGGTTTCAGAGAAACTTCGCGGCAAGATACAGAAGAGCGTTTCCCCCAGCGCTTTCGACTCTGGAAGCCAGCCTGGCATCATTGATGAACCAGCTCTCGTCATAGTAAATGCCGTCTACTTCAAAGCGGATTGGGGAAGTCGGTTCGATAAGGCCTCTACTCACAAACGGACCTTCCATGCCGATGAAGCGACCACGGTGGAAACACCGATGATGCACCAACGATCACTGCTGCCCTACTCGGAGAATGAGGATTTCAAGTTCCTTGAGCTTCCCTATGTAGATAATCACTATTCAATGTATGTGATCTTGCCAAAGACCGTCATCGCCATCCCGAAATTGATGGAGAACGTGACAGCGGACCAGATCGTTGAGCTGCGGCGACGGGCCCTTGGTCACGAAGTAGATGTGCTGCTCCCCAAGTTCGACATGAAGAGCCATCTCGGGGTGAGGGAAGCCCTCTCCGCAATGGGAGTGAAGTCTGCTTTCAGCAATCAGAAAGCAGACTTTGACAAGATGATAATCAAGAAGATCGAGGCATTTCGAATATACATCACGGAAATCTATCACGATGCGTGGATAGACGTACACGAAGAAGGAACCGAGGCGGCAGCAGCAACATCAACGGTACAATTTTCGTTCGGCTGCAGCGCGCCGCATCGACCGATGCCAGCCCAATTCCATGCTGACCACCCATTCTTGTTCATGATTGTGCACAACGAGAGTCGGAGTATCCTGTTCGCAGGATGGATATCGAACCCGAAAGACATCGCAGAACAAAGCGCTGAAGGCGACGTGGTAAATCGCGCGCCTTAGCTCAACCGTTGCGACTGACGGCCAGGTCACCCCGAGCACACGAGGAGCAGTTCTAGGCGTGTCGTCTTGCCCCGACCAGTTCCCTACAGCTCAGTTCCGATGTTATCCACAGATCTCCGTAACATCCGAGTTGTGGGGATATGGTAGCCGGTGCTCTGCTTTCGTCGCGATCAGGCCGAGAAGCCAAAATCAATCCGACCGAATGTGCCGTCCGTTCAAGTTAACGGAACCGCCCGGTCAGACAACTGACCGGGCGGTTTCATATCCCCCTCGTGTCAAAGGGTTACGGCGTTCCCGCCTCACTCCGGCGGGGTCCGTCTCGCCGGCGAGAGGCCAGGGACCGAACGCAACCCATATGACTTGGCCCGTTGGCCGAGAATCTCGCCCCGAACTCTCGGACGGTCTCGGTGAACAGACGGAGCCGGATTAACAGAATCGTTCTCTTCGGAATCTGCCGCCATTTCGGACCTGGCTTCGCATGAAGCTACGCAAGGCAGGCTTGCGCCGGGTAATTGATTACTACCCGACCATTTTGACTTAGCCGGACATCGAGCCGGTCGCAAGCGAAGGCCGTTGTGGGCGCTTCCGCAAGGAGCCCGCAATGACCGACATGCTGGACGACTCGGCCGCGGTGACCCCATCCCAGCGCCGCCGCGAGATTCCGCCCATCCTCGCCCGAGGCGCGCTTCGCCTTCGGCAACGCCGCGAACACACGCGCGATTCGCCGCCATCTCGCCCCGCCGAAGACTCTCGGAAGAAGGCTATGCCCTAGAAGTACCCGTGGCTCCTCAGTCGATGGGGCGATCGGGCGCCGAGGGCATGGGTGCCGGTTCCCGGCCCGGCGCGGAAATGCCGCGCCGCTCGAGCAGCGATCCCTCCAGGCGGAAGAGGTCCACGAGCGAGTTCAAGTAGTTGACCACGGCCTGAATCTCGGAGATCCGGCTGTCCACCAAGTCGCGTTGGGCCTGCGCCACCAACAGCGAGGTCGACTTGCCCACGCGGAACTTCTCGGTCTCCGCGCGCAGCTTCTCCTCCTGGA
>CAZOBJ010000088.1:0-13505 GCA_964577825.1 uncultured Planctomycetales bacterium
GCGAAGACGGGATGTATGACACAGTGCTCTTCTGCGAGGTGATCGAG
Organism: uncultured Planctomycetales bacterium; assembly: GCA_964577825.1. Lineage (GTDB taxonomy): Bacteria > Planctomycetota > SZUA-567 > SZUA-567 > JAFGNG01 > CAZOBJ01. Next base: position 48 of record CAZOBJ010000088.1, read on the forward strand.
CACCTGGCCTGCAATCCCGTCCGATTGTGGAAGCGGATCTACCAACTATTGCGCCCCGGGGGCTGCGTGTACTTGACCACGCCGAACGCGTTGGCGTTCCGAAACTTGTGGCCGTCCCTGCGGCGGCTCGTCCTGTTGCGCGGGTCGGGCGCGCGCGTGAAGGCTATCCTGGAGAACCCCACCTACGGGCATCACTGGAAAGAGTACACCGCGCCGGAGCTCAGGGAGTACTTCGCGCGGCTCTCGCCCGACTGGCAGGTTGAGGTGGACTTCCTGCGCATGGCGGAGGCGAGAGCGGGCAAGCGCATGCGCACGCGCGACCGCCTCCAGCGCATGTTCGACATCTTTCCGCAACTGCGCGAGCACCTGGAGGCCGTGGTCCGGTTGCCTGAGAAGACCGCCTGGACCGCCGAGGCGCCCGGGTTCGCCTAAGCTCGGACGCTGCGTACAGCTTGACTGATGAAAGCCGGAGCAGACGGCCTGGCTCTCCCTTGCGCATCGGCCCACGCCACGCAATGCCCTCGCCCGAGGGCGGGCGATTTCCGATAGTCGTTGAAAGGAGTGGCGGCCCTTGAGGCAAAAGAGGGGCAGTATTGCGTCTCTCTATCCCTGGTGTGGAGATCAGCCCCATGTACCGGCATTTCTATCAGGCGCTCATGAATTTCGCCGGCGATACGATGGGCCATGTGCTCTTGTGGCTCGCGCCGACGGTGCTCCTGCTCACCGCGCTCATCCTGGGGAGTCGGCCGTGGCGGCGGCGCATCGACGCGCTCGGCCAAGCACAGGGGCGATGGGCGGCTCTGCTTCTGTTGGTGGTGAACTTCCTGCGGCTGGCTGCCGGGGCAGGGATTGTGGGCGTTCTGTGCCTCTTCCTTCTGGTGGAGGCCGGGCTCTTTGCCGAGCGTCACGGACGCGTGACCCAGCGCAACTACGACGCGGTCAAGAGCAAATGGGGCGTGGCCCACGAGCAGCGCGAGCTGTCGGTGGCGCACTACGTCTGGCAGCGCGTTACCGTAGAGGAATTCGCGGGCGGCGGGTCCAGGCGCGTGACCGAGGACGGGCCGCGGCCCGAGGACCACAGTTTGGACCAGGAGGTGCTCTCGGACGAGACCTTTGACGTCGTTTTGGACGAAGACGGCCGGCCCCGCAACCCTCGTGCCGTGTCGCGGCGCAAGGTGACGCGTCAGGCCCGGTGCGTGGGACGCGGCGGCATCGAGAGCGCGGACATCGACCTGACGATCACCCGTACGCCGCGCTACCTTGGCGGGGCGGGCTATGCGGGTTTTGAGGACGATTGCACGTTCGCCTACACCGTCGCCAATCGCACGGGCAGGTCCACGTACGCGGTGTTTCGCTTTCCGCTGCCCGGCGGCGGGCAGGGGCTCTTCAATGAGCTGGCGGTCTCCGAGGACGGCGAGCCGCTGCTGGACTCGGTCACCTACGCGGACGAGGCGCTGCGCTGGAGCCGGCTTATGCAGGCCGGCGAGAAGGTTGGGCTCACCGTCCATTACGAGTCGCGCGGGCTCGAGTACTTTCGATACTGGCCGGGAAACCTCAGACGTCATTACCGGGTCCGGGCGCACTTGCGCGGAATTGCCCCCGAACGGTTGAACTTCCCCATCGGCAGCATGAGCCCGGACACGGACCTGGATGCCCTATCCGGCGAAGACTACGAGCTCGCATGGGACCTGTCGAACGCGGTGACGAACTACTCGATCGGGGTGATCGTGCCCGCTCCGCGCCAGCCCGGGTTCGAGGTGGCGCGCCTGTTGCGCCAGGCGCCGGTCGGCCTCGCGCTGTTGGCAGGCAGCCTGGTGGTGACCCGCTTGCTGCTGGGCGCGGGTGCGTCGATTCTGGCCATTGGGCTGTGCGTCCTGGCACATTACCTGGGCTATGCCACGACCGCGCACGTCAGCGACCTGGTAAACAGCTTCCCGGGCGCCTTCGCGTGGGGCATGGCCCTACCCACCGCGGCGGGTGCGGGCTTCTGGCTGGCGAGGGATCGATGGACCTGGGCCGGAGTGCAGTCCGCAAGCCTGCACGTACTCTTCACCTTGGGGTACCCGCTCGCGGTGTGGGTCGAGGACCTGTCAGGCACGATCCTGCACCTCGGGTACTCGGCCCTGGCCGCGTACGTCATGCTCCTGGCGGTGCGGGCGTACCGTCATCGCGGCCGACAAGATCTCAATTCTGCGCCGCAGACGGGCACGTTGGCCGCGTGAGAACAGACGCGGCCGCGCCTACACGTACTCGATGGTGCCGGGCGGCTTGGGGGTGAGGTCGTACAGGCAGCGGTTGACTCCGGGCAGAGCGGTGATGCGCTCGGAAACGTGATGGAGCGTGAGCCACGGCAGCTCCACCACCGTGGCCGTGCGCGCGTCCACGCTGTGAATGCAGCGCACCACGATGATGCCCCCGTACTCGCGCTTGTTGTCGCGGATGCCGGTGGCCTTGTCGTTGAGGAGGACGGCCATGTACTGGAACGCGTCGGTGTGCGCGAGCTCTTCTTCCACAATCGCGGTCGCCGCGCGCACGGTCTCCAGTCGCGGTTCGGTCACCTCGCCCACGATCCGAGTCGCAAGCGCCGGGCCGGGGAAGGGAATGCGGCACACCACGTGTTCGGGCAGCCCCAGAATGCGGCCGACTTCGCGCACGTCGTCCTTGCGCAAGGTGGCCAGGGGCTCGATGACCTTGTATCCCAGCTCGGCCTCCGGGTCGATGCCCAGCTGCGAGAGGATGTTGTGCTGCCGCTTGATGCCAGCCACGGTCTCCTCGATGTCCGTGAGGATCGTGCCGTGGAGCAGGCATTGCGCGCCGCTCTGGCGCATGAGGTGGCCGAACACGTCTCGGTAGAACGTGCTGGTGATAGCCTGACGCTTCTCTTCCGGGTCCGTGAGGCCCTTGAGCGCGTCGAGGAATTGCTCGCGCGCGTCCACGACCTCCACGGGGATTCCGAGGTCCTGGAACGTGCGCACAACGCTGTCCGCCTCGTCCTCGCGCATGAGCGCATTGTCCACGAACACGGTCTTGAGTCGCTCGCCCAGGGCCTTGTGCCCCAGGGCGGTCACGACGGAGCTATCCACACCTCCGCTGACCGCGTTGATGGCCGTGGCGTCGCCCACGGCCTCTCGAATCGCGCTGACCTGTTCATCTACGAACGACTCGTAGTCCATGCGTGGTCTCCTGCTCACGTGGGCCGACGGGCCCTGGCGGCCGAATGCGAGGACAGAGAGCCTACCGGAATCGATCCGTTTTGCAAGAGTCAGGTCTCATCCCAGCCGGCCCGGCGCTGTTGCTTGAGGGCGGACCGGCGCTTCTTGGCGCGGAGGCGGCGTTCGCGCGCCGCGCGGGTGGGGCGGGTGCGCTTGCGCCGCTTGACAGGTTTGAGGGCCTGCGCAAGGAGCTCGCGCATCCGATTCAGGGCCCGCCGGCGATTCTGCGCCTGGGTGCGGGCCGAGCGGGCCGTTACGCGCAGGTCCCCGGCCGCGTTGATCCGGTTGCGCAATGCAGCGGTCACCCGAGCTCGCTGCGCGGCAGTTAGCGACGAGCTCGTCGACACCGGGAGGCACGCGGTCACCTGGGTGAGCCTGCGGTTCACGTTCTGCCCGCCAGGCCCGGCCGCGTGCGCGGTCTCGAATCGGATCTCGCGCAAGGGGATGGCTACGCGCCGATTCACACGCAGTACGTCGTCGGATGTCTGCATATCGTGTTCTCACAGCATGTTGCGAAGGCGCTGTTGCTTCTGCGGGGCTACTGGCCGCCGGAGCGCGCACGCCTTTCGTGTGGAGGACCGTATCTCTATCGGGCTCGTTGCGTTGGGCCGGTCCACGCAGGATGCAGCATACCACGCACGTGGGCTTCGTCTACCCGTTTCGATGATACAACCCGCGCGGGAATCTCGCGAGGCAGGGGCAACAGTATCGGCATGGGAAGCAAATGGAGGCGACGGGCGGATTCGAACCGCCGTATAAGGGTTTTGCAAACCCTCGCCTTACCCCTTGGCTACGTCGCCTCAGGTATCAATCAGAATGCCACTCTACCAAGCTCTGTGCTAGGTGTCAAGACCGGCGGCTGTCGTTCGATCAGCGGGCTTGACAGGCGCGCGGGCCCCGGCTATACCGAAGCGGCCTCGCCAGATGGCCGCTGTGCCCAGGTACGCGAGCGGCGATTGGCCCATTCGCCCAGGGAGACCGCCATGGACGACCGCATTGGGGTGCTCGCCGACGTGCATGGCAACTATACCGCGCTGCGAGCGGTGCTCGCAAACATGGATCGCCAGCGGGTTTCCACGATCTGGAACCTGGGCGCCACCGTTGGTTACGGTCCGGCGGGCGCACAGTGCCTGCGGCTGTTGCGCATGCGCGGAGTAGCGTCCGTGCAGGGCAACCACGACGGGAATCTGCGCCCGCCGCGCGACCCGGAGATGCGCCCCGAGCTCCAGGCGACCCTGGACCGAGAACTGCGCGCTCTGACCGAAGAGGAAGTGGACTGGTTCATGGACCTGCCCATCCGTGAGGAAATCGACGAGGAGGTTGTGCTCGTGCACGGCGCGCTGACCGGGCGCGACCACTACATTTTGACCTCCAAGGCGTCCGCGCTCAATCAGGAGATCCTGCGCACCCGCCACCCGAACGCGCGTGTGTGCCTGTTCGCACACACGCACATCCCCATGGTCCTGCACGCCAAGGAGGTGGATCGCGACTTCGAAGAAACCCGGACGGTGGAGCTGGACCCGGGCGAGCAGTACCTCCTGAATCCAGGCGCCGTGGGCCAGCCCAGAGACCGCGTACCCCTGGCTTCCTATGGAGTCTACGACCGCGCGGCGGGTACCTTCACCGTGGTGCGGCTGCCGTACGACATAGAAGCCGAGCAGGAACGCATGCGCGAGGCGGGGTCGCCCGAACGCTACGTCACGCGGATCGCCCATGGACTGTAGTGGCATGAGGAGGCTGGGCGCATGACCATCTCGCGTGACGATGTGCGCCACTGCGCCGAGCTCGCACGGCTGGCACTCTCCCCGGAGGAAGAGGCGCTCTTCGAGGAGCAGCTCGGGCGCATCCTGGAGTACGTGGCGCAGCTGCAGACCGTGGACGTGGAGGGGGTGGAGCCCTTTATCAGCGCAGCGGCCCGGGGCAACGTGTTCCGAGCCGACACCGCCGGGGAGTCCCTGTCCGTAGACCAAGCGCTCGCCAACGCCCCCCAGCGCGACCGGGCGGGGTTCGTGGTTCCGCGCGTGGTCGAGCATTGACCGAAGCCTTTGTCGGAGCCTGAGGGCGGCATGGATCCGACCAGCCTGACAGCCTGCGAGGTGCGCGAGGCGATTGTCGCGGGAAGCCTGTCGGCGCGCGAGGTGGTGGAGGCGTGCCTCGCGCGCATCGAGGCATACGACCCGCAGGTCGGGGCATTTCTGCATACAGACCCGGAAGGCGCGCGCGCGGCCGCGGAGGAGGTGGACCGCAAGGCGGCTCAAGGCGGGCCCCTCGGTCGCCTTGCCGGCGTGCCGGTAGCCATCAAGGACAACCTGTGCGCAAAGGGCGCGCCCACGACCTGCGCGAGCCGGATGCTGGAGACCTTCCGTCCGCCGTATGACGCGCATGTGGTGGAGCGACTGCGCGCCGAGGATGCGGTGATCGTGGGCAAGACGAACATGGACGAGTTCGCCATGGGCAGCAGCACCGAGACCTCGGCCTTACGTCGCACCCGCAATCCCTGGGGCGCGGACCATGCGCCCGGCGGCAGCTCGGGCGGATCGGCGGCCGCCGTGTCGGCGGGGTTTGTGCCGCTGGCGCTCGGGTCGGACACGGGCGGATCCATCCGCCAGCCCGCGAGCTTCTGCGGGTGCGTGGGCGCGAAGCCCACCTACGGGATGGTGAGCCGATACGGGCTTGTGGCGTTCGGTTCGAGTCTTGACCAGATCGGCCCGCTCGCGCGTACGGTGCGCGATGCCGCGCTGTGTCTGGAGGCGGTGGCCGGCCACGATCCGCGCGACGCCACGAGTGCCGAGCAACCGATCCCCGAGCTGCAGGCCGAGCTCGACCGATCCGACAGCGGATGGCGCGTAGGCGTGCCGATGGAGTATTTCGGCGAGGGCCTGGACCCTGAGGTCGGCCAGGCGGTGCGCGGGGCCATCCAGGCCCTGGAGGATCGCGGGGCCGAGGTCCGCGAGGTGCACCTGCCGCATCTCGCGCAGGCGATTCCAGTCTACTACATCGTGGCCACCGCCGAGGCGAGCAGCAACCTGGCCCGGTACGATGGGGTCCACTATGGTCACCGCAGTCCGCACGCGGCGAACGTGGAATCACTTATGGCGCAGACGCGCGACCAGGCGTTCGGCGCGGAAGTGAAGCGCCGCATCATGCTCGGCACCTACGTGCTCTCGGCCGGATACTATGACGCATACTACTTGCGCGCGTCGCGCGTGCGTACGCTGATCGCGCAGGACTTCGAGAACGCGCTACAGGACGTGGACGTGCTCGCCGCGCCCACCAGCCCCACGGTCGCGTTCCGGCTTGGCGAAAAGATGGACGATCCGCTGGCCATGTACCTGTCCGACGTGTACACGGTCAGCGTCAATCTGGCCGGCATCCCGGCCGTGAGCGTGCCCTGCGGCGAGGCGGAGGGTCTGCCCGTGGGCGTGCAGCTCATGGGGCGGCGGTTCGACGACGCACGCGTGCTGGCCGCGGCCCAGGCCGTGGAGCAGGCCTGCGGGCATGTGAATCAGGTTGCGCCGGTGGGCTGAGCATCTCAGGGCCCGCCTCGCTCCCCAGGCTCCAGAGGCCTTCTAGATCTCTTGCTTGCAGGCGTCCAGGACCTCGGAGAGCGAGCCCGTAGCCAGGCAGATGCGCGTATCCGCGCCGCCGTAGTAGAGCCAGAGCTCATCCGCCTCGGCATCCGCAATGGCCCCGCACGGGAATACCACGTTGTCCACCCAGCCATTGACCTCGTACTCGGCCTCCGGATGGAGGAGCGTGCTGTAGGTCCGCCCGACGATCTTGAGCGGGTCCTCGATGTCGAGCAGGATCGCGCCGATGGCGTAGTGCGGTCCGTCGCAGGGCACGGACACCCCGTGCACGATGACGAGCCAGCCTTCGTGCGTGCGCACCGGGGGCGTAGGCCCGATCTTGTAGGCATTCCAGTGGCTCCATCCGCCCATCAAGAGGGGCCGGAAGCATCCCCAGTGGACAAGGTCCGGACTCGACGAGAGCCAGATGGAACCGCGCGCGCCCTCACCGGCGCCGGGGCGGTCCAGTTTGTAGTACTTGCCGCCGATTTTCTCCGGGAAGAGCGAAGCACCTCGCTCCGGAGGCGGGCAGATGATCTCGACGGGCTCGTACGTCTTGAAGTCTCTGGTCTTTCCAAGCACGCCGCTGGGGCCAGTATATCCGCCGCCCACAGGCGTGAGGATGTAGTAGGTGTCGTCGATCTTGGTAAGCCGATTGTCGATGATATGGCGCGACACCATGGAGTAGGGGAATGGCCGGCTGGCGAGCTCGATGAAGGGCTTCTCCTCCACGGTGAAGTGCACTCCGTCGTCGCTCCAGGCGAGCCAGGTATCCCCGAGGTGATCGGTCTTCCACGGGAGCACGGACAACAGGAGAATCGTCTTGCCTTCGTGGCGCGCGGGAGCGGGATTGAAGACTTGCTTTGCACCGCAGGGGATGTCCTCAGGCGAGATGAGCGGGTTCTCTGGATGCCGAGTGAGAATCCGAGTTGCATCCTTCATTGCGGTCTCTCCTCAACGAGACGATGGTGCGGACAATAGACGCTCAGCGCTTCAGTCGCTCGACACCCTCGGGCAGCCCCAGATACTTGATCGCCGCCTCATAGCACTCCCGACACTTGTGGAACAGACGCTTGCCGCCCTCATGGGCGCTCTGCAGGTATAGGGCATAGTGGCGACGCCAGTTGCGGCGGTCGTTCTCCTCGGAGTAGATGGCCGCCTTCTCGCGGGTCTCGCGGTTCTTGCGACGGTACTCCCAACGCACGGTGGCGTACGCTGCGACGAGCGTGTCGCTCGTCATCAGGTCCACGCCCGCGCTCGCCTTGCTGGTATCCCACCGGAAGTCGGCGAGCAGGTTGTGGAGAATCCGTTCGCGCAGCCCGGGCCGGAGCATGTACGCGGGCACGACAAGCCGCCCGCGCTCGGGCCGGCTGCGGGGGTTCCACGCATAGCCCATGAACCCGCACGCCGGGGCCAGGAGCACCACCGGAGAGAAGCGCAGGTGGATGCGCTGACTCGGCTTGCGCACCGGCAGAAGGGGGTCCTTGAAGATCGTGGTGTCGCGCGCCTCGATGTCTGCGAGCGCGCGCAGAATCTCCTCACGGCTGTTGATCGTGCCCGCCTGTGGCCTGTAGTTGTCTCGCAACGAGAAAGCGGGGAAGGGGTCCTTGAGCTTTGCGCACAGCCGCGAGACGCGATGGATGGCGCGCGCTTCCTTGCGCACAAGTGACTCGGAGGTGATTTGCGCCTGCGCAGCCGCCAGCCGCCTGCGCGCGGTGTCACGAGCCTCGGCAAGCTCGGGCAGGAATCGGTCGTTGATGTGCGCCACCGCCCGGTCCATGCGCGCCGCTTCCACGCGGGCGGACTGCGCCTGGTTGCTCAGATCCTGGTAGCGGCGCTTGTAGTCGGGTGCGCTGCGGACGAGCTTGCGGCGCTGCGCCTCGGCCTCAGCACGCTCCTCGCGCAGAGACTGGGCCCGCACGCGCAGCGTCTTGGCGAGCTCGTGCAGGGCGGGCTCTCGCGTCTTCAGGAATACGATCCTGCGCCAGGCCTTGTCGGCCTTCCATGCCTCGCTGTGGCGTTGGTTGAGCTCCAGGTCCTCGTCGATGGACGGCGTGATGTACCCGCGCGCAATGGCCTCCATGTACTCGTCGGCATATAGTACATGGGTGGCGGACATGGCATAGTCCCAGCCCTGACGGTGCTGGGCGGCGTCCTGCAAGAGGTGCTCGGCGAAATCCGGGGACAGAAACCACTCCGAGGCGCCGATCATTCCGTACCGCAGGCAGGCGCGCAGGTGCGCCTCCTGAGTGGCATCGAGGTCTGTGTCCTCGACGAGCAGCGCCGCTGCGTTCTCGTATACGCGCCAGAAGCACGCCGACAGGATGCGGTCCAGGCTGCGAAGCTCGTCATTGACGGCCGCCAGGATGGCTACGTGCCCCGCCTCGTCATGTTGGTAACGCGCTTCGGCTTCCTTGAACTCTCCTCTGCGCGAGAGCAGGCCACGGATGCCCTTGCTACGGCTGGCCTCATTCTCCTGCAGGGCGGCACGCACGCCGCGAAGGGCCTCAGTCTCTCGAGCCTGGATGCTCTCGAGAAGCCGGGCCGCCACCGCCCACCCGTACAGGTCATCAGCCTGGATCGCGCATTGTCGAAGCAGCGTGTACAAGGGCTCGGACTTGACCACCTCCGCGGCCATGCGCATGAGCGCCGGGCCGGTCTCCTCTCGCTCGATCAACAGCTCCCACTGCCGGGTAGCCAGGCGGTAAGCTTCTGCGAGTTCCTTGCCAAGGGAGGGGCCTTGCTGCTCGCGCTGCTTGACGCCTGACTTGAGCCGCTCGCGGAGATTCGCTTGGCGCGCACGAGCCTCGTCCGCGGACGGGAGGTCGCGGGCCTCGCGATCCTGTCGGCGTAGCTCGCGCTTGACGTCATCGGGCAGGTTGCGGCGGGCCTGCATGTCCTTGCGCTGGTCCTGAAGCTTGACAATACGGGCGCCCACGGCCAAGCGCGCTTGGAGGGCCTGCTCCAAGCTCGCCGGAATCTCCACCGTATCGGCGAGAGCCTGCACCTTGGTGGCGACGTCCAGGCCTTCCAGCTCGTCGTCGTCTTCGTACTCGCCGACGTTCAGGGGCGCGGGCTCCTGCTGCTCGATCGACGCCTCATCTGGCGGTTGTGAACCACGCCCGACCTGATCGGAATGCCTCTGCTCGTCAGGCGCAGACATGCAGCCCTCCCGACGATCGGGACGCCCCACCCGACCCGATCCGGAATTTCCTCCGCAAACATACGAGATTTCCTGGCAAACGCAAGAGTTTCCGGCGATCAAACAGAGACCGACGAGGAGTTGCAGGGAGACCTGGGGAAAATGGTTGCGCTTGAAGAAGTCGACGCCTATCCTAGTTCCCTCACAAGGAAACCCGCGTGGGATGACCGCTTCGAGTAGTCCTGCGCTTCGTGTGCGGGGCCTTTGTGCATGCATCGGACAGACGCGGTTGGTCTGCGAACCGGGAGAGATCGTTGATGACTCAGCACCAGGAACTCACCAAGTGGGTGGAAGAGATGGCCGCCCTGTGCCGCCCGGACCGCATCCACTGGTGCGATGGGTCCGAGGCGGAACGCGATCGCCTGACCCGCGAGGCCATGGCCACGGGCGAGCTGTTGCCCCTTAACCAAGAGCGGCTGCCCGGATGCGTGTACCACCGGACTGCGCTCAACGACGTGGCTCGCACCGAGAACCTGACGTTCATCTGCATGGACCGGCAGGAGGACGCCGCGCCGATCAATAACTGGATGCCCCGCGAAGAGGGCTACCAGAAAGCCGGGGCCATCTTCAAGGATTCCATGCGCGGACGCACGATGTACGTGATCCCGTTCAGCATGGGACCGCTGGGCGGACCGTCGTCGAAGATCGGGGTGGAGCTGACCGACAGCATCTACGTGGTCCTGAACATGCGCATCATGACCAGGATGGGTACGCCCGTGTTGGAGGCGCTGGGTACGCACGGGACCTTCACCAAGTGCCTGCACGGCAAGGCGGAGCGCGACATCAACCGGCGGCTGATCCTCCATTTCCCGGAAGACAACACGATCTGGAGCGTCGGCTCGGGATACGGCGGCAACGTGCTCCTGGGCAAGAAGTGCATGGCCCTGCGCATCGCGAGCTATCTGGCCAAGCAGGAGGGGTGGCTTGCCGAGCACATGCTGATCCTGGGCATCGAGGCGCCCAACGGCGAGACCCATTACGTAGCCGGCGCGTTCCCATCCGCGTGCGGCAAGACGAACCTGGCCATGCTCGTGCCCCCGGACGCGCTGCGCGAGAAGGGATACAAGGTCTGGACCGTAGGCGACGACATCGCCTGGATGCGCATCGGCCAGGACGGTCGGCTGTGGGCCATCAACCCGGAGTACGGGATGTTCGGCGTGGCGCCGGGCACGAGCGAGAAAACGAATCCGAACGCCATGGCCGCGGTCCAACGCAACACGATCTTCACGAACGTGGCCCTGCGCGACGACGGAACGGTCTGGTGGGAGGGCCATGACGACGATCCGCCCGCCGCCTGCACGGAGTGGCGCGGGGGCCGATGGGAACCCGGCATGTGCGACGAAGAAGGGCGCCCCATTCCTGCGGCCAACCCGAACAGCCGGTTCACCGCGCCGCTCAGCCAGGTACCGTGCGTCTCGCCGCACTGGGAGGACCCGCAGGGCGTGCCGATTAGTGCCATCATCCTGGGCGGGCGGCGCGCGCACCTGGCGCCGCTCGTGTACGAGAGCTTCGGATGGCAGCATGGGACCTTTGTCGGCGCCACCATGGCCTCGGAGCGCACCGCGGCCCAGTACGGAAAGCTGGGGGAGGTGCGCCGCGACCCGATGGCCATGCGCCCCTTTACCGGGTACAACATGGGCGACTACTTCCGCCACTGGCTGACCATGGGCGAACGGATCGCTCATCCGCCGAAGATCTTTCACGTCAATTGGTTCCGAACGGGCGAGGATGGCGAGTTCCTATGGCCCGGATTCGGAGAGAACCTGCGCGTGCTCAACTGGGTGGTGGGACGATGCAGCGCAGAGGCGGGCGCCATCGACACACCCATCGGGCGCATGCCTCGACCCAAGGACATCGACCTGGACGGCGTGGACGTCTCGGATCAGGCCATGGAGGAGCTTCTGTCCATCGACCGAGACGCCTGGCGTGCCGAGGCCGAGCAGATCGACGAGTTTTTTGGCTCGATCGGGCCGCGGCTTCCGGACAAGCTGCGCCAGGAACTCGCCGCGCTGCGTGAGCGTTTGAGCTGATCCTCGGCGCGGCGCACTCGGTTTCGCTTGACACCTGCGAGGCGGCCGCTACTATTTCCGGCACAACCGGTTGTGTCAGGGTCACTGTAGGAGGCGGGGATGCCGTTCACCCCGATCGAGGACGTCATCGGCGAGGTGGCTGCCGGCCGCATGGTCGTGCTCGTGGACGACGACCGTCGCGAGAACGAGGGAGACCTTCTCGTCGCCGCTGAGAAGGTCACCCCTAACCACATCAACTTCATGGCCGCGCACGGCCGGGGATGGATTTGCCTGGCCCTGGACCAGGACATCTGCCGCCAGCTTGAGCTTCCGCAGATGGTTGCCGACAACGAGGCCACCTTCGGGACCGCGTTCACGGTCACCATCGAGGCGCGACATGGGGTGACGACCGGCATCAGTGCCGCGGATCGGGCCCACACCATCCGCACAGCCGTGCGCGCGGACGCGCGGGCTGTGGACCTGGTGCGGCCCGGGCACGTGCAGCCCATCCGTGCGCGACGGGGCGGGGTGCTCGTGCGCGCGGGCCAGACGGAGGGGTCGGTGGACCTCGCGCGCCTGGCGAGCCTGCGGCCGGCCGGGGTTATCTGCGAGATCATGAACCCGGACGGCACCATGGCGCGGCTTCCGCAGCTGGAGAGCTTCTGCGCCGAGCATGGGATCGCGCTTTGCAGCATCGCGGACCTCATCGCATATCGGCGCAAACGCGAGAAGCTGGTCGCCTGCACGCAGTCGGTGAATCTGCCCACGGAGATCGGCGAGTTCGCGCTGCACTGCTACGAGTCGATCCTGTTTCCGAACGAGCATCACCTGGCGCTTACGCGCGGCGCGCTCGCGCCGGGCGCTTCTGCGCTGGATCACCCGGTGCTTGTGCGCGTCCACAGCGAGTGCCTGACCGGAGACGTGTTCGGATCGTGCCGATGCGACTGCGGCGAGCAGCTGCGCGCGGCCATGCGGCTCGTGCAGGAAGCGGGCGAAGGCGCCATCGTGTACATGCGCCAGGAGGGCCGGGGGATCGGCTTACCCAATAAGTTGCGTGCCTACGGGCTGCAAGAGCATGGGCTCGACACGGTCGAGGCGAACGTGCGCCTGGGCTTTCCCGCGGACCTGCGCGACTACGGTCTGGGGGCGCAGATCCTGGCGGACCTCGGGCTGCGTACGATTCGGCTGATGACCAACAATCCGCGCAAGGTGGCCGGGCTGCAGGGCTACGGCCTGGAGCTCGTGGAGCGCGTGCCCCTGGTCACGAGAGTGAAGGACACGAACCGCCAGTACCTGGACGCGAAGCGGACCAAGCTGGGTCATTTGCTGGACGCGTAACCGGGTCTGCGGGCGGAGGAGACGGACATGGGCAGGATACTCAGCGGCAAGCTGATCGCCGGAGAGACGCGATTCGCCCTGGTGGCGAGCCGATTCAACGAATTCATCGTCTCCAGGCTGATCGAGGG